>NZ_CM003594.1:3146994-3470205 GCF_001435295.1 Psychrobacter sp. P11F6 | reverse complement strand
ATTTTCCGCAATTATTTCCGTTGGAAACCATATTGGAAGTTACGTTGATAAACTATACGAAGCCACATATTAAGTAGGGGCTAATCTAACACAAATACCCTGTGGATAAAACCTTGTTTTTTGGGGATAAGGCTGTGGATACTTTTGTGTATAACTTTGAAAGGTGAGTTATCCATATTTAGCCCACAGGTTATCCACAGGTTTACCCATAGTACAATACATTGATAATAAAAAGGAAAACTTACTTAGCCACAGATAACCGAGCTCCCAATAACAACAATACTTATATATATTAATAGTTAATTATTATAGAGTTCGACAAAAACTGTGGATAACTTTTGGAAATCCATCACTGAATTAATTAACTGAGTCGTTATTTTTGAGTTATGAATATGAAATTTACACACGATGAATCATTTAAAATGATATTTCCTCTGTCAAAATATCTGTCTGCATCGACATAGATTAAATTAGTTCATTGACCGAGATTCTATGCGGTGGTATAATCCTCCGTTATTACGAATTTAGTCCATTATTTTGATAGGTGAGTTATGAAACGTACATTCCAACCAAGCGTGATCAAGCGTAAACGTACTCACGGTTTCCGTGCTCGTATGGCAACTAAAAAAGGCCGTCAGGTCTTAGCTCGTCGCCGCGCTAAAGGACGTCATCGTCTTACTGTATAATCAGTAGATTGCGATAAGCATGGCTTATAGTGCTTGTTGTGTTTCTATTATTTATAGATTGCGATAGTCAATCACCACAACTGACACTTAGCCATATATTAAAAGCGCCCACATCGGCGCTTTTTTTGTCTCTGTACTTTGTTGTTATTTCTGCGCTATTATTTCCGCTACCGTTATTCGCTCTTATACTAGGTTGTGCTATGTCCAATACTGTTTCAGCGGCAGCTAATGCCCGCTTCACCAAAGAGCAGCGTTTGCTCACGCCTGCGGCCTTCCGTGAGGTTTTTGATGCACCTGAGCGTAAGCTTCATCAGAGCCATCTAATGGCATTTGTGCGTACCAATGATCAGGATAAGCCACGAGTCGGCATGGCTATTACCAAGCGTAAAGTTCCTACGGCTGTCGCGCGAAATTTAATCAAGCGTCAAATACGTGAGCATTTTCGTGTAAAGGCTCATTCTTTAGAAAATAAAGATATTGTTTTTATTGTTAAAAAATCTATAAAAGATATAGATAATAAAGAATTGAAGAATCAAATAATTAACATTATTAAAAAAGTAGAAAAAAAATAAAATGAATTTTTTATTTATTAATTTAAATAATATTCTTTATAAAATTATTTATTATTTTATTGTTTTTTATCAAAAGTTAATAAGTCCACTATTACCTGCTCGTTGCCGCTATTACCCTACGTGCTCGAATTATGGTAAACAAGCTTTGGCATGGCATGGAGTCCGAGCAGGCAGTTGGTTATTATTAAAACGTATTAGCAGTTGTCATCCTTTGGGTGGACACGGCATTGATTTTGTGCCGCTACCGTTATCTTCTTATCATTATCAATATGTACCTTTTAACGCACTAGCTACTAGTGTCAAAGTTCAAGGTTTATATGTTTTTAGAGATAATAAAAGCTATGTGTCTCGCTTAAACCATATGATGAAAATAACGTAACGTTCATCATAGACTGCGAAGTTGTGGATATCTATTTAGTTACCCACAAGTTATCCACACTCTTGGTATCATTTAAGGCAGATTTTTAGTAAAATGATGCACATTTTATGTAAATGACTAGCAATACTGTTGTCACATATGATGATAATTGTACGGTCATGACACATGCCCTAATTTTTCATTCCCTAATTTTTTAATCTAGGAAAGGTTTATGCAAAAGATATTTCGGGTGATGATCATCATTGCGATGTTAATCACCGCTTATCTGCTGATTTTGGCATGGCGAGATGATTATGCCGATGCGCCAGCTGTAGATGCGGTGTCAGAAACCACTACTTCAGTAGGTGCTGATATCCCTTCGACAACTGGTGCCGCAGGTGATATTCCGGTACAGACGTTGCCTGTTGATAACAATACAGTCGCTAATGATGCTGTGACGGCAACGCCTGCTAAAGACACGGGATTAATCACGGTCACTACCGATCGCTATGATATAAAGATCAACCCAGAAGGCGGCGATATTGTTTATGCTGCTCTTAAGCAGTATGACGCAACGCTCGATAGCGATAAGCCTTTCGTATTGCTAGAGAATAATAGTAATCGCGTGTATGTGGCTCAGTCTGGTCTTATTGGTCCTAACGGTATTGATACTGCGGAAGGTCGTGCCAAATACAACCATACTGCTAATAATTACGTCATGGAAGCAGGGCAACAGACGCTGTCAGTACCGCTTACTTATAAAAAAGATGGCGTGACCGTTACTAAGACATTTACCTTTACTGAAAATAAATATCCGATTGATATTAGCTATCAAATACAAAATGCTTCTACACAACCGTGGCAAGGTCAGCTATTTGCCCAGTTGAAACGTGATGACAGTAAAGATCCAGGTATGTCTGATAAAGGTGCGCTTAGTATGGCGACTTATTTAGGCGGTGCTTGGGGTACCCCTGATGATCCCTATAATAAGCTCAAATTTAAAGACTTTAATGATGGTGAGCTAGCTGTTAGTAGCGATAAAGGTTGGGTTGGTGTTGTGCAGCATTATTTTGTATCAGCATGGATACCTGAAAACTTTACCGCTACTTTCTTTAGCCGTGAAACAGGCGATGATTACTTCATTGGTTTCAACAGTCAACCCGTCAATGTCGCGCCAAATAAACAAGTGACATTAGATGCCACGTTATACGCTGGTCCTAAAGTACAATCTGAGCTAAAAGATGTGGCAGTAGGCCTTAATAAAACAGTTGATTATGGGTTGTTATGGCCAATATCGAAGATTTTATTTGCCATCTTGGACGGTATTCATAAAGTCATCGGTAACTGGGGTTGGTCAATCATTGTATTGACGATTTTAGTTAAAATTGCTCTGATGTGGTTCTCTAATAAGAGCTATTATTCGATGGCGAAGATGCGTGCGATTGCGCCAAGATTAGCCGCACTTAAAGAAGAGCATGGCGACGATCGTATGAAGATGTCGCAAGAAATGATGGCTATTTATAAAGAAGAAAAAGTCAATCCAATGGCAGGTTGTTTGCCTATTTTGATGCAAATGCCTATCTTCTTAGCGCTATATTGGGTGTTGGTTGAGAGTGTTGAGCTGCGTCATGCACCTTGGATTTTATGGATTCAAGATTTATCGGCGATGGATCCTTGGTTTATTTTACCATTGCTGATGGGTGCCTCGATGTTTGTACAGCAGCAGCTAAACCCGCAGCCAGCTGATCCGATGCAAGCGAAAGTGATGAAGTTCTTACCAATCATTTTTACTGCTTTCATGCTGTTTTTCCCAGCGGGTCTCGTACTATACTGGACAGTCAACAACTTGTTCAGTATGACTCAGCAATATATTGTCAATAAAAAAGTCGAAGAAGAGCAAAAGCGTCGTACTGTGAAAGTATTGGACTAAGTAGCTCATCAATTGATAAAAGACCATCGCTACGGCGGTGGTTTTTTTATGCGTGACATTTCTATTATCCCTCACTGAACTGAAATAAAATAAGCGCAAAGCATGGCTATTTAAAGTTTGCTTTGTCAGTCTGTGTCCAGCCGTCTATAATGGAGTTTTTAGCTATTGAGAGTAATTGTGGATTCCCTAGAAATGGCGTCAAACGTACCCAAAGCATCTGAACCACCTAAAGCATCTGGCTTGGCCACGATTGCTGCCATTGCTACACCGCTTGGAAGAGGTGGCGTTGGTGTTATACGTCTGTCAGGTGCGCGTGCTTATGACATTGCCTGTACACTAACGGGTAAGTCTGCTTTTACGCCACGTATGGCCAGTTTTTGTCGTTTTTATCAGGCTGATGGTACAGTCGTTGATGAAGGGTTAGTGCTGTACTTTAAAGGCCCGCATTCGTTCACAGGGGAAGATGTGATTGAGCTGCAAGGGCATGGTGGTATGATTCTACAAAACCAACTGTTAGCAAGGGTATTTGAGCTGGGCGCAAAACAAGCGGGTGCTGGGGAATTCTCTTATCGTGCTTTTGATAATGATAAATTGGATTTGGTACAAGCAGAGGCTATCGCTGATGCCATTGATGCGACCAGTGCTGCCGCTGCGAGTAGTGCCATTCGCTCGCTTAGTGGTGAGTTTTCAAAGAAGATTAATCAGCTATTAGAGCAGCTTATTCATCTGCGTTTGCATGTTGAAGCGGCGATTGATTTCCCTGACGAAGAAGACGTGGATTTTTTATCAGACGGTGTTATACAAAGTAAACTTGAGCAAACGCAAGACAAGATACAGCAAGTATTGGCGACTGCCAAGCAAGGTCAGCTCCTACGTGATGGTATTCATGTGGTCTTAGCAGGGAGACCAAATGCGGGTAAATCAAGCTTGCTGAATCGTCTGGCAGGGCAAGAACGTGCTATCGTTACTGACGTTGCTGGAACAACGCGCGATACGCTACAAGAAACCGTCGTGCTGAATGGTTTGACGCTGCATTTGACCGATACGGCAGGTCTGCGCGAGACTGAAGACACGGTAGAACGTATTGGGATTGAACGAGCACGTACCGCCATTACACAGGCTGATATGCTAATGATGGTCTACGATGTGACTCGTGATCTTGAAGAAGAAAGTACACCGCTACAGCTTGCAGAACAATTATTTGGTGAGTTACCAGAGGCCAAACGCTTATTGATTATTGCTAATAAGAGTGATTTGTTAAGTGACTTACTAGATGATAGTAGCAGTCAAATACCCTCTGTCTCGCAAATCGCAATAAAAGAACGTGGTTATGAACAAGTTAATGTTTCATGTGAAACAGGTGCTGGTATCGATAATCTGGTCGAAGCCTTGTGTGCTAAGGTCGGTTTTCATCCACCAGAAAACAGCCTAATTGCTCGCACACGTCATATAGATGCACTTAGACGCACAGCCGACTCTTTAGCAGAGGCGCATGAGCAGTTAACGGTCTTTCAAGCAGGAGAGTTAGTCGCTGAAAGCTTACGCCAAGCTCAGAACAGTTTGGGTGAGATTACGGGAGCGTTTAGTGCGGATGACTTGTTGGGCAAAATCTTTGGTAGTTTCTGTATTGGAAAATAATCAGCCGATTTTTTTGAATTGCCTGATACAGCTCGTTAATTCTCAGAAATTTCGGTCTTATCATTCGGTCTTATAAATAGTGACTGTGATTCTTGCGCTTAATATTGAAATAAGGAAACGCTATGCATTGCCCGTATTGTAACGCGTCAGAGACGAAAGTTATTGATTCGCGTCTGGCGGCAGAAGGTGCGCAAGTCCGTCGTCGCCGCTCATGCAATAGCTGCCAAGAGCGTTTCACTACTTTTGAGATGGTAGAAGTAGTCATGCCAAGAATCATCAAGTCAAGCGGTAAAATTGAGCCTTATGATAACGAAAAACTGCGTCGTTCTATCTTATTACCTCTACAAAAGCGCCCTATCACGATTGATGAACAAGAAGCGATGATCAGTCGTATTGAGAAGCGTGTTAGACAGATGGGTGAGCGCGAAATTAGTAGTAAGGTGTTGGGTGAGATTATCATGAGTGAGCTTAAAACGTTAGATGATGTTGCTTATGTACGCTTTGCTAGTGTTTACCGCGACTTTCAAGATATTGATGCTTTCCATCAAGAGATTGCCAATATTCGTCCAAATGATAAGTAAATTGATGACTACAATCGAATCTTACCTATTTACTTTTTGGCTCAAAATGCTTGTTTTCTTAGATAGAATTTCCTGTCATTATTAATGAAGTTTACTTTTATGCCAGCCTCAAACCATATTCAGAATGCGCAAGACCGCTACTTTATGATGCTTGCGATCGAACAAGCCAAACAGGGTTTATATACCACCAGACCTAATCCAGCGGTAGGCTGTGTTATCGTGCAAGCAGAAGCGATCGTCGGTCAAGGGTTTCATCCGAAAGCTGGTCAGCCTCATGCAGAAGTATTTGCGCTAAAAGAAGCGGGTGCGAGGGCTTTAGGTGCAACCGCCTATGTGACTTTAGAGCCTTGTAGTCATACGGGGCGTACGCCACCTTGTGCTTTGGGCCTTATTGATGCCGGTGTGAAACGTGTCGTAATCGCAGGGCTTGATCCCAATCCACAAGTGGCAGGACGTGGTGTGAAACTGTTAGAGCAGGCTGGAATTCAAGTGACAGTCGGTATATTAACCGAGCAAGCAGAAGCTTTAAATCGTGGGTTTTTAAAGGCAATGCGCACCCAGATGCCTTATGTACGACTGAAAATTGCCACCAGCCTTGACGGTCGTACCGCGATGGCATCTGGGGAGTCAAAATGGATTACCTCAGCGTCTGCCCGCGAAGATGTGCAGAAGCTACGTGCACAAAGTGGCGCGATTATTACCGGTAGCGAAACGGTTATCGCGGATAATCCACAGCTTAATGTACGTTCCAACCAATTAGCTGTGCCACCTGAACAAGTTCCTGCTCCTAAGGTTGTCGTACTCGATAGGCGTCAGCGCTTAGAACACAGCTTACAGTCTGACTATCAATTATGCCGTCGACCGGATACGATTTATTGGCGCGAAGATAACTTGACTGAATTACTAAAAAAATTAGTCAGTGATCATCAATGTTATGACGTATTGGTAGAGGCAGGGGCTAGTGTTACTGGTGGCTTCTTAAGCCAACAATTGGTAGATGAGTTGATTGTTTATCAGGCGCCTTGTTTGTTAGGCGCGCAAGCAAGACCGATGGTCGATTTTAACCCATTGTCTCTAGCTCAGCAGTTGCGTTTTAATATTTATAGCCATGAAACATTAAGTCCTGACCTTAAACTGATTTTATTACCGCTATAACTGGTTATTTATAAACAGATTATCCACAGTTTAGGCTAAATTTTTGCTAAGTGTGGATAAGCAGCCAGTGTCGTACAAGGTTCCACATGAAACTGTGTATAACTTTGTTTCACATGAAACAGAAAACTAGATCTTTTATAAAAAATTCGATATTAATCCAATGTAATCAGTAGCTTAGGTTTTATTGCTAATCTTTCTTGATATTAGTCAACATCTTGTTTTCTGTGGATAACTTGACGAAAATGAGTGTTTTAATACGTTATGAGTTGATTTATGAGGACTTATCCACAATCTATCCCATCATAGACTTAATTAAGCTCAAGTTGCACTAAGAAAACTGGCTTAGACAAATGCTGCCACAATATTAATAGATCAAGATATATTGTCTATAAAGACAACATCATAATGAAATGAGGTCGATATGTTTACTGGAATTATAGAGAGTGTTGGAAAGGTTAAGTCCATGCAGCCTACGGGCGGTGATATACGTTTGACGATAGAATCTGATGGTTTGGACTTTAGTGATGTGAAGCTAGGAGATTCTATTGCCTCCAATGGTATCTGCTTAACCGTTGTAGACCTAGGTAGTAATCATTACTCGGTCGATGTCTCACGTGAAACTATTGCTCGTACCGCATTAGAAACTTTAAAAGCTGGTCACACGGTGAATTTAGAGAAAGCGATGCTACCAACCACGCGTTTTGGTGGTCATATCGTCGCGGGTCACGTCGATGGCGTCGGCGTGGTCAGCAAGCTGCAACAAGATGCGCGCTCTATCTATATCGAAATCGAGATACCACAAGAGCTGGCGCACTATACAGCGACTAAAGGCTCCATCACGGTTGATGGTATTAGTCTGACGACCAACCTTGTACGAGACAATATTGTCTCTTTAAATATCATTCCGCATACCGCACAAGTGACCAATATCGCTAAGCATTGGCTGGTTGGAAATAAAGTCAATATCGAAGTGGATATCGTCGCGCGCTATTTAGAACGTTTGTTAAATAAGTCGCAAACCAGTGGTATGAATACGCCAAGTCCGCAAAGCCAAATTACAGAAGCATTTTTAGCAGATAATGGTTTTATGAAATAGCTGATTTATGAAGTAATGGTTTAAACCTAAAAAGTAGGTTTTACAGGTTGTCATGATTTTATGAAGCTCTGTAAAACCGACTCTAGCTCTTTTTTATTGATCGGTTTGGCTAAAAATTCATCCATTCCTACTTCTATACAAGCGTCGCGATCTTCTTTGGTATTGTTCGCAGTCAGCGCCACAATCGCAATTTTATCGCCTTGCGCACGAATCGCTTGGGTAGCCTGAAGCCCATCCATGACAGGCATGCGACAGTCCATCAAAATGAGTGAGATATCTTGACGCTGTTGTTGTAGCATATCTAACGCTTGCTGACCATCTTCTGCGACCACACTGCGATAACCAAGTTTACTCAATATCTTGCACGTTATTTTCTGATTGGTTGGACTGTCTTCTACTACCAAGATAAGTGGCAATACATTCTCGTTGGCAGCTTTATCTGCTTCGTTTGCTAGCTGCTTACACTCTTCTTTTATCTCTATGGTTTGAACTAGCTTCTGTCTCGCTGGTAAGGTTAAGCGCAGTAATTCAGAGAGCAATAAAGTCGCATCTAATGGTTTGCTCAAAAATCCTTCATATTTATCTAATAATATAGAGGGAATACGGCGCTCAGGTTTCATACTAAGTAGTATCTTTGGTAGCGACGGATTATCGAGTAGGGTATTTAATGCTTGTTGTCTATCATCATTCCCTATCGCCTGATTAGCGGAAGCAATAGACAGGGTTTCATAATATTCGTAATCTAATAGCAAGATAGGGGCGAGTCTTTGCTCGTCTTGCGCCAGTTTTTCGTTTAATTGTTGTAGATCTAATTTATCTATAGAGGTATAGATAGTAGCTGGCATCGATAAATATGCGCAAAAATCGCGCAGATGTTTGGCACGTAGTGGTTGTTTAATCACTGCTATTAGATGGATATGAGTCAAATGCTGACTATGATGATAAATAGGCTGATAATTTGGACGTCTGCAAGGCAGATAAAGATTCAGACTGCTGCCTTCAGTCATCGTGCTTTTTATTTCAATAAAACCACCCAATAATCGCGCAAAACTATTGACGTTATTTAGTCCTAGGCCTTGCCCAGTCGTATTCTTTTGCATGTAATTAACGTTTCGATGGGTGTTTTGTTTGCTGCTTTTATTAAGCTGAACCAACAGTTGATGTTGCTTCGCTATATCGATGCCCATACCGCTGTCTTTTATGCTAAAACGAATCCAGTCATGTGAGGCATGATTGTGATTGTCTTTATTGATTTGATTGTTTTTAATCAGTGTAAGGTCTTTATTAATATTTACTAAGCTTCGGTTTTTTGTTGCTAATAGCTCTGCATTACTGACTGTTTCGATGGTCAGTGATACATAGCCAGAAGTGGTAAATTTCACTGCATTATCTAATAAGTCGTACAAGATTTGCTGTAGGCGCTGATGGTCTGTATCAATACAACGCGGACTGTCAGGTGCAAAAAAATACAGCAGCTCAAGTCCTTGCTGCCTTATCCTTTCTATAAATGACTGACTGACCTGTTGCCCCAGTCTATAAATATCAACAGGCTCAATGCTTAGGCGGGTTTTTCTTACCGCTATCTCCTCGATGTCTAGCACATCATTAAGCGTCGTGAGCATACTTTGACTGCTTTTAATTAAGGATATTAAAATGTCATTCTGCGCAGCAGTCAAGGTCTCAGGATCAATCGGTTCTAGCGTGTCAATCATTGCTTCTAACGGCAGGCGCAAATCATGACCCATCGTCGATTTAATCGTATTAAATTCATCAGTTTGGCGTTGTAGCCGTTGATTTTGTTGCTGTAATTGCCCTATTTGACTGGCAAATTCATTAACATTATTCAGCAGTACGGTAAAGCCGTGAACCTGACCATGTTCACCAAACCATGGCGTAACGTGCAATTGGTAAGTCTGTTCATTTTCTAACCCATAGACTGTTAAGGTACGAGTGACGCGTAGGTTGGATAACGTTTGCAGCAATCGTTGCGTGGATTCATCTTTACCCGCGATAAAATCTGTCAGTTCATAGTTGCTATCGCTTTGCGGTAAAGACATGAATATTTGTTCAAAGCGTTTATTGAAAAAGCTGATTTGACCATGACGCATGATCATCAGCATCGGTAAAGGGGATTGATCAACCAAACGTTCAAGACGATGTGTTAGGGTTTTAATGCGGCGATAGTCATTATGCAGCTGGTAGCTGACACGGCTCAGCGCATGGCCTAAACGCAAAAACTCAGGCGTAGATTTTTTTTGCAAAAAAGGCGGCGGACTATAGGCTTCTTTTGCGTGGCTACTTAGGTTGTCCGTATAAATCAGCAGCTGTTCCCAATTGGTGCGACGATTGAGCATATACAGCAAAGCGATAATAAACAGCATGATCGCTGCCATCAATGGTAACCAGTAGCGATAAGATATCCAGTCAATGATCAGCGGCTTATGGCGCAATATAATATAAAGCTGATGACCACTTTTGAGTTTAATGGTGCCGGTTAAGTTGCGATTATTGAGCGTGTAAGCACTATGACTGCCGTTATTAGAAGGGGATGAGCTAATGATAGGAAACGTAACGTTAGCAAAAGCACGCTCATTGGGCTGAGTATGGCGATGGATATAAGTCTGCCCAGAGGGCATCATAAAAACCAGCTGATAGCTTATGTCTTCAAATACGGGTTTTTCTAAAATCCTTTTAATGTCAGGGTTTAGAAGATCATCACGTTCAGTAACTTCATACTGCAATGTATGGAAAGTATCGATACTGTGTTGTTCACTGTGTTTTTTTATCTCGTGAAACAGCGCAAAATAATAGATAGACAACATGACCAGCAAGGTCAGTGCATAAAATATGAGTAAGCGCTGTAAGGACTGAAACTGTTGCATGAAAGCGTGGTCCTATATCGACACAAGAAACATAGTGAGTAAGTCATCAGTTTGGCACAGTAGCTGGTTTATTCAAGCCGTTCTGTCTTTTACGGTTGTACAGCTATTATCTAGAAAAAAATGGTGAATGGCAGTGGAATATCGCTCAATCACGCATTGTTTTGTAAATAAACTCATCAATAAGAGCGCCCTGCTTGCTTTCTATTATAAAGATAAACCGTATCATTGGTAACGCTCGATTACCGTTATTACAACCATGGCACAACATCGCAAACTCACCTATAATGAGTCAATCAACCCTATATAATGCCTGTTTATGACTACAATTGCTTCTGCCTCCGATTTATCCATGCCATCTACGATGAAAGATTGCTCATCTAGTAAGTGCTTAAGAGTTGCTTTTGCTGGCACTCCTGAGTTTGCCGCCGTTAGTCTTGAGGCGCTTATCAGCCAGCAAGAAGCGTTGAATATAGACATCGTCGCTGTGTATACGCAACCTGATCGCAAGGCAGGACGGGGTCAAAAATTATCAGCCTCTGCAGTAAAGCAAGTCGCATTGGCGCATGATATTGCCGTTGAGCAGCCTCTCACCTTTAAAAAATCTAGTAGTGAAGGGTTGATCGCACGTGAGACTCTGCGTAGTTATCAGCCAGATGTGATGATTGTCGCGGCTTATGGCTTGATATTGCCGATTGGTGTATTGACCACACCGACTTATGGTTGCCTCAATATTCATGCGTCCTTATTACCACGCTGGCGCGGTGCAGCGCCTATTCACCGCGCGTTATTGGCGGGTGATAGCGAGACTGGTATTACCATTATGCAGATGGATAAGGGCTTAGATACAGGTGATATGATCTACAAAATCAGCGCTCCTATTAAGGCTGATGATACGGCTGCTAGCCTCCATGATAAAATGGCTGAGCTTGGTGCGACGGCGATTATTACCGTGCTAAAGGACTTGCCACATTATCAAGCACAGGCTGTACCTCAAGATGACAGTCAAGCCAATTACGCTGAAAAACTGGTCAAAACCGAAGGCGAAATCAACTGGACACAATCAGCGACTATTATCGAACGACAAATTCGCGGTTTGACGCCATGGCCAGGTGCATATACTTTTTTGGCAGGGCAGCGTGTCAAGATTTTAGCCAGCTTACCTGTGAATCCGTCTCAGCAAACCAATCAGCCTGCTGGTACGGTTATCAGCGTTGGACGCAAAGCGATATTGGTAGCTTGTGGTCATGACAGTAATATTGATAATGGCCTCGAAAAACCGCAAGCCAGCACTTTAGCCATTACCGAATTACAGTTTGCTGGTGGTAAACCAATGACAGCCGAGCAAATCTGCCATGGTAACCAATTAAATGATGGTGACCAGTTCACAGTAGACTCAAAATAATTGCTCCTAAATCAGTTTAATACCGCTTAACCTTATTTATTTTTATATTCGTCATTTAATACCAAATAATCCAACTTTTATCAGACGCTAACTATTAGGCGTCAAGGAAATTCAATTTAATGAGAAGCACTGCGCCAAGAAACAATAAGCTCAAACCGTCAAGCAACCTTATCATGAATGGTAGCGTCCGCGTCCGCGTCATTCGCACTTTACTGGCGATTCAGAATGGTCAGTCGCTAGCAAGCGTCCTTGATCCGCTATTAAACAGTTTGCATGACGGTGATAAAGGGTTTGCTCATGCGTTATTGCTAACGACGTTGCGCCAATGGTATGCCCTTGAGCGTCTACTCGATAGTCTGGCTGATAACTCGATTGATGAAAAAGAAGTACGTACGACTATTCAAGTGGGTTTGACGCAGCTGCTCTATTTACAAGTGGCTGATCATGCGGCGATTCACGAGACGGTCGAAGCAGCAAAAGAGATTGAGTTTGCGCACGCGACGGGTTTAATCAATGCCATCTTGCGTAAAGTCGCTAAGAACCCAAGCAAGTTCCGTAAGAAGTGTGATAAAAAACACAGCTTGCCTAATTGGCTTGCCTATCAGCTTAAGCAAGATTGGAGTGAGCAGTATGACGATCTGATGCAAGGATTACGTCAACCTGCACCGATGTTTTTACGCGTGAATACAGCGGTTACCTCGGTAGAGGATTATCAGCAAGCCTTGGTGGAATTTGAAGTTGAAGCAGATTTGGTTGAGCTAACGAGTGGTTTTAATTTACCCAGCTCATCGGATACAGCCACATCTAATAGCGTATTAACCAAAGGATTAAGATTACATCAAAGCACTGCAGTTAATGCCTTACCGCAATTCGCTGAAGGAGCGGCTAGTGTACAAGATATGCATGCTCAGCTTGCCGCGCCGCTTATTCATAACGCTTTAATTAATAAGCTGAGTGTTAAAAACGACGATGCAGACGGCGATATAGACACCAATAACAACGAGATCCGCATTTTAGATGCTTGTGCAGCGCCGGGTGGTAAGCTTGCTCATTGGTTAGAATTAATCAGCTCAAATGAGTCTTCGTTGTTTCACGTGAAACAAGACGATGCTGAAACGTCGCCTGTGATTTCGAAAGTTAAGATTACTGCGATAGATAATGAGGCGCCACGTATCGAGCGTATTCATACTAATTTACAGCGCTTAAACCTAAGTCAGCACGACTTGCAGCAAGCTGAGAAAAATATTGAGCTCAATATTGTCTGTGCTGATGCAACGACATGGCAAGGCGCTGGTAAGAAAAAGAGCAAACTCGTATTTGACGCTATATTATTAGATTCACCTTGTACGGCGACTGGCGTAATCCGCCGTCATCCTGACATCAGTATTTTGCGTACTGAAGAAGACGTTGAGCAAACGGCACTCTTACAAGCGGATATCTTGCACAATCTATGGCCACAACTTAAAGTTGGCGGTTATCTGTTGTATGTCACTTGCTCTATCCTAAAGCAAGAGAACGTCGAGCAGATGCAAGATTTCATGACTCACTATAATAATGTAGTAGCCGTTGAATTTAGCGACGATTGCAATTGGGGTATCGAACAAGCAATCGGTCGCCAGTGCTTACCAATAGATAGCGAGAGCGGCGATGGCTTTTATTATGCCTTGCTGCAAAAAACTGCTGAATAAACCGTTTTAACTAATAATCTCATTATAGACAGGACAATCTAATGAAATATATCAGTACCCGTGGTCAGACAGCGCCGATGGATTTTAGTGATGTGTTATTAATGGGTCTTGCCCCAGACGGTGGATTGATGCTGCCTGAGCACTATCCGAATATTGATAGTGCGACGCTTACTGAGTGGCGCGCGCTGAGCTATCCACAGCTGGCGCTGGCGATTATGCAGCGCTTTGCCACCGATATTCCTACCGCTGATTTGCAAGATATCATTGAGCGCACTTACACTGCTGAGGTATTTGGCTCTGATGAGATTGTTCCTGTCCGCAAACTTGAAGATAACTTATACATTTTAGGCTTGTCGAACGGTCCGACGTTAGCGTTTAAAGATGTTGCCATGCAGTTTTTGGGTAATGCTTTCGAATATGTACTAAAGAAGAAAGACGCGCGCATCACCATTATTGGTGCGACCAGTGGTGATACAGGCAGTGCAGCAGAATATGCCCTGCGTGGTAAAGAAAACATCGAAGTCTTTATGCTGTCACCGCACGGCAAAATGAGCGAATTTCAGCGCGCGCAGATGTATAGCCTGACCGATGATAATATCCATAATATCACCATCGAAGGCATGTTTGATGATTGCCAAGATATCGTTAAAGCGCTACAACAGGATGCTAAGTTTAAAGCGGCTTATAACTTAGGGACAGTCAATTCTATCAATTGGGGTCGTATCCTAGCGCAAATCGTTTATTATTTTAAAGCCTATTTTGCCGTGACTTCAAGTAATGACGAAAAAGTTAGTTTTAGCGTGCCATCAGGCAACTTTGGTAATATTTGTGCCGGTCATATAGCACGAGAGATGGGTCTGCCGATTGAGCGTTTAATCGTCGCAACTAACGAAAACGATGTACTCAACGACTTCTTTAATCAAGGTGCTTATCAGCCGCGTCCGACTGAAAAGACTTATGTGACTTCAAGCCCTTCAATGGATATCTCAAAAGCCTCTAACTTTGAGCGTTTTGTTTATCTCTTATTAGATAAAGACAGCGCCCGCGTTCATGAGTTATTTGAAGGGGTGAAATCTGGTCAAGGTTTTGATTTGTCTGACCTAATGGAGGCGGTTAACACACGCTACGGTTTTGCTGCGGGTAAATCTACTCATGCCGACCGTCTCGACACTATCAAAACACTTTATGAGCAGCATGGAGAGTTGGTTGATCCGCATACCGCTGATGGTATCAAAGTTGCCAAAGAGCTACAGCGCGAAGGTGAGGTGATTGTTTGTGCCGAAACCGCACTGCCAGTGAAATTTGCCGATACGATCATCGAAGCTATTGGATCGATAGAAATCGCACGCCCAGCCCATACCGAAGGCTTGGAGAGCTTACCGCAGCATGTGGTGGTGCTTGATAACAGCGCTGAGCTGGTCGCTGAGCAAATTCGTCAGCATGTGATACCAAATCCAGCATAAATCAGAGTGGATTTTAATACTTATTTTCATGAGGAACTCTATAAATTTCAATGACGAACTATAGAAATAATATTCATATAAAAGTTACGCCATTGTAATAAAGTGTTTATGATTGTGTTATGGTAGATATAATTGTAATATTAGAAACAGCGTCGGCGACTCATCATTTTGCTAGACGCTTTTTTAGTAATCATACCAGCCAATTACACTGAACAGCTGCCCTATAAGCGTCATGATAATCGTACGATTAAGTCCTTTTACGACCCTTATTGCTTGTCACTATTTTAATGACAGTCAAAGATTAAGGTTAAGTAATAGATCTAAATGATACTAATTGTGGCGACAACAGCGGTACATATTGTGGATATAACAATGAAGATGAGCTTAAAAAAGACAGCAAAAGCACTGGCAAAAGGATTATTAGTTACGACATTTAGTAGTGCCATGTTGATGACCACAGCCCACGCTAACAATCCACCACCAGCCATCAAAGCGGATGCGCCCAATCGCTATATCGTTAAAAAAGGCGATACGTTGTGGGATATTTCAGGCCGTTATTTAGACAGTCCGTGGCGCTGGAAAGAGATATGGGCAACCAATAAGCAAATCAAAAACCCCAATCTTATTTATCCTAACGACATCCTTATCTTATGTGTGATTCAAGGTAAAACCTTGATTGGTGTTGATACTGGCGAAGGTTGTGCCGGGGTTGAAAAACAATTAACGGGTAACGTGGTATCTAGCACAGTCTCAGTCACTTCAACTGCCAATAGTATTCCACCGCTTCCGTGGTCTGCTATTCAACACTGGTTAGATAAGACAGTCATCGTTAATCCACAAGATTTTAATACCACGCCTTATATATTGGCCTCTAAAAAAGGCAACTTAATTACCGCCAGTGGCGATAAAGTGTATGCCAAAGGTGTGCCACTGATCGTCGGTCAGCGTTATGGTATCTACCGTGAAGGAGAACTATATGTTGAGCCAAAAACCCAAGAAGTTATCGGTTTAGAGGTCACGCAAGTTGCGACGGGTTTGGTTACTTCGACAGAAACCAACGGCGTCAGCAGTTTGCAGCTCACCGACAGTTACGACAAAGAAGTACGTGAAGGTGATCGCGTATTCGTTGAGTTGAATAACTCTATTCCACCTGTGTTTTATCCAGCCCCTGCAATTGTCAGTCGTGGTGGCATGATTGTCCGAGTCATGGACTCAATCAGCTCAGCGGCGAAGGGTAGTGTCGTTGCTATCAACTTAGGTAGTACCCATGGTGCTAAGCCTGGTGATGTATTGACTGTCTATCAAAAAGGGGCTTTGATCCGCGATACCAAAGACAATGACACGCCAGTACGCTTACCAAATGAGCCAAGCGGTATGGTCATGGTATTCAATACTTTCGATAATATTAGCTATGCTTATGTGCTTGATTCAGAGCTACCATTAAATGTCGGCGACCAGCTGTTGCCACCGCCATATCTATAAATGAGTACACTATAAGTGAGAACATGCTCATTTTTGGACGGGATATACTAACTTAGCCTATACGAGCTAGATGATTATGATGGCAGTTACTTCTTCTTTATCAGATGAGCAGCGCGCAGTACTGGCGCTGTGGACTGAGGTGAATGCATCATTATCTGCTTATCATAAGCTCATTAATTCTTTTGGCACAGCAGAGCTTGCTTGGTACGCCAAAGTAGATGCTTGGCGGCAATTGGGTATTCATCATAGCCATCTTGCCCGTCATGAACAGCCAGAGCAAACGCAAGCCAGTATCGATAAAATTCAGCAAGCGCTCATCGAAGGGCGCTATGGTCTGCTATTTGCTGACCAGCCTGATTATCCCGTACAGCTCTCGCAAATCTATGACCCACCGCCTTTATTATTTTACCGAGGTAATAAAGCACGTTTGCGTCAAGCGCAAATCGCGATCGTCGGTAGCCGAAAACCCACTGCCCATGCCCAAAAAATCACCTTTGATATCGCACAATATTTGGCGCAAGCTGGTTATATCATCACCAGCGGTCTTGCCATGGGTGTTGATAAGCGAGCACATCTAGGCGCTTTAGCACAGGCAGACGCTGAATATCAAGGTCGAACGATTGGGGTAATGGGTACGGGTATTGAGGTCAATTATCCCAATCATCATGATAAATTGTTTGCCCAAATAATTGAGCAAGGCGGCTGTATTATTAGTGAGTTGTTGCCGCATACAATGCCACATAAGCATACGTTTCCACGGCGTAATCGTTTGGTCGCTGGATTGAGCTTAGCAACGATTGTGACAGAGGCAACCATTCAGAGTGGTTCGTTGATTACCGCGCGTTTAACCTCGGAACAGGGTAAGCAAGTTTTTGCCATTCCAAGTCATATTGATAATAGCAATGCTGAAGGTTGTCATCACTTAATACGCGAAGGCGCGACCTTAATTTATCATCCACAGCAAGTGCTAGAGGATATCAATAGTCAGTTGCCATATAACAGTCACTCATTTCAATCAAATGTCTTATCTACATTGAGTCGCAGTCAGACAGAAAACCCTTCAGAAAACGTTAGCAGTTCTACTGCAGATACTGGCAAGCTAGCATCATCCAATATCAAACCTTCTCCCAGCGCTATCGTCGTACCAGAGCATTTGATGCTTGTGTATGAGCAGCTTGATTGGCACGGGCAGGATTTAGATGCGCTGATTATCGCTACCAAACTTGCCACACCGCAGTTGATTGGACAGTTAATGGAGCTTGAATTATTAGGCATCATTAGTGTGCAAGGTGGACGGTATTTGCGCGTCTAAAATCGTACTTTCTATCGCTTTAGGCTTTTCCCTTATCTACTGCCAAGTGATTGACTACAGTACAATCTAGGGCGTGTCATCAATTAGATTGTGAGGCTTAAAATGAGAAAAATTGTAGATAAACAAGGAAGCAATTGCCGTTAATATGAACATATTGACAAAATTGCTGACGATGTTTAGCAAAATTTAGCCACTTTAAGACCACTAAACGTACTAATGTGCTAATTGATGACACGACCTAGGTAGCTGCTAATAAGGTCGCTTTAAACTTCGCTGCCCTAATTTTTCTTAGTCTTATGTTATGATGAGTGCTTAAATTTCTACCTTTTTGAAGCCTTTAAGCCATGGAAAAATCCACATCTTTTACTACTGATTCTGTCACTCAAGCTGCCAAATGGCTTAAAGAAGGACAGCTACTTGCTTATCCCACCGAAAGCGTTTGGGGTATCGGTTGTGACGCTTATGACGAAGCAGCCGTTCAACGTATTTTATCCATTAAACAGCGTCCACAAGCCAAAGGTATGATCGTCATTACTGACAGCGCTGAGCGTTTAATGCCGTTACTAGAGCCTTTAGAAGAAGGTCAGCGCCAACAAATCATCAAGAGTTGGCAGGCAGATACTGACAGTATAGCCCTACAAGGTAAGCAAGCCCATACATGGCTACTGCCTATCCCTCAGACACTTGAAAAGACTATCCCTCCTTGGATCACAGGGCAGCATCAAACAGTGGCGGTTAGAGTTATTGCGCATCCTATGATTCGTCAATTGTGTCAACAACTGGTCGACGTTCAAAACCCATTTGGGCTATTGGTTTCCACAAGCTGTAATCCATCAGGGCAACCGCCTGCTATGACTTTCACTGATGCCTATGGATATTTTGGCGAGCAAATCAGCTACTTGCAAGCTGAAACATTAGGCTATACTTTACCGAGCCAAATTCGTGACGCAACCACGGGTTTAGTGATTCGTTAGCGCATAACCTTCAACCAAACGATGAATATTACTTCTTAATTTCACTGTTGACAGAAATAAAAGAATAGCGCAAGATAAGTAAATAAAATAATCAAAACTTATAAAGTAGAGTACATATTAATCATGAAACTAAATCCTGTGACCGAAAAATTTATCTTACATTGGGGTGAAATGGGCTCGCAGTGGGGCGTCAATCGCACCATGTCACAGATTCATGCGTTGTTATTCATAATTGGTAAGCCACTAAATGCTGAAGAAATTACCGAAACACTTGGTGTTGCTCGCTCTAACGTCTCAAACAGTATTAAAGAGTTGCAGCATTGGGGCTTAGTACAAAAGGTTTCCATATTAGGCGATCGTCGCGATCACTTCACGACCAATACTGACGTTTGGGAGCTGGCACGCATCATTGTGGTTGAACGACAAAAGCGTGAGCTTGAGCCAACTGTGCAGTTCTTACAAGAATTGATGGACAGTCCTGAATTTGAACATGAAAATAATGAGGTAAAGTCACGTATTCGTGATACCCAAGAATTCGTTAGTACCCTAACCACATGGTCATCTGAGATGCTTAAACTGCCCACAAGCATCCTCAAAAAAGTCCTAAAACTAGGCGCTAGTATTAAAAAGGTTTTACGTTAATAGCTGTGTAATTTAAAATAAAAAATTTGCAATACAATTTCTGTTTTGACAGAAATATATGTAATAAATATAAAAGCCAACTAAGTTTAAGTGAGATAAGTTTCTATAAAATAGCAGCAACAAAAATAGTAATAACAAATGGATGTGTAAAATGACAGTTAATCAGACACACGCTAATAAAGAGCCAGCCATTAAAAAGGCTGTTGCTGCAGTCGAGTGGCAAGACTTGCGCCGGTTAACGCGCGGTCAAATCGCTTACAATGTTATTTTGCCTTATCCATTTTTGTTGTTGTCTTGGTGGTTTGCTAGTCAATCATGGTATGTATTGGCGTGCGGGGCTTCTTATTTATTCTTTGCTGCCGCATTTCGCCAAGCACACGATGGCTATCATCATAGCTTAGGGACAGGTAAACGCACGACCACCGCCATATTATTATTGCTCAGCGTACTATTAATGACCAGTTTGCACAGCATTCGAGCCACGCACATGGCGCATCATCGTGACCCATTGGGCGATAGTGATATTGAAGGCAGTCTAGCAAAAGACTCATGGTGGCAAGCGCTGCTCGGCGGAATAACTTATCGACTCGATATTTATCGTCAAGGATTGTGCCTAAGTAGCCGTCGCAATCAAAAATTGGCGTGGCTAGAGTTTGCTTTGATTGGTTTAGTCGTCTTGGTTACCTTCGTACTGACCGTATTTCCTTTAACTGTTCCTGCTCTGACCAAGTTAGCGCAAGTATTGATGTACCACATATTGACCATGATGTTGGCGAACGCCAGTGTTGGCATCATTGCGGTGTGGGGCGTACACCATGATTGTGATGAGACAATCGCCCGAACTGAGCGCAATCTTTTGGTCAACTTGCTGACCTTTAATTTGCTTTATCACGTAGAGCATCATCTCTTTCCTGCTGTGCCATCCAATCATTTACCGACGCTTGCCAAGCGTTTAGATGCAGCAACGCCACATCTGACCAAAGAACATGTATTGCCAAGTATGGTTAACGTCATAGATTTTATTAATCATCGTTGGAACCAATTAAAGAATAAATCTCAAAATAGTAATGATAGTGACTGTCCTATTCGTAAGCGTTTTGCTTAATCAGTAGGCAAAACAAAATCAAGATACTTATCCACCAATTATCCACATGAATTTCATTGGCTTTGGCAACGCCGTATTTATACTGAATTAACGATGAATGTTAATGGGATAAATAGAATGAAAACGAATAATGAGTTAGGTGTGTATCCTTATCTACAAGTGATTATTTTGTTTGCAGGGCTTGGTAGTATGATTGGTGGGTTGATTTCAGAACTGGGTTTATTGTTTGTTTTTAGGAATGCGGACTTTGCGCAGATTGGTTATCAGCCATTGCTATATGTTGGTCTGCTTGGTTTTATTCCTGCTTTATTAACGGGTGTTATCGTCGCTTATAAGAATATATGGCGCGGTGATCATAAGAGTCTAAGCACGACATTTTTAGTGGGGTTTATAACGTCAGCAGGTTATATGGGTGCAATCATCCTATATTTAGGCATCAACTCATGGATAGAGGTTGGCGTGCTACTGGCCTTTATGATTGGTATAGGATTGTTTGGCGCAATCAATTCAGCGATTGCCAGCCGCATTGCTTTACCAAAAGTATGTAAAAGTCATTTTGATGTTAGTACTAAAAAAGTAGACGATAACTATAACGGATTAAGTTTTACTAAACGATAAGCGAAAAATATAGGGAGTAGGACATGAATATTTTAATCAGTGGTGGCTCAGGCTTTTTAGGCAGTGCTTTTAGTGACGAGCTTATCAAACGTTATCGTACGCAGGATAAGGACTTACACATTACATGGCTAACACGCGATAGCAGCCAAACGCATCCTGAAGCGATCAGCATGATGACCTACGATGAGCTAGCGAGTTCGGATAAAAGCTTTGATGTTATCTTAAATCTAGCAGGCGCAGGCATTGCTGACTCGCGCTGGAGCGATGCGCGCAAAGAGCAGTTGCTCGCCAGCCGTATCAAGCCTACCGAATCCTTATTGGCATTTATGAAGCGCACCAGTATTAAGCCCAAGCTAATGGTCAGCGGCTCTGCGATTGGCTGGTATGGCGCACAAGGCGATAAACCTCTTACCGAAAGCAGTGGTTTCAAAACTGATTTTGCCCATCAATTATGTCATGAATGGGAGCAGCTAGCTTTGACAGCAACAGACTATGGCGTGCCTGTGGCTATCGTGCGTACGGGTGTGGTTATCCATCCTGATGGCGGGATGCTCGGTAAGTTATTAACCCCATTTAAAATGGGTGTTGGTGGACAGTTGGGTGATGGCAAGCAAATCATGAGCTGGATCAGTCGTGAAGACTGGGTTGGGGCGGTGATATTCATCATTGAAAAGCATCTTGCTAATTATGCGGACACTCAGACTACCGATGATCACTCGTTAGAAACTATCAATGATACGCCAGTGCTGGTATATAACCTCACTGCGCCTAATCCAGTGACCAATCATACTTTTACCAAAACGCTTGGAGCATGGCTACACCGTCCTACCTTTTTTACTTTACCCAATTTTCTGCTTAAGCTGATATTTGGTGAGATGTCGACTCTATTAATTGATGGTCAAAAAGTAGTGCCGCAAGCATTACAGGACGCAGGTTATGATTTTAAACAGCCAACACTGAAGCAAGCTTTAGAAGAGCAGAAGTCATAGATACTTATGAAGGTTGTTTCATGTGAAACGTAGTCTTTATCATAGGATTCTTTGTTTCATGTGAAACCTAAATAGAGGTATGTATGAGTGATATTGAGATTAGCGCTACAGCCACAGCATCCAGCTATCCTAAAGCTAAGGTAATAGGAGTTTATGGATTATTAGGTGGTGCGATAGGTGGTCTGATTGTCTTCTTATATATGATTGTGATGTTTGTAATTGACGGTAATGTTTTTAGGCAAGAGTTAACAGATATTTTCAAAATGCTATTAGCTTCTATTGTAGGCGGATTCTTTTTTGGTTTGCTCCCTACGTTAGTAGCTGGATTAACTATATGTAAGTTGAAGATAGTCTTTGATTCCATACTAAAAATAGTACCGTTATTCTTCATTGGATTCTTTAGCACTTTTATATTTTCAGTTTGGATTATAGCAACAGATGTTTTTTTAGAGAAAATAATATTTGGATTGGTTTTTAGCTTGATAGGTGGAGCCAGCGCTGTGATTACAGGTCTTATCGCATTACCTAAATACAAATAAAATTTAAATAATAATTTCACTATTGACAGAAATAAAGTAAATTAAAACAGCCGATTAAATTAAGTGGTCGCGCCAGCAAGACAGCTACTGCTTATCACCAAGTAAGGAGAACATCATGCGTCATCCTTCGTTAGCCAGTGTTGAATGGCAAGATTTGCGTCAGCTTAGTCTGAGCGAGACCGTTTATAATATTTTCTTATCTTTACCTTTTTTATTATTGTCATGGTGGAGCGCGTGGCAAGGGTGGTGGTTACTTGCACTTGTGGCGACATTTTTCTTTTTTACTGCCGCACTGAGACAAGCGCATGATTGCTATCACCGCACTTTAGGGGTGAGTAAAGTCGCCACAGAGCTCATGCTGTTTCTTCTCAGTATCACGATGCTCTGTAGCACGCATGCTATTCGGCATACTCATCTTAACCATCATAGAGATCCACTGGGTGACAGCGATGTCGAGGGTAATTGGGCTCGTCTGCCTTGGTATCAGGCGATATTGGGAGGCGGACTTTTCTCGATTGCGATTCAGTGGTTTGGCTTGACGCATGGTAGCCGCCGCAATCGTATGCTCGTTGGCTTTGATCTGTTGCTCATTTTCGCAGTGATTGCCACCGCTTTTATCACGATGCATCCAGTTTTGATATATCACGTATTGGTGATGATATTGGCCAATATCATGGTGGGATTCTTTGCCGTATGGAGTGTCCATCATGGTTGCGATGATGTGGTATATGCCCGCAGTGAGCGCCATCCATTGATTAATTTGCTAACCTTTAATTTGCTCTATCATATTGAGCATCACCTATTTCCAGCTGTCCCGACTAATCATTTACCAACACTGGCGAAGCGCTTAGATGTTGCCGCACCGCAATGGACGCAGCAGCCAGTCATTCCCTTTTTAGCCGCAGCCAATCAGCACCAAAAATCTAGCGTGACTCAAAAATCCAATGCCAGCCACCTTGATATTTAGTTATCACTCAGAAAGGAGTCGTAAGATGATTATCCAAAACCATATCAACAGCTATAGAGAGCAAGCGAATTTGTCCATTACCATGTACTACGATGATGCGTGCGTGATATGTAGCACCGAGGCGCATAATATGAAAAAACGTCAACCGGAAAAGATACACTTAGTTCCTGTAGACGAGGGGGTTGATGAGTTGGCAGTCGCAGGATTCAGCCGTAAGGATGCGATGACTTATATGTGTGTGCAAGACAGCTACGGCAATTGGTATACTCACATGGATGCCGTGCGGCTGCTCTACAGAACGGGCAGCGTGAAATTGTCAACGTTGTTATTTTTGCCAGTGGTCAAACAACTTGGCGACTTCGCTTATCCGTATGTCGCGCGCAATCGCTATAGAATTCCGAATTGGGTGACCAAGCTGCTCTATGGCAAAGCGCTGATGCAGGCTTGTGAAAACGGCGTTTGCAAAATAGCACCAAATACACGTTAAAGTACGTTTATTGGCAACCATTTATTTTTGTGGCAACAGCACTCTAGACGTAAAGCATATGAAGTTTTCGTGGAAAAAAGGAGGCTATATCCAGAGCATCAAATTTTTCACGTAAGATAGCGTTATCTCTATCTGATTAGACCTTACTATGTGGTTCTTCATCGTTTTTACTCAGTTGCTAGCTGTTATGACCACCGTTCTTATTTACTGGTTAATAAAGCCAAAAACGACTGCTGCAAAAGCTGCACTGATAGCTGTTGTCTTTATTATTAATAATAGTGCTCTCATTTATGGCTTGACTGAGTTTTGGGGTGAGCGCTTTCACGTCTATCTGGTCATTAGTATTTTGCAAGGTTTTATGTTTTATGCCGGTTTGATAACTTCTGTAGTTGCGCTCATTGTCTATAAGTTCTTTAAGAGAAAACCTCGTCTAATACTCTTGCGAACCTTTGCCATTACAGTTTATATCGCCATTGTTAGCTTAGCGATATTTAATGCTTATTCACCCGTCGTACATCGTTTAACTGTTACGAGTGATAAACCGCTGGCTAAACCAATGGATATTGCGCTTATCTCTGATACGCATTTGGGTAGATGGTTTGGCAATCGACAGATAAAAAAAATGGTAAACCTTATCGATGCGCAACATCCCGATGTCGTGGTGATCGCTGGTGATATTATGAATGACAATACCATTGCTTACGATAATACGAATATGCGTGAACAATTATCAAAGTTAAAAGCACCGCTTGGCGTCTATGCGACTTTAGGCAATCACGATTATTTCGGTTATGACCAGCAGATCACTCAAGCGGTGGAAGAGGCGGGTATCAAAACCCTTGATAATGAGAGTGTGCTATTAAATGATTCAGTATGGCTAGTGGGGCGTTCTGATGACATCGATCGTACCAGACTGTCAGCAGATGAGTTGTTAACGCAAGTAGAGACAGATAAACCAGTGATATTTTTGGAACATCGTCCTAGCGCGATGGATGAGGTCAGCGCCCTGCCAGTCGATTTGCATCTGTCTGGGCATACCCATGGCGGGCAGATATTTCCACTAACGCTATTGATGGATTGGTTGACACCACTAAACTATGGCAGCAAAAAAATAGCCGATACGCAGTTTTTGGTGACCTCTGGTTATGGTATCGGTCCAGTACCGTTTAGACTGGGAACGCGTTCTGAGATTTGGATAATTACGTTGCAGTCTGGTGTATGAGCTATTTAAATAAACAGTGTTACCCCTATGATAAAGCCTCTACCATATCTAAATGGTAGAGGCTTTTATTTGCTGTTAGGCTGGCTAATAGCGACTTTGCTCGTATTGTCAGCTAAAAACATACTGCATCGACGACATCATAATCAAGGATTTTTCATGCGCTACGCATTTTTCATCACCATTTTTGTGCTATTACAGCTCTTTAGTGCCGGCGCAGCTCTAAGCGTGCAATGGTGGTTACAGCCTTAGCAGACAGCAGGTTTGCAAACTTCGGTATGGGTCATCGTATTCGTTATTACCAACGGTTTGCTGCTACTCAGTGTCAATAGAGCATTTAAAAATAGCTATCGCTGGATCAGTGGTTGGGTGTTAGTTATGCATTTCATGCTATTGACGGCTTTAGTTACCAGCCTATTTTATGGTGGCTATTGGCTAATTACATCGCTAACTGGTGATGCGCTCGCTACACCGGCTACCGTCGATTTTGGGTTGCGCATGTTGGCATTGGCAATATTTGTCGGGTTATTTGTTTACGCCCTATATAGTGCTTATGCGCCTGTGGTACGTGAGTTATCTATTGATATTGATAAACCTTTGGCTAAGCCATTACGTATTGCGGTCGCTAGCGACTTACATATCGGGAGACTGTTTGGCAGCGGTGCAATAGATAGACTGCATCATCTTATGGTAAAAAATACAGCCGACATATTGCTAATGCCGGGCGATATCATGGATGATAATACACAAGCATTTACTAATTATAATATGGCAAAAAACTTGGCTGAGTTATGCAAAAGCCTGCCGTATGGGGTCTATGCAACTTTAGGCAATCATGATTTGTACGGGCACGAGCAGCCAATTGTCCAAGCGTTGCGTACTGCTGGCGTGCAGTTATTAAATGACGAAGTCATACGCCTCACGCACCAAGGGCAAGCGTTTTGGCTGATGGGACGCTTCGACAATCATAAGCGTCAGCGCGTTCCGACGACTGAGCTACTGGCACAGGTTAATAACGCTGAGCCGCTGATATTATTAGACCACAGACCAAGTGATATCGCTGAGCACAGCCAAATGCCGATTGATTTACAGCTCTCTGGGCATACCCATAACGGTCAGATATTCCCCGCCAACTTCATTGTTAGTGCCATCAACCGCTTGGGTTATGGCTATGAGGTCATCAATGACAGTCACTTTGTGGTGTCATCTGGTTACGGCTTTTGGGGTATCCCATTTCGCTTGGGTTCGCGCTCAGAGATTTGGCTGATCACTTTGAATGGTCATGTTGAAGATAACGTTTAAGCAAGTAATATTTAAGAAAACAATGCTTAAAAAAATAACGTTTAAATAATGGCAGCACCATTCTATTTTATAAATAAACCAGCATTCTCTTATACAACTGTGTTGATAACTATGCCGCTAATTGTGACTGGGTATTGATAACGTTACGCACAAAACTCGCAAACCCTTTAATAATATCGTCTGTTGATTGTCCGATACCTTGATGAATACTCATAAAATGAATAAAACCATGTGGCGCACCAAGAATGGTATGAGTCTCGATTGCTATACCATGCATCTTTAACTGCTTTGCATAAGCAAATGCTTCATCACGTAATACGTCTAATTCTGCGGCGACAATGTAAGTCGGGCATACTTTACTATGATCACCAAGCATCGGACAGTTAAGGATATGCTGGCGTGGCAAGGGGCTGTTATCTAAACAAGCAGCATCAAATACAGCCACATCGGCATGATCCAATAATAATCCCTCGCCATATAACTCCCAACTTGGATAATCGGTTTCGATATCCGTCACAGGATACAAAGGCATTTGTGCAAGCGGCTTTGGTAAGCGCTCTAATAAATCGAACATTTTTTGACCTGCACTGCCCAGATCTGACCATGCGACTTGCGAGGGCGCAGTGAGTTGTTGAGCAATTAAGGTGGACAATCCGCCGCCAGCACTATCGCCTGCTAGTACGATTCGCGAGGGTAAAGCACCTAAGGTATGGCAATGCTCAGCCAGCCAAGCATAGGCAGTGATACAGTCTTTTAATGCGGCTGGTGCTGGATGCTCAGGTGCTAAGCGATAATCAACACTGACTATCGGCCAGCCAGTCTGTTCACAAACCGCGTGGCAAAATTCATGATGGGTATTGACATCACCAATACAAAACCCACCCCCATGAAAATATAACAACACTGTTTCATCAGAATTATGAGTATCCGCTTTTTTGAACCCTAAGCCATGAGAGCTCGCGTCTGATTGATAACAGCGAATGGTCATATCGCCATCATCAGCGTTGGCAATCACTTTGTCTTCCCAATGCACAAGCTTCTGATTTTTTTTCGTAAATCGCTTCATGTTGCCGATGATATTGTCACTTGCTTGCTGCCATACCTGCGGCGCTTGCATCGCCACGGCGTCAGCAGCGAACCTTTCGCGCAGCTCATGCATTGGTGTCAGCTCAAGAGGCGTTTTAAGCTTACTATTCACCGCGAGAATCAAACGCAGGTGAGCATCGGCGTGCAGATATTGTTTTGAGGTAGGTCCTTTCAAATAACCAACCAAGCTCTCTAATAGTGGCGTTGGCAGATAGCTGACTCCTTTCATGGCATAGTGCAAGGTATGCGGCTGGCAAGTCGTCAACGGGTTATAGCTAAGCACTTTTTGTTTGACGGTCAAACGATTCTCTTGAGTGCCATTTTCTTCTTTTATACCATTATCTATACGATCTGTTGATGCGAGCTTTATCGTCATCAGCGCTTTATTTAATAGCGCATTGATTGATAACACGGTTGATTTAGACATAACACTTCTCGTTAATGATTGTCAGTATGCGTTGTCATATATGAGCGTTCACTTTGACATTAGCCATACTATTTGTAGCAATAATAGAGTAATCAAAAATAAAGTTGAGTATTGTTTGGTAATGGCTTATGTATCAATGGTAAGTTTTTTGGAATAAGTACTGCTTTCTTGTAGCTTGTGTTAACGAGCATGGGTAGCCATTTACCACCTATGAAATTCTGTTTTGAGCACTTTAATCCAGATTTAGGCAATATTTGTTGTAAATTAGAAAAATTCCCTTGGCTTAGGCTTGAAATTTACCTCCATCACCTTTATCAAACAGCTAGTAAAAGGTATTCATAACAACAATGTGTAAGACGGGTTAATTATTTAATAAGAGCACAGTATCCCTAGTAAATAGTGAGCTTGTTGCCTCTTATATAAATTGTCATTATTAAAATTCTAAGGAGCTATCATGAGCGAGCAAAATACCAACCACGAATCGCCTGAGCAAAATGTGGCGCATGACAATATTGAACACAGTGACAGTATTTTAGAAGAAACCATGAAAGAGTTTGATCCAAAGCATAACTCAGGTGAAGAGATGACCATCGAAAATGAAATCGATCTCGACACCTTTAAAGCGCGCATCGCTGAACTAGAAGGTGAAGTGAAGCAAGCTAAAGAAGTCACCGCCCGTGCCAATGCCGAAGCTTACAATGCACAAAAACGCATGGAGCAAGAGGCGGATAAGAGTAAGCGTTTTGCCTTGCAGAAATTTGCCAAAGAGCTATTAGAAGTGGTCGATAATTTAGAACGCGCCATCGAAAGCGCCCATGCCGATGACCCTGTTACAGAAGGGGTGAGACTGACGCACAAAGCGTTATTGGACGTATTAAATAAGAACGGCGTCGAAATGGTTGACCCACAAGGCGAGAAATTTAATGCTGATTTGCACGAAGCTGTCGGTATCGATGAAGAAGCAGAGGCTGATACTGTCGGTACTGTATTACAAAAAGGTTATAGCTTGAACGGTCGTTTATTACGCCCAGCCATGGTACGTGTTGGGCAGTAGTATTAAAAATTGGATTTTTAATGTGCTAAACCTTACTATTATTAAGGGTTTTCACAAAAAGTCACACGAAAGACAAATTTTGCATCATGATTGACTTGAAAAAATCCATAAGTAAACCGATATATATAGCAACAAGAGATCAACCACGGTCTGAATAGATAAATATTTAAAACAAATTAGGAGCAAATAATTATGGGTAAAGTAATTGGTATTGATTTAGGTACGACTAACTCGTGTGTCGCAGTGATGGAAGGTGACAAAGTCAAAGTCATCGAAAATGCTGAAGGTACTCGTACAACGCCATCTATCGTTGCTTATAAAAACGATGAAATTTTGGTGGGTCAGTCAGCCAAACGTCAAGCGGTCACCAATCCAAACAACACGTTGTTTGCGATTAAGCGTTTGATTGGTCGTCGTTTTGATGACAAAGTCGTGCAAAAAGACATCGGCATGGTACCTTACAAAATCGCCAAAGCAGATAACGGTGATGCATGGGTAGAAATTAATGGTAAAAAATTAGCACCACCACAGGTTTCTGCTGAAATCTTGAAAAAAATGAAAAAAACAGCAGAAGACTATCTTGGTGAAACTGTTACTGAAGCGGTTGTAACGGTACCAGCTTATTTTAATGACTCACAACGTCAAGCAACAAAAGACGCGGGTAAAATTGCGGGTCTTGATGTAAAACGTATCATCAACGAACCAACAGCTGCGGCTCTTGCGTACGGTATGGACAAGAAGCAAGGCGATAGCACGGTTGCTGTTTATGACTTGGGTGGTGGTACTTTTGACGTATCAATCATCGAAATCGCTGACGTTGATGGCGAGCAGCAGTTTGAAGTTTTAGCAACCAATGGTGATACATTCCTTGGTGGTGAAGACTTTGACTCAGCATTGATTGATTATTTAGTTGATGAGTTCAAAAAAGACCAAGATGTCAATTTGAAAGGTGACTCATTGGCGATGCAGCGTCTAAAAGAAGCGGCAGAAAAAGCGAAAATTGAGTTATCAAGTGCCCAAAGTACTGAGGTGAACTTGCCTTATATTACTGCAGACAGCAATGGTCCTAAGCATTTGGTGGTCACTATCAGTCGCTCAAAACTTGAGAGCTTAACTGAAGAGTTGGTACAACGTACCATGGGTCCTTGTAAGATTGCGCTTGAAGATGCTGGCATAAAAATTGGTGACATCGATGATGTTATCTTAGTTGGTGGTCAGACTCGTATGCCACTGGTACAGCAAAAAGTACAAGAATTCTTCGGTCAGGAGCCACGTAAAGATGTGAACCCTGATGAAGCAGTAGCGGCAGGGGCTGCGATTCAAGGCGCGGTATTGTCTGGTGAAAAAACAGACGTATTGTTACTTGATGTGACGCCACTAACGCTTGGTATCGAAACGATGGGTGGTGTCATGACACCAGTTATTGAGAAAAACACCATGATTCCTACTAAGAAATCACAGGTATTCTCAACGGCTGAAGACAACCAACCAGCTGTGACCATCCAGGTTTATCAAGGTGAGCGTAAAATCGCTAACCAAAATAAACAGCTTGGTCGTTTTGATTTGACGGATATTCCACCAGCACCACGTGGTCTACCGCAAATTGAAGTTACTTTTGACATCAATGCTGACGGTATCATGAATATCTCAGCAACTGACAAAGGTACGGGTAAAGCGCAAAGCATCCAGATCAAAGCAGATTCTGGCTTGACGGATGAAGAAATCGAGCAAATGGTTCGTGATGCAGAAGCCAATGCTGCAGAAGACGAAAAATTCGCTAACTTAGCGCAAGTTCGTAACGAAGCAGATGGTCGTATTCATGCGGTACAAAAAGCGTTGAAAGATGCTGAAGATAAAGTAACTGCTGAAGAAAAATCAACAGTAGAAGCTGCTATCTCTGAGCTTGAAGCGGTAATGAAAGAAGATGATCATGATGACATCAAAGCCAAGCTTGAAGCATTAGACAATGCCTTCTTGCCAGTTAGTCAGAAGATTTATGCTGATGCAGGCGCAGGTAGCGAGGGCATGGATCCAAGCCAGTTCCAACAAGGCGCGGACAATGCAGCAGATAGCAACCAAGCTGATGATGACGTCGTTGATGCTGAGTTTACTGAAGTAGACGAAGACAAAAAATAATTGTGATTTAGTAACTAAACGCAGTTAAAACAAAGAACGCATCCTTCGGGGTGCGTTTTTTTTATGGCTGTTATTTATAAGAGATATCCTACCACTCTATATCTTATCTTCATGATTTAAAGGCACTCACTATCAGTACTTCATAAGTCAAATGAACGATAGGCTGACCGTCGTCATCTTGCGCCGAAAAATTTTGCCAATAATCAGACTCAAACTGTTGCAAGCGTGCCTTGGTCCACATAAAGGGCTGGGTGCTGTTGGCTTTTACTTGCGTCTGATTGGTCGATACGCCCGTCAATTTCATATGTTTTAGGATGGCGTAAGGACTGGCAAACGGTAACTCGAAACGCTCAGTGGACAGTTCAATTTTCTCAAAACCCGCACTGATCAGTGCCAGTCGCCACTCAATGATATCTGGGTAATAGAGTCCTTGACCAGTCAAACTTTTAATTTGCAAAAAGTTATTTGGCGTAAAAGTGTTAAACAGCAGTTGACCTCCAGTTCGCAAACGCCGTGCTGATTGCGCAACAAAGTTTAAGGGATCATCAAACCACTGCACAGCATTGGCACTGATTATCAAGCTATGCTCATCCTCAAAGTCCATCGTTTCAGCATCGCCAATTGCTATGTCAGCATTGGGCAATATGGATTGTAAAGTAGCCGCTTGTTCAGCGCATAATTCATTGATCAGCCAATATTGACTTTGAATGTGTGCTGCGAGTAGGCGGGTCATTTGACCAGTTCCTGCACCGACTTCAAGCACACTGTCGTGTTCAGTGTGAGTGAGTTTGTCTATTAAATATTGACAGACTTGCTGCTGAACATTGGCATGCTGATCATAGTCGTTAGCATTGGCAAAATGACGAGCGATGGTTTGTTTTCTGGGGCTAAAGTTATCAGGCGTGGCGAGTGTTTTCATACGGTTTATTATATCCAAGTGAGCCAATTATCAATCGATAGCAGGACTGACGTCGCTGATGTATAACAACAGATTTATAATTGTTGTATCAATTGTTCGCAGTCTTCATCTGTCAGCTTGGCATTCATCACCAAACGGATACGAGCGGTGTTTGCAGGCACAGTGGGTGGCCTGATAGGCAGGGTGTAAAAACCTGCTGCTTGCAATTGTTGTGCTTTGGCAAGCGTGCTAGCATTGTCGCCCAAGACGTAAGGCACAATCGGTGAGTCATATTGTGGATGCTGGATGTTCTGGGACACACGGTATCTTGGGTCGATGGCTTGACTAAGCTTGGTAGATAACCTCGCTAAATGCGCCCGTTGATTATTTAGCATTGGAATTTTTGCTAAAATAAATCGCGTCCATGCGTGATTGATAGGGGGTAATGCAGTACTAAAAATGAGTGGACGCATGCGGTTAATTAGCCATTGCTTGACGACATCATCGCACATGATATAAGCACCCACCGAGGCAAACGCTTTACCGAAAGTACCGACCAAATAGTCAATATCAGCCAATGTCTGCGTTTCTTCTGCTAGTCCCAAGCCTGTATCACCTAATACACCGATGGCATGAGCCTCATCGACATACAGTTCGATACGAGCATCGCTAGCTTTTAATTGTACCAGTTGACATAAATCCGCACGATCACCATCCATACTAAAGATGCTCTCAGTGACAATAATGATGCGCTCAATGTCTGGCGCTGCTTGCTCAATAAACGTCGCCAAATGTTCATAATCATTGTGACGATAACGACGATAGCTGACAAGTTTGCTTTGGCTCAACCGCAACCCATCGATAATGCTGGCATGTACCAGCTTGTCAGCTAAGATCAGTGTTTTGACTGGCAAGGCTGTCAGGGCTGGCAATATACCAAGATTGGCATGATAGCCGCTATTCAATACCAACACCGATTTTGAGGCAGAGATATCACGTTTGCCGACAGCGGTTTGATACCATTCCTGCAGCTCAGACTCTAGCGCTTGTAGCTGTGCATCATTTCCAGTGAGCAAGCGTGAGGACGTCGCACTCATTTTAGGTATTTGTGCGACTGATAACACTGTTAGTTGACTGAGAAATTCGTTTTGTAATTCGGTGTCGCCGCCTAAGCCCAGATAATCGTTACTGGCGATATTGAGTAAGGTTTTACCCTCGCTAATAACGTATCGCCCATGATGATGGAGATTGGGTAATTGACGATATTGTTGGGTGGCTTTGAGTGCTGTAAGCGCTTCTTGTAGGTGGCTAGTTATACGTCCAGTCATTATTTTTACCTTAAAATATTCGGTATCTCTTATTGTTTTATGCTTATTTCTGCTAGAAAGGCGATGAAATGAGTAGCGATTATTGCATAAACTCAGTGGTTGTAACAAAAGATTTCATATCTTTGCCTTTGTAACCCAAGCACTGATAAATACTTGCAAATCTTAACTCTCATACCATCAAACACTGACAGACGACTTGAAATAGTTTGTTACTATATACCCATCGTTAGCAAACAAGGCGATAGGGCTATAAAAGCCAATATAAATAGATAACTTGTTTGTCCAAATTGATTTTAAGGAGCTAATAATGAAAACGCTACAAAAAACGCTACTTGCACTAGCAGCTGGTTCTTTGTTAACTGTTGGCGCACAGGCCGCTACTTCTTATAGCAACGGTTACACTGGTCAGCCGTATGTCGGCGTAAAAGTCGGTCAGTTTGATCTAGATATCGACAATGCAGATGATCCAACTGCTTATGGTGTCTACGGTGGTTATAACTTCGATCAAAACTTCGGTGTCGAAGCAGAGTATGTAGGTTCAGATGATGCTGATTACAAAAATGGTGATCTTGATGCCAAAACTTATGGCGCATATGGTACGGCACGCTACCAGTTCCCAAATACTGGCTTATACGCTAAAGGTAAGCTAGGGGTTGCTAAAACTGAAGTAGAAGGTGATTACACCGTTGGTCCAGTTAAAGTTTCGAAATCTAGCAGCGACACAGGTCTTGCTGGTGGTGTAGGTCTTGGTTACTCAGTCAATCCTAACTTCGGTGTCGAAGCTGAATACTCAATGATGGACAGTGATGTCGATGCCAAACTACTTACTGTTGGCGCTCAGTTGAAGTTCTAAAGCCAAAACGATTTATCAGCTAAATGAGTGAGAGAAGATGGCAATAATAATTTTTTCTCATCCAGATACTTTACAGACAAATAATTAAAAATATAACCCTAGGGGAATACTATGAAAACTTTACAAAAAACGTTACTTGCATTAGCAGCTGGTTCTTTATTAAGCATGGGTGCACAAGCTGCCGTATCTTATGGCAACGGTTACACTGGTCAGCCATACGTTGGTGTAAAAGTCGGTCAGTTTGACCTAGATGTAAACGGTGCTGACAAGCCAACTGCTTATGGTGTCTATGGTGGTTACAACTTTGATCCTAACTTTGGTATCGAAGCAGAATATGTAGGTTCAGGCGATGCCGATTATTATAACGGTGATATCGATGCCAAGAGCTATGGCGCGTATGGTACTTATCGTTATCAGTTCCCAAATACTGCGCTATATGCCAAAGGTAAGCTAGGTGTTGCTAAGACTGAAATCGAAGGTAACTATATCGTTGAAGACTCTAATAGAAAAACCATTTCTAACGATGATACCAGCCTTGCAGGTGGTGTAGGCCTTGGTTATTCGGTTAACCCAAACTTCAGTGTTGAAGCTGAATATGACATGTTAGGTAGCGACGCAGATCTTATGACTGTTGGTGCTCAGCTAAAATTCTAAGTTTTTGATTAGCAGTATGATAACTAAAAAACGCACCCTATGAGGTGCGTTTTTTTGTACGATAAAAAGCACTGTAAGCGTCATTAAAAAAGAGTGCATTTGAAATAAGGTTCTGTTAATATCTCGAATTCGACAATAGTTCAGCTAACTTATATGCTCTGTTATTTTCATTCAGATGGTATTTTTAGTTTTATTTAACAGGAAGATATATGAATACTTTACAAAAAGCTTTGATCGCCCTATCAGTTGGCTCTTTATTGAGTGTCAGCGCGCAAGCGGCAGTTAACTATGCAGGTCAGCCGTATGTTGGCGTAAAAGCTGGTAAGTTCATGGTAGATGCTGATGATCTAGATGATCCTACTGCTTATGGTATTTATGCTGGTTATAACTTTGATCCTAACTTTGGTGCTGAAGTTGAATATGTAGGCTCTAGTGACACTGATATTGATACAGGTACCAGACTTCTTAAGGGTGAATATGACCTTAAAACTTATGGTGCTTACGGTACTTACCGTTATCAATTCCCTAATACTGGTTTATATGCCAAAGGCAAGTTAGGTTTTGCTAAAGCTGAGATTGATGCGTCTTTAAGTGACGTACTTGGAAACACTGTTAGTGAAAGCGATAGCGATAGTGGTGTTGCTGGTGGTATTGGTTTGGGTTATAACTTTAACCCTAGCATGAGCGTTGAAGCTGAATATGATTATGTCGCTGAAGATATTACTCTATTGACTTTAGGTGCTCACATTAAGTTTTAATAAGTTGATTAAAGAAAAAAGAAACGATCGCTTTGGCGGTCGTTTTTTTATGCTCTAAGTTTTAATATGTATTTCTTACATTTTTCGAAGTATACACATCATATATTGATGATTTTTAAGAAATTATTAACACCAAAAATGTGCTACATTAAAAGTTAGAATGATAAAGATAGGGAATGTAGTGATGATGGAGATGCTGTGGATGATTGAACCTTGGCACTGGTTAGTCTTAGGTTTTATATTGCTGATCATTGAGATGTTTGTGCCGACATTCGCCAGCCTTTGGTTTGGTGCCGCTGCCATCATCGTTGCCGCGCTTTCATGGCTATTGTCTATTTCTGTCTCTGTGCAAATTATTGTTTGGTTGGTGCTTTCTGCCATATTCTTGCTGGCATGGTTCAAGTTTATTAAACCCTTATCAGTAGATCGCACCAAAGCAGGCTTGGGTGGTAGTGTTATCGTTGGTGAAACTGGCATGATTATCGTCCAGCCGCAGCCAGATAGAGCGGGCACCGTCAGATTCAGTGTTCCTATTGTTGGGGCAGCCGAGTGGATGTGCCGCACTACGGGTGAGCCGGTGGCGGTCGGCGATCGAGTGGTGGTGACTGATATTGTCGGTAATGAGCTGATTGTGAGCAGTATGAAATCGCAGGCAGCGATTAATAAAGACATGCAATTATAATAATAAGGATGAATTATGGAAAGCTTCAGCATTGTCATGGTGGTTTTGGTTGCACTGGTTGTCTTTACGGTTTTCAAAGGCGTTCGAATCGTGCCGCAAGGCTATAAGTGGGTGGTGCAGCGATTGGGCAAATATAGCCAAACACTAGAGCCGGGTCTCAACCTTATTATTCCTTTCGTTGATGATGTCGCTTATAAAGTGACGACCAAAGACATTGTTCTTGATATTCCTTCACAAGAGGTCATTACGCGAGACAACGTTGTTATTATTGCCAACGCCGTGGCTTATATTAATATCGTGCGCCCAGATAAGGCTGTTTATGGCATTGAAGATTATGAATATGGTATTCGTAATTTGGTGCAGACGTCACTACGTTCAATTATCGGTGAGATGGATCTTGATAGTGCATTGTCTAGCCGTGATGAAATCAAAATGAAGCTAAAGCATGCGATATCAGAAGATATTGCGGACTGGGGTATCACCCTAAAGACAGTAGAAATTCAAGATATTAATCCATCGCAAACGATGCAAGCATCAATGGAAGAGCAGGCGGCGGCAGAGCGTCTGCGCCGTGCGACAGTGACTCGTGCTGATGGTCAAAAGCAAGCGGCTATCTTAGAGGCAGATGGACGTTTAGAGGCGTCACGTCGTGATGCCGAAGCACAAGTGGTATTGGCGAGAGGTTCTGAAGAGTCTATTCGCCTGATTACTAATGCAATGGGCGAGGAAGAGATGCCTATTGTCTACTTACTTGGTGAACAATATATTAAGGCGATTCGTGAGCTGGCAGAGTCTGACAATGCAAAAATGGTGGTATTACCTGCTGATATTTTAAGTACCATCAAAGGTATGGTGGGTGACAAGCTTAAGGTTTAATAAATAATGTGTAGCCATGTGTTATAGCATTAACTCTTAAAATGGTCAGTGAGCTTATTAGGCGCTGACTATTTTTTCGACTGTCAATTGTGCTGAACGCTACATCTAATAAATTACTCATATCGTTCGTTTAACAAGAATAAAATATATATCAGGGATAAAAAATGACGATACAAAATATTAATACAGAAATTATTCAAAAAAAAGCCTTTATCCAAGGCACGGCACTACCTTATACCGTGCTCAATGATACGCATATCAATGCTGCTTATCCTGAGAGGAAGCTTGAGATTAGAGGGGGTGGTTTTGGCTCAGATGCAGCGGCTCATCCAACCAATGCCAATCAATTTTATGTGCTCACCGATCGCGGTCCCAATGCGGATTTCGAAGGTAGTGCAGGCAAGGGTAAACAGTTTTTAGTACCTGACTATACACCGCGCATCGGATTGTTTGAGCTACAAGCAACCGGGCAAATTATTAAGATCAAAGAGATACTGCTAAAAGACGCAAATGGCAATCCTATCTCTGGGCTACCGAATCCACAAGCACTCGGCGGAACTAATGAAGTCCCTTACGATGTCGACGGCCAGCCAATGACCATGAATCCCAACCTACCTTTTGATGCAGTGACCAATCCTATCAAAAACGGTATCAATGGTTTAGATCCTGAAGGTCTTGCTGCGCTCACAGATGGCAGTTTTTGGATCAGTGATGAGTATGGTCCTCATTTGGTTCATTATAATGCGCATGGGGTGGAGATTGAGCGTATCAATGCCTTTGCGAGCGATGAGCGCAATAATGTAATGGCTAATGGTCAGCCGATTTTACTACCAGCAGAATTTACCAAACGTCGTGCAAATCGCGGTATGGAAGCACTAACGATTACTCCAGATCAGAGCACACTGGTGGGTATTATGGAGTCTTCTATGGATAATCCTGATCAGTCAGGTCGTGTCTCTAGTTTGACGCGCATCGTCACTATCCATCTATACTCTGGTCAAATAGCACAGTATTTGTATCGTCTCGATCATGCTCACCATGTGACTTCGGGTATCGTTGCGATTAACAATCACGAGTTTTATTTGATTGAACATGATCGCAAGTTTCCGCTACAAGACAAGTCTGCGCAAAAGCTCATTTATAAAATTGACCTCTCGCAAGCGACTGATATTGAGAATATTTTAAATACAGATAATATCAAGCAAGATCATGTATTAGGTTTAACGATCAATGGACAAACACTTGAGCAGCTTATTGCAGCAGATGAAGAAAATTGGCAATTGCTGAAGGAATTGGGAATCAAACCAGTCAAGAAAACCTTGGTCGTCGACGTTCTCGCGACTGTAGAGTATCCGCATGATAAGTTAGAAGGTTTGTGGTTGCGTCAAGATGGCTCATTGGGTCTACTAAATGACGATGACTTTGCGATGACGGATTCAATGATTGTCAACGCTAAAAGCACAATCGAGCAAAAATATTTGGACAGTGAAAAAACAATAGAAGATGCAAATAGGCTATATATGGTGATGCCTTCTGAATGTGGTGATGCCTTCTGAATGTGGTGATGTCTACTGAGTAGGCTAGGGCATATCCTCAATTCAATTGATCATATCTAAACAGGCTAGAAATGGCTAAATTTTGCCAAACATCGTTAAATAGCTGGTTAATATCCCGATATTATCTGCGCTATTTTCCTCGTTTGACTGCAATTTATCTCATTTTTATCACCATTTTTGAAATGAGGACACGCCATAGAGGTATTTTTCGTCAATCATCAGCTTTATTAAACACCATAAAAAAAGACCTCAAGTGAGGTCTTTTTTATGACTGCTTTTAATTTATGGAACAACTCAATCAAATAACTTTTGAGAAACGATTCTTATGTTTTTTCTCAAGATATTCATCAAATACCATGGCGACGTTACGACCTAATAAGCGACCTTTTGGTAGTACGCGAATACCAGCCGCGTCCATATCGATGAGCTTGTCTTCTTGCATGGCGCCAAGTTGTTGAATCTCATTGATAAAGTAAGTGATGGCATCGATACCAAATTTTTGATTGACGTCTTTAAAATCGATATAGTCGTGACAGAGTAGATTCATAATCACATATTCACGCAAGCGATCTTTGATGGATGTTTTGATAACTTTTACCGCAGGCATGGCAGCCGAGTTACTTTGTGCAGCATCGATGCTCGCTTGATAAACTGATAAATCTGTATCATTTTGCAAAATATAGCGGGTATTGGCATTGGCAATTTGACTGATAGAGGAGACGCCGAAGCCCAATAAATCACAATCGCCCATGATGGTATAACCTTGAAAGTTACGATGCAGTTTGCCCTCACGCTGCGCCACGGCTAATTCATCATCAGGCTTGGCGAAGTGATCAATACCGATATATTGATAGCCAGCTTCGGTCAGGGTATTGATGGTATTGCCAAGCATCGTAAGCTTGGCCGCTGGATCTGGCAAATCGGCTTCTTTAATCTGGCGCTGGGCCTTAAAACGTTCTGGCAAGTGTGCATAATTAAATACTGACAAGCGATCCGGCGACATCTCGATGATACGGCGTACCGTTTTATCCAAGGTTGCGGGTGTTTGATGCGGCAAACCATAAATTAGGTCGATATTGATAGAGTGAAAACCTAAGTCACGCGCCTTATTTAACACATTTTCAATGAGCTCTGCTGAATGTACACGATTGACGGCGATTTGGACCGTTTCATCGAGGTCTTGTACGCCTAAACTGACACGGTTAAAGCCAAGGTTGCGCAATACTTTCAATGTCTCGCCACTCAGCTCACGTGGGTCAATTTCAATAGAGTAATCGCCTTTGTCTTCAGGTAAGAACTCAAACTGGGTCTGTAAAAACTCCCACAGTTGAACCATTTCTTCATCACGCAAAAATGTTGGCGTACCCCCACCCAAATGCAGCTGTTTAACGAGGGGTTTGCTACTACCTTCTGGGACAGATAGCAGGCGGCGTTTGTGCTTAATCTCAGCGATTAAATACTGTAAATAATCGCCTGAGTCGCTATTTTTCTTGGTGATAATTTTATTGCAAGCGCAGTAATAGCAGAGGTGACGACAAAAAGGAATATGAAAATATAAAGACAGTGGTGCACGAGCTTCACGGTTCTGAAGGATCTTTGCCTCAAGACCATCGGAGATGGGTGAGAACTCTAAAGCGGTCGGATAGGAGGTATAACGTGGACCTGAACGATTGTATTTATTAATAATAGCTTCATCAAAGGCAGGTAGCTGCTTACTCATCATACTGCCACGCGTACTGGCATAAGGACTTTCTGATTGCATAACAGGGCGTGTCGTGGTCGGTTGCTCTCCTGCACGATTGTAAGGTTGCTGAGTATTTGATTCTGAATGTTCTGTCATGCGGTACTCCTCGTTTTGACCTTGAGTATTACTGTTCTTACATCTCTAACGACCAAATATTTAAAAGCCAGTAGGTGTTTGATAGATGGTTAATAACCATAATAAGTCTGTTATCAATAATAATTTTCACAGCGCTATATGCTGCTAAATTTATAGCCATCAATAAGCACTAGTATAACAAATCCTTGTTTGTAGTGGGGTGGTCGGCGAGTTTTCTTATATACAAACTGTCTATGATAAGTCCATTTGGTTTTGGCAATTATACTCATACCCCTCTTGCGGTTAGCTGGCTAAGTACTAGTATCATGATGCATCGACGATATTCAAACAGGCTGCTTCCATAAAGTAAAAAGACCTCAGCATATATCTGAGGTCTTTTTATCACTAATTTAAGCTATCACTAATTTAAGCTATCACTAATTTAAGCTATCACTAATTTAAGCTATCACTAATTTAAGCTATCACTAATTTAAGCTATCACTAATTTAAGCTATCACTAATTTAAGCTATCACTAATTTAAGTTATCACTAATTTAAGTTATCACTAATTTAAGTTATCATTAATTTAAGTTATCATTAATTTAAGTTACGTCAAACTTATTCTTTTAGCTGGATTTTATTGCCAACGGCTTGCTTGCTAACGTCATTAGCATTGAAGGGTAAGCGAATCCATTCTTTAGCTGAGTAGCGACCACTCTGGTCACGATGGAACGGTCGAGTAGTATCAGAAGCTTGCGAGTAACCTAATAAGGCTTCTGCTACAGGGCCAGCGCTATCAAAGGTAACGCTTTGCATATATGTCGGACCAAAATTAATGAGGTAGTTTGCACCATCATTAGCGCTTGTGCCTCTCGTTTCTGCAACATTGAATACACCTTCACGACCAAAGCCACCATGCATAGCAATACGCTCATCGTTTTTACTAGCATCAACGATATACTGCAAGTCAGATAAAGGCGCATCAAGAGCGATGTTTTTATCTTGGAAGAACTTAATGGAATCTCCTAAAGCAGTACGTGTATCCGCACTAATAATTAAACCACGAGGCGTATTGACTGGGTCTTTTGCATCAAATTTAACACTGAATATCGTATCCGTCGTTTCATTAAAGTCCACATTACGCCAAAACTCTCTAAAGACATGAGCGCCTTTACTATCTAAATTATTACGACGATCCCAATTACTCAAGATATTACAAGCATTGGTTGCATCAATAGTAGAGCCACCCGTCAAAGGCATGCTAGCATTCGCTCGACAATCTGCTAGTACGTCGTCGAGTACCAACTCAGCGACATAACTGCGGTTACCATAGACGACTTCTTGCATATTGTTTAAATTGAAGTTAGTACCGCCCAAGTTATCTTTATTACTGAATCGATCTTGTATTTGAACCAGTCCCATACGTGAGCGCATAAGCAATGGAACACCATCTGCTGGACTAGCACCTAAGAAGGGGGCTAAACGACGACGTAGGAGTGGTGAAAATCCAGTCAGTGGTTGCTCTAAATTGCTTAACCAATAGCTATCATTTGAGTTAGCAACATAATCATCGCGGATCAAGAAAGGTAAGTTTGAGCGCCCAAAAATACCTGCTTGCGGTGAGTCTGTATCAACTCCCCATTCACAGGCAGCGGTACTACCATTCAGTGCTGGCAAGTCAGAGGCAATTAACGCACCAAGGAAGGGACCAGATGCAGCACTACTACAAGCTTCAAGCTTAGCTTTGGTCACATTTGGTACAGTTGAGATGTCAGCATAGAGTGCCTTACCATTACGGTCGGTAGCAATAGTATTAACAAACCCAAGACCAAGGACGCTTTGCATTCTATCGACTAAGTCCTCAACGCTCGTAGCCTTATTCATACTACGCCACTGATTGAGTGCTCTTGGGTTTTCAGAGGCGGCGTCACGGATAGTATAAGCTAGATTATTAGCGCCCCATGCTGGTAATTGACCATTGAGTAAATTGACCGCTAACATAGGTCCATATTGTGAGACATAAATATTGTGAACCTGCGTCTGATTATTTGGTAGCTGAATAGTGACAGGAACGGTTTCGATATCACGCTGCTCAGTCACACCAGAGCTATTAGTATAATTGTATTTGAGAGGATCTCCATCAACTAGGCTAAGCTGATAAAGCGTAAAACGTTTGGCAGTGGATACGGTATGGCTCCAAGCCACGTCTTTATTAAAACCGATGTTAGGGAAAGGCTGACCTTGTTGAGCCGCGCCCATCACATCCAGCTCACCTGGCATCGTTAAGTGAAATTGATAGAAGCGTTGGACGCCATCCCATGGCTCATGCGGATTGCCATACATGACCCCGCTACTAGTACCGGTCACCTCCTTACCAAAGGCATAGGCATTACTACCGCCACTCATCGCATTAATCGTATCCATATTGAATGCAGGTGCTGACTCTACGACAGGGTTTGCGACTGGAACACTACGCATTCTTGAGCTACCCTGAACGCCAGAAATAGAGGGCGGTGCCGCTGCTACAATGGGACCGACGAAATTAGATAAGCCACCACGTAGATTGGCTTTACCGTAGACCGTCAATAAATCATCGAGCGTAATCTCTCGTACCCATTCAGCATTGGCACAAGCAGGATCGATATTAGCCACGCCTTTGTCACGTAAATAACGGCTATAGCCTGCAGCATAACCTGTCACAGCATCAATGACTTCAGGGTCTTGAGCTGCTAAAAATTCAGCTTTTCGCTTGTCAGTGTTGTACCACGTATAAAAAGCATCGCTAGCCAAATTACCGTCAGCGCCTAGATACAGCATACTCTGACCGCTAGCGACTACAACTTCACGCGCTAGTGAGCAGAAATTATCTTCTGCGAATGCATAACCGACGCCATAACCAAGGCCTTTGTAATCCTTTGCGGTGATGTGCGGTATACCGAACTCAGTGCGCTGAATATCGGCTTCATAATTAGTGGAAGGGGGTATGACATCATCGTCATTGAAACTATTGTCGCTGTCTGAGCAGCCGAATAGTCCTAAAGAGACTGCTACTGTCAGTAGCGTGAGTGTGGGCACACGCCGATTATGCATCTTTATGCTCATAAGCTTATCCGTCCATGGTAGTAGGTATTATATAAATCTGCAGCAAAAAGCCGCCAGTAAACTTTATATGATCAATAAAATCCTTTTATTGCCAATACTCTTGCTAATCTTTAATGCTTTGTAGCACGATTAAAATTATCCAATACGTTAATAACATGGTTAACAGGCGTGAGAATTTTTGGATAATCTTTGGAGCAGCATAGCCGAATAAGACTGAGCGAAAGAGCATCCGTTTATCATATAACAACTGTTGATAACTATGCTAGTAAATAAAATGAGACAAGAAAACACGACATTTGCGCACTGATACATAATGCTCTATTATCAATTATTCCCTATATTAGGAAAATGCTGATGTCGTTTGCCCAAGTCTATACTCGTTCAGTCGTCGGACTGCATGCGCCCAAGGTCATTATTGAAGTGCATCTGTCACAAGGGTTGCCAGCATTGACCATCGTCGGTTTGCCGGAGGCGGCGGTACGTGAGAGTAAAGACCGTGTACGCTCTGCGATTCTGAACTCTGGCTTTCAATTTCCTAATCGTCGTCTTACTATCAATTTAGCCCCCGCTGATTTGCCTAAAGATGGTGCACGTCTTGATTTACCGATTGCCATCGGAATCTTGGCAGCCAGTGATCAATTGGATCCAGAAGTATTATCAGGGTTTGAGTTTATCGGGGAGTTAGCGCTCAATGGGAATTTACGGCAAGTGACAGGCAGCTTAGCGGTGGCACGAGCGATCAAAGCTGAGGCGCTGGCGTCCAAAGTATTGCAGGTGGCAAATATCACTGAACAGGAGCTGAGCGAACCGCAGCCAAAACCACAAACACCGCAGCTTATCGTACCGATTGATAATGGTGCTGAGGCTAGCCGTGTGGATGGCGTGACGATACTAGCCGCGCAAAGCTTAAAGACAGTTTGTGACCACTTACAGTCGTTAGCGAATCCAAGCGCAGCCTATGAATCTTTGGACGTTGTACAACCCAGTCCAGCACAGCAGCATGTTGGCTATCAAGTGGATTTGGCCGATGTCAAAGGACAGCATCATGCACGGCGCGCGCTAGAGATTGCCGCTGCTGGTGGTCATTCGCTGTTATTTACAGGGCCACCCGGCTCAGGCAAGACGTTAATGGCGTCACGGCTACCGACCATATTGCCGGATTTGAGTGCTGAGGATGCGTTAGAAGTTGCCAGTACTTATTCAGTGGCAGACAGCGATTACGATTATGGGACAAGACCATTTAGGCAAGTTCATCACACTATATCAGCCGTGGCTTTGGTGGGTGGTGGCTCACGACCTAAACCGGGTGAAATTACCCTTGCCAATAAGGGCGTATTATTCCTTGACGAATTGCCAGAGTTTGATCGGAGTGTGCTTGAGGTATTGCGTCAGCCATTAGAAGCCAAGCAAATCACCATTAGCCGTGCCAACTCGCAGATGACTTTTCCAGCAAATTTCCAATTGGTCGCTGCCATGAATCCATGTCCATGCGGCTATGATGGCGATACCTCAGGGCGTTGTCGCTGCCGACCTGAACAGATTAAACGTTACCAAGACAAACTATCAGGTCCACTGCTTGATCGCATTGATTTGCATATCACTGTACCTGCGCTGCCAATTGCCGACTTGCAAAATGCTCAAGCTGGCGAAACCTCCGAACAAGTGCGCGTTCGAGTCATTGCCGCACATAAACGTCAGATGCAGCGGCAACAAAAGGTCAATAATGAGCTTAGCCCTAGCGAGATTGATAAATATATCCAACTCGGAGAGGGTGAACAGCAACTATTACAGCTCGCTCAGCAGCGTCTGAATTTATCGGCACGCGGTTATCATCGAGTATTGCGAGTGGCGCGTACCATTGCTGATTTGGCTGACAGTATCGATATTACAAGCGCTCATGTGTCTGAGGCGCTCAGTTATCGGAGCAAATAATGATTTCAAAGAATGGCTTAAATGAATCATTCTAATGTTCAAACTTTAGCTGTCTATCTTATAATTTTTGAAAATATATTCTACTAATGCCGCAAAATCATCAAAGGCTTCGGTCGGGTTTAGCTCACGGATATCTTGTCCGTAGTTGTAGCCATAAGACAGCCCGAAAGTATCCATATTGGCGTTTTGTCCGGCTAAGATATCGTTTCTAGAATCGCCAATCATCACAGCTTTTTCTGGAGTGACGTTCAACGCTTTACAGACATGCAATAGCGGTGCTGGATCAGGCTTTTTAGTTGAGAGACTATCACCGCCTAATACTTCACTGAATAAGTCCTGCCAGCCAAAGGATTGCAATATTTTCGGTACAAAACGAATCGGCTTATTGGTCACTAGCGCCAGCGTAAATCCTGCCGCTTTTAGCTTTTTTAGTCCGCTATCGACATCTGGGTAAGCAACGGTTTTGCTACCACTGAGGTTTTTGTAAGCCTCAAAAAACAGGTGCTCTGCGTGATTGGCTTCCTCGCCCGTCAACTCGCCTTCTAACACGTCTACCTTACCTACTAGTGCGCGCTCTACCAGCAATCTTGAGCCGTTGCCTATCCAGTTTCGTATGGTCTCGATAGGGTAAGTCTCTTTGCCCAGAGTGGTTAACATCGCATTAGTCGCATCAGCCAAATCTGGCACACTATCAATGAGCGTGCCATCAAAATCAAAAATCAAAAGTTGCTTAATATCTACAGTCATTATTATTTACCCATGCTAGCAATTTGATACTTTTTTGGAGTATTAGCTCCAAGCCCTCATTACCTTAGCACAGCAAATCATGAATTCAATTATTTAACAGTCTGTCATTATAAATGTTTCTATCTTTTCAGGCTGGGGGTAATATTTTATTGATATATTTTATGCTTATTCAACCTCTTTATAACGTTCGCGATGCTCAGCTTTCATTCTTAAATAATCTTCGTTCTCACGACACTCGTCCCATTTTTGTTTAAATATGCGCGCTGACTCTGCTTTGACTGGGTCTTCGATTTGTCGTGGCAACTCTTCGCGACCATGTGCGCCGCTTTGACCTTTTTTATCATCGGGCACTGGCCCTTTATATTTTTTGCCGCCTTTGTGATTGGCGTAACGACGGGCGCGGGTATAGCCCATTTGAATAAATTTGCGCGCCATATCTGCACCGACAAAGTCATCGGCCGCCAGATAATCTAAAAACATCTGATAAATTGTCTCGCTGCTCTCAAGCGCAATATCAGGGGTAGCAAAGCGCCAGTGTGGCAGGATTTCAGACTTATACGGCTCTACCAATAATACGCCTTGCTCGCCGCGACCGACCCGATACAGCTCAGGCTGCGCGCGCAAATCTAGGTTTTTATAATCCAAATCGTAATCGAACGCTCTCATCGATTTTCCCTATTAGTATTCGTCATCTGTCAAATTTATCATTATCAATACTATCGAGTATACTGAGCGCCGCTGTCTAAAAAACAGCACAAAAATGTTATGCAACCGTGACAGTAAGCGTTTAGCATGAGAAGCATGGCGAATAGAGTTAATCATTGAGCAGGTCTGAGTAGGTTAAAGTTATGACAGTTAATAAAAACATCATCAATAGCATCAGTCTAGCTGGCTCGACTTTTACGATGTCGTTAAAAAGTATATGTATGATTTCGGTGCTGCTGCTCATCAGCGTATTAAGCACCAATGTTGCCCATAGCGCATGGTTTGAGCGATTGATTCCGCAAGGAGAAACTTACACGGTACGTGAGATAGATCGTGATTTAGCGTTCGTGATTGATGGTTTCATTTATGATGCGCGCACGTCTTGCTTTTTAGCAGTGGGCGACAGAGTGATATTTTTTGAAGGACGCCATGGTATCGATTACCGCGCGACGGTTTATGACTTAGACTCGCGTGAACGTTGCGAGGTGTTATTAAGAAGACGTTTGTCATAAGCTATTAGACTTATTTCAGAACGGGATATAAGCATAAAAAAAGCCCCGAATATTGCTATTCGGGGCTTTTTAGAATTCTTAAACGAATGGTGGCTCGAGGCAGGTTCGAACTGCCGACACACGGATTTTCAATCCGTTGCTCTACCGACTGAGCTATCGAGCCGTCTTCGTTGAGGCGCTATTAAACTAAATATAGACGTCGCTGTCAAGTGGTTTTTGCATAATAGAAGATAAATAATCAAATATTGGCAAAATTAACTGTTTTTTCTCTAGATTTAGTCTTTAACACGCAGTAAATCATACTCGCTCATAATATGATGAATATCCGCATCGACAGGGACAAACTCACGGACGCCTTTTTTTACCTCGGCATCATAAACCAGTTTAATAAACTTAGCATCGATCGCGCGACCGCGATTTTGTGGATGTACCGTTAAATATTGCAGGCGCTTAGCATCGGTCTGACCATCATCAAAACAAGCAACCGCAGCGATAGGCTTGTCATTGAACATACCGACATATAGATATTGCCCACGCTTAAACCCTTGCTCAACGATATTGAGCACCTCGAGACCATCAGGCTGCGCGTCATCACTATCGTACAATGCCTGCAAGCGCTCTGCTAGCTCATTGTCGCGCGCAGGTTTTTTGATAAGTGGGGCATCCAAGCTATTGATGGCGATCGCTTCTAAAGGCATGGCAGTTCCTATAAACAGAGGGTTTCTATCGTATAAAGTAGCAGTATGACACAGCACAAAGTTATAACACGGCAAAAGTCATAGAAAGTAGGCTGTAGAATATGATATCTAAAAGTCAGTGCAAATCATGATTAATAATACTGAACACACTATTTTAGCAGAATGAGGTAATTTTGTGCGTGGTTTACCGCTTGGTCGTGGCAGTAAATGTTAGGGTTTGCTATGATGAGGCTAGATGATATTTAGTACGTACCAACCCTAGGGCGTGTCCTCAATTCAATCGATAGTTATCTAAATGTGTTAAAAATGGCTAAATCTTGCCAAACGGCGTCAAATAGCTGACTAATATCTCGATATTATCTGCGCTATTTTCCTTGTTTGACTACAATTTATCTCATTTTTATCGCCATTTTTAAAATGAGGACACGCCCTAATACCTTGATATCTTTTGTATATATCATTTTCTAATACATTTTTTGCTAGCGCTGATCCAGACACTAGTAAATTATTTAAACATGTTTTGCCTTATTTATTGACCGCTTTTCACTGATAAAAAACTGATAGAGAGTAGCCATGACAGCCAATGCAATGACGACTGCTGATACACCTGAGCAAAATACACCAAAAAACCTAAATTTACATGGTCGCCCTGAGCGTATCGCGACTGTCGAACGTAATACAGCTGAGACGCAAATCACTTGTACCGTAAACCTTGATGGCACAGGTAAAGGCACGGTGGATACTGGCGTGCCGTTTTTGGATCATATGATTGATCAAATCAAACGTCACGGTTTGTTTGACTTAGAGATTAAATGCAACGGTGATACTTTTATCGATGACCATCATAGCGTTGAAGACACTGGTATTACCCTTGGACAAGCATTTAACAAGGCATTGGGTGACAAAAAAGGCATTCGTCGTTATGGGCACTTTTATGCGCCGCTCGATGAAGCGTTGACTCGTGCTGTCGTCGATCTATCAGGACGTCCGGGTTTACACATGGACATTCCCTTTACCCGTTCGCATGTGGGTAATTTCGATGTTGACCTGTTTAGTGAATTCTTTTATGGTTTTGTGAACCACTCTTGGATGACGGTGCATTTAGACAATTTAAAAGGTAAAAACAGCCATCATCAAATTGAATCTACCTTTAAAGCGTTTGCTCGTGCGTTACGTATGGCTTGTGAGTATGATGAGCGTGCACTCAATACTCTGCCATCGACTAAAGAGGCGTTTTAATGGCTAAAGTAACCAAAGTAGCGCTACTAGATTATGGTATGGGTAATTTACACTCTGCCAGTAAAGCTTTGTCAGTGGTAGGGGCAGACGTTTCTATCACTAACGACCCAAAAGTCGTCGCTGCGGCAGACAAGATTGTCTTCCCCGGTGTCGGTGCGATGCGTGACTGTATCGCTGGCATGCATGAAGCAGGGATTGATGACGTCATACGCCATGCGGTGTTTAATAAGCCTGTTATGGCTATTTGTGTGGGCATGCAGGCATTGTTTGAGCAGTCCGCTGAAAATGGTGGTACAGACTGTTTGGGTATCTTAAACGGCACTGTAGAAGCGTTTGACCCTACGTGGAAAGACAAGCAGGGCGCTACCATCAAAGTGCCACACATGGGCTGGAACACCATTAGCGGTATGGATTTTGACCATCCGCTGTGGCAGGGTATTGAGGACAACGCGCATTTTTACTTTGTGCATAGTTACTACTGCGAGCCTACTGATAGCGCACAAGTGGCGGCGATATGTGACTATGGTCAACCGTTTTGTGCCAGTGTCATCCAAGATAATTTATTTGCGACTCAGTTCCACCCAGAAAAAAGTCATACTGCTGGCTTGCAGTTGTTGAAAAATTTCGTAGATTGGAATGTGTAAATAGACGATAAATGTGAATTGAATATTTAATTTAGTAGAAGGTGGATTATCAATTGTATAATCTGCCTTTTTTATGCTCAGCCATCACTTTGTAGCTGCCACTCTTTAGCTATTATAGTTTAGCCATCATGATTTAGTGATACTCTCAGTCGTTTTCTACTTGCTTATATTTGGAATACTCTAGTGGATTTTACCGCTTTTAAAATCAATATTATTGAAGTATCTGGACTTGCCAAAGATGCCTTACATATCTATGTCGGCGTCGGCATCTATCTTTTGTGTCTGCTTGTGCTGCGTCCTATCATTAAAAAGCAAAGCATCAGATCATTCATGGCTTTAGTCGTCGTGACGGGCATTGCTTTATTGGGCGAGTATTTAGATAATCGAAATACGATTGAAGCATCAGGCATGGCTGGCTTAAGCCACGAACAGCTGGTCGCAAGCCTCCGCGATTTGATCAATACGTGCCTGCTGCCTTACGTGCTCTATGCGCTGAATAAGTGGACGACACTCTTTCAGGCGACCATCAATAAGCCTAAATCATTGACCAAGCGCCATAAAAAAACGGACTATTAATCAGTCCGTTTTTTTGTTTTGCTATTCGAGTTTATGATGGTGCTATTCACAAAAATTAGAGTAGCAAGAAAAACTCGTGTAAGTACTAGGTATGGTAGGCTAAACGAGTTTGACTCCGCTAATCTTATTTTTTGGCTTCATCATAAAGCTCACGTACGACTTCACCAATCGCTTTAATACCATCCTTCAGCGTCTGCTCATCAGCGGCGATACTCATACGAATACACTCATGTGCATGCTGATAATCGCTGACATCGACACCGGGGAAGAAATACTGACTTGGTACAATGAGCGTGCCTTTTTCTTTTAAAATCTCGTACAGCTCAACCGTGGTAATCGGCAAATCTTTAAACCATAACCATAAGAATATCGCGCCTTCAGGCTTATGAATCATCAACGGATAATCGCCCAATGCTTCTTTTAACAGCTTCACGGCAAGGGTCGCCTGCTTTTGATAAAACGGCTTAATCTCATTATCAGCTAACTGCTTGATACGGTCATCTTTTACCAATGGCGTGGCAATCGCTGCACCAAAGCGTGTCGGTGCTAAATTCACCACCGCATTCATCGCGCTGACTGCTTCGATCACTTCAGCATCGGCCACGATAATACCCGTACGCATACCAGGCAGGCCAATTTTAGACAGGCTAAAGCACAGAATCGTATTGTTATCCCACGTCAAATGCGCGTCTGAATAGATGATATTCGGGAAGGGCATACCGTAGGCATTATCGATGATAAGCGGTATGTCATAACGTTTGGCAATCTCGGCCAAATGCGCCATTTCTTCATCAGTCAGCACGTTGCCAGTCGGGTTGGTCGGGCGTGAGCAGCAAATCGCGCCGATACGACCTTCCTTTAGCGCTGGCAAGTTCTCTAACGCGTCAAAATCCACACGATATTTAAAGAAGCCTTCCTCACCATCATGAGTCACTTCATCGATATGTGGCAATACCGCTGCGAAATGCTGACCTTCGACATGCACGTCGCTATAGCCGATATACTCAGGGGTCAATGGCAGTAGAATGGATTTGTCGATAGATTCGTTCTTCTCATCAAGCTTATTATCACTGAATGCACCGCCAAACAGATTAAACAAGTAGAAAAACGCATTCTGTGAGCCATTGGTCAGGGCGATATTTTCTGAGGTGAGGTTCCAGTCATAATGACGGTTAAAGAAGCCAACCAGTGCATCGATAAAGGCAGCATCCCCTTGCGGATTAGAGTAATTCGCCATGCTAATAATCGCGCTACTATTGGCTTCTCCTGCATCATTGTCATTGCCAAGCGCTTTGTACGTCTCCAAAAACAACTCATTGACGGCATCAATTTTGGCAGGGTTACCACCGCCCAGCATGTTGACTGGCTGATCGCTTTTTAGCGCATCGCCCAAATCGTCCATCAATTGTGAGATGCCAGTGGGTTGGGTAAATTTTTGACCGAACTTTGAGAATTTCATAAGGCTACCATGCTGTTTTGGAGGGTTTTATAAGGTGTTATTTTTTTGATAAAAGTTAGGCTAGTATAGCAAATGAGGAGTGTGTTTAGTGGGCAAAGAGTGGGTTTGATAATGGTTTATATGGTGATAAATATTTGAAATTTTGCTAAGAGTAAATTTTGGCGTAGGGTGGCGCTAGACTTGTCAAATTCTCGTAGAGAATGAAGGCGAGGCGTAACCCACCGAATAAGTTAAGCTCTACTATCGTATTTAATAATCTATAATACAATTTGATGGGTTTACGCTATCGCTAACCCACTCTACGCTTGCTATACTGGAGCACATACATTTTCTTACACTATGAATAAAATAATGCTCAGCCTCCCATCTCCTAAGTTGAATAAAAAAGAGCAAACTAATGGTACAGCGCTGTACCCTTATTACGCTGGCTTTTCATATGATTTCGTTGACGTTTCAATCCAAATGTTTAAAAAAGATAATATGCTAATTTTGGATCCATGGACAGGTACAGGTTTAACTAATAGAGTGGCTCAAGGATTGGGCATCTCGTCTATAGGTTTAGACATAAACCCAGCAATGGCAACTGTTGCTAAAGCTAATTTGATAATTGGTAACTATTCACTATCTATAAAACCAATCTGTTCAGAAATTATTAGCAAAGTTAAGAGGAAAAGAGTAGCTGATTTTTACAGCGAGACTGATCCTTTACTCCAGTGGTTTGATGATGAAAGCGTAAAAAACCTACGTATATTGGACTATTCAATATATAAACTCTTAGTTGATGAAAAACTGAGAGAAGAACTTACTATCGACATCACTAAACTTTCAGATATAGCTAGTTTCTTTTATATAGTACTTTTCAAAATTACAAAATCTTTGATAAAGCAGACTTATCCAACATCAAACCCTTCATGGATCAAAACCCCAAAAAGTAGTGATAAAAAAATAAATCTCAAGAAAAGCGATCTATTAGATTTATTTAGTGATGTAGTTGGAAGGCAAGTTCTTTTAGTGAGCCAATATAAAGACATACAACATAATCCTACGACTGAAGTTAGAGTGTGCGACTCTCAAAATATTTCAATAGACTCTAGTAAGGTAGATTTAATAGTTACATCTCCTCCTTATTGTACTAGGATAGACTATGCTGTTCTTACTAAGCCTGAGTTGGCTGTTTTAGGTTTTGAAAGCACGTACTTTAAGAAGCTTAGAAAAGAAATGATAGGAACTACAGCTATTGATGACTCAAGCCATGATATGAGTTTTGGCTGGGGCGAGTCCTGCCATCATTTTTTAAAGCAAATGTCAGAGCATGCTTCTGTTGCTTCTAAATCTTACTATTTAAAAAACCATATTCAGTATTTTGCTAGTATGGAAAAATCAATTAAAGAAATAAATAGAGTGTTGAAAGCTGATGGTGATGCGATACTTGTAGTTCAGGACTCTTACTATAAAGACCTTCATAATGACTTACCTTTGTTTATTGCAGAAATGGCGACTAATATAGGTTTGAAATTAGAAGAGAGAGTTGATTTTAAAGCTCGTTCGCTTTCCAATATTAATAGTAAGTCACTAAACTATAGAAGTATAAAGCCTATATACGAATCGGTATTGCATTTTAAGAAATAAGGAAAGTTATGAGCAATGATTTAGTAAAAATAATTGAATCTAATCTTAGAGGTATCCATACCTCACAGTATGATTTGTCATTTAATGAACTTGCAGATATGTATGAAAGTGGTGAACTAACAATTAACCCAGATTTTCAACGTTTATTTAGATGGTCTAATGCAAAACAATCACGCTTCATAGAGTCTCTCATACTTGAAATGCCCATACCTCCTATATATGTTACTGAGACCGCTGAAAAGCAGTACGATCTAATTGATGGTCTTCAGCGTATATCTAGTTATTTACACTTTCGCGGAACATTACGAAATGCTGAGCATCTTGATATTGGATTTGGTGATAAATTAGAACTCACAGATTGCGATATAATAAGTGAATTGGACGGAATAACATTCGATGATCTACCTAGTTCTTTACAAATAAGAGTTAAACGTAGCTTTATAAGAATGCAGATTATAAAAAAAGATAGCGATCCAATGTTTCGTTACCATATGTTTAAAAGATTAAATACAGGAGGAGAAATTTTAGAAGAGCAGGAAGTTAGAAATTGCACAATTAGAATTTTAGATACGGCTTTTCCAGATTTTCTAAAAAAATTATCTAGCGAACAATCTTTTAAAAGTGTAACAGATAATGTGTCGGATTTAAAATCAAGAAATGCTTATACAGAAGAACTAATTTTAAAGTTTTTTGCATTTAAAAATAATAGCGACAACTATGTAAAGAATATAGGTGATTTTTTAGACGATTACATGGAAAGTGTGGCCTTACCTAAAGAAGAGGAAAATCATGTCACTTTCAATTATAACGAAGAAGAAATAGTATTTAGAAAAGTTTTTAAGATTTTAAGTTTATCTATGGGAGAGCAAGCATTCTCTTCGAATAATAAAGCTCAAGATGGTTTGCAAAATAACTTTAGAAGTTATCATTATGAGGTTTTTCCTCAGGCTCTCATTCCATTAATTGATGTGATTGATACTGATAATAATGAGCATATCAGGCTTGTTAGAGAAGTAATAACAGAAATAAAGCTAGACCCAGATTTTATTTCAATGACTACTGGCGGCGGTAAAAACACTAAAAATGCATTAGACCAGCGTATTGCATTTGCTAGTAATAAATTATCTAACATAGAGTTTAAAAATGATTAATTTAAACGAAGTGTTAACTGAAATAGAAGAGGATTTAGCTTGGCGAGAGGACGAGTTAAGACATTTCGAAAACCGTATCTCGTCAGATGCAAATATAGATATACAAGAGAAAACAATTGAAACTAAACCCCTAGTTTTATTTCTTTACGCACATTTTGAAGGACATGCTAAATTAATGTTTACTGTTTATGTAAATGCATTAAATAGCTGTAATCTTAGCTGTAAAAGTGTATCGTTCCCTTTGATCGCAAGTAGTTTGCATTCGGAATTTGGTGCATTAAAAAACCTTGATAAGAAAAATCCTTTTTTCCCAAAGGAATATGAACCTATGTTCAAAGAATTAGGACGTAGGGTAGAGTTTTTTGAAAATCTAGAACAAATTTTAACTACCTCTTTGAAGTTGAATGTTGATAATATAGTTGATACTGAGTCTAATCTGAAACCAGATGTACTCAAAAAAATATTTTTCAGATTAGGGTTTGATACAGAAAATATTGACGATAGAGATTTTGCCAAAATTAATAGGTTACTTCAATTAAGAAATAATTTCGCTCATGGAAGCCATTTCGAAGGTATATCATATAATGAGTATCAAGAGATAAAGACTATTATTTGGAAAGTACTTAGAGAGATCAAGAATTTAGTTATAGATTACACAAGTAACAATAAATTTCACCGCCAACATAATCTCTCTTTAACTGCGTAGCTTTAGCCTCACCCTAAACCATCGCCCTAACTCTCGCCATAATCCCGCGCCCAATCACCAGTCTCACATAAATAATGGCAATGGCAAATAGCAAGACGACTAACGCCGCGCCGCCAATTGCCAAGCTCGTCCACGGCACACTAAACTGTAGATTAAACCACTGAGTAACAGCCAGCCAAGCACCACCAGTGGCGATAATCACGGCAAAGGTCGCTGCGCTAATACCAAGTACACCTAGCTCTAAGATATTGAGCATATACAAGTCACGCTTTTGCATCCCCAGTAATCGGAAGGACGCACTCTCTTTCATACGATCTTGCGAAGTAGACAGTAGCGAGCTGATCAGCACCATGACGCCAGTGAGCAGGGCAAGCAAGGTGAACACATAGACCAAGCGGCTCATTTGTACCACTAGCTCTTGGATTTGCTTCGCAATAGCAGTGCCATCGATCGTGGTGACAGCAGGGAACTCGCGTACCAGTTTGCCTTGCAGCTCTGGAATGGCATTCTCTGATACGTGGGCGGTAGCAAACTGAATCTGCGGTGCAGCCGATAGCACAGACGGCTCAAATAAGAAATAGAAATACGGGCTTGGGCCACGCTCATAGCGCGTGCGAATACTGGTAATTTGCCCGACGATTTCGATCCCTTGAATGTTAAAGCGAATCTGATCGCCCATACCGACATTGAGCATACTGGCGGCAGTGTCTAAGATGGATAAGGGTTTGATTTGTTCATCTGTCGCATCGATAGGGGTGTATAGCGCGTCATCCATGAGTGATTCAGTGATATATTCGGTCTCCATGACCGTATCTGCGTAGCTTAAGTTAAATACCCGCGTAGGGTCATCAAACCCATCCTCAGGCTCGATATCTTTTGCCGGTACATCATTGGCCGTCTCCACACGGGCACGAATGACCGGATAGTAGGTGACAGGTGCTTCAATGATCGCATCAATATTGTCATGTTGATCGCTCTGCACATCGAGCAAAAACAGATTAGGCGCATCTTCAGGATAAGCATTGATAAACTGCGCATTGATACTGTGATTGAGCGTGGTGATAAGCGTCAGCACTGCGACCGATAGCGATAAGGTGACAAAGAACAATGCGGATTGATTGCCTTTACGTGCAAGGTTATGAATGGCAATACGTTGCATCCAACTGACCTTGGTGTTACTCGCCAATTTGGCAAGTAGCCATAGCCACCCACGAGCCAGTAGCCAAAATATAGCCACGAAGCCGATCAAGCCGCCCAATAACTGTGCGCCTAATGACAGTGAGCCAACTTCATAAGCAAAGAAGGCATACAACCCTGCCAGCACCAAGCCATACCACAGTAGCGGCACGCGTCGATACCAAGGCAGGTTTTGTGTCTGGGTGCTCGCCCCTTGATTGAGTAGGGTAGCGGGTTTAGTCGTGTTAAGCGCGCTCAAACCACGCTGCGCAATCAGCAACGTCAGGGCTAAGGCAATCATAATGGTTTTGATGGCACTGATTGGATTGATGGCTAAGCCGACATCGGCAGGCAAGATAGCAACCAAATATGGCTGACCGATTTTAAGCAAACCTAGACTCAGTATAATCGCGGCGACACAAGCAATAGCAGTGGTGACGATGAGCAGCTGATAGTAGCTGCGCTTGAGTGACCCAAGCGGCTCGCCTAACGCCAAGTGAATGGCATTATTAGACTGCTGCTTGGTGACAAACGCGCTAATGACACCGTACATGGCAACCGCAGAGAGTAGCAACACCGCGATGACCAGTAATTTTAAAAACATCAGTACATTGTCAGAAATACGCGAGACCGAAGTATCTGCTGATTCGGCATCAGAGAGCTCGATATCAGGGTAATTGGTCAGGATATCTGTAAGCTGTTCACGCTGCGTGGTTATCAGCTCTGGGTCGCCTGCCATCTCAATACGATAGTTTATGCGGCTACGTTGACCCAATAGATTGGTTGACGGGAGTGAGTCTTGATGCATTAAGACACGCCCACCAAACCCAAATGTGGTCAGCGGGCGATCAGGTTCTTTGGTCAGTACATCACTTATTGTGAACTGCGCATCGCCAATGGTGATACGGTCACCGACATTGGCCTGTAGACTACTGAGCACTTCTGGCGCGACGATGACACTGTCAGAGGTTAGCTGCTCCCACAGCGGCTGTCCTGAGGCAAGCTCCGCTGTACCGTACAAGGGATAAGACGGCGAGACCGCTTTAATGCTGGCAAGCAAAGTTTGTTCATCATTGACCAGCATGGCGCTAAACTGATAGTCATACACGGTCTGCGTATCGGGGATGGTTTCTACCTGCGTCAATACTTCACTTGGCCAGTCTTGCTTGCTGTTTAAAATCAAATCCCCACCAACGAGCGCGCGCTGATTGTCATTGATATAGCGATCGACAGACTGCTGCACAGAATCGAGGGTTAGGTAGGTTGCAAGTGACAAGGTCAACGTCAGTAGAAACAATACCGGATACACCCAGCGTTGCCACCAGCTACGGCTTAGTGCTTGAGAGCCAAGTGTTTGAAAACCTAGGATACGGGTAAATAATTGATTGAGGATACCGCTAGGATAGCTGGACTCTTGACGCATACGGGTATCAGTCTTTTTTGTATCAGCTGGTGGTTTATTGTCTGTGGGCTTACGATTCATTAAGATACAATCCAGTTATTCATGTAGGTACAATTCGACCATCATGCATGGTGATGACACGATCTGCCATTTTGGCAAGTGCAGGGTCATGAGTCACCACCACCAGCGCCGAGCCAACCTGTTGACGTAAGTCCAATAGCAGCTGCATGACTTGATCGGCATTTTGCTCATCCAGATTGCCCGTTGGCTCATCCGCAAACACAATTTTGGGGTGCGATACCAGCGCTCGTGCCACCGCTGTACGCTGCTGCTCACCACCTGATAGCTGGTTGGGTAAACTATGACGACGATGACCCAAATCAACCGCCTCTATCAGCTCGTCTACTCGCGCTGGATTGGCACGCCTCGCAATATCAAGTGGAAAGGCAATGTTTTCTGCGACAGTCAGTGTCGGTAGTAGATGAAACGACTGAAAGACAAAACCCATGTCGTGTTGACGAATGATCGCCAGCGCATCTTCGTCAAGACTGCTGAGCATTTGACCTGCTAGCGACACCGTACCGCTGTCTGGGTAATCTAGCGCCGCGAGTAAACCTAACAAGGTGGATTTACCTGAGCCTGATTTGCCCATGATAACCACAAACTCGCCAGCATTGACATAGATATCTACATCTTTAATGATTGATAGGGTTTGCTCGCCGACTTGTACGGTTTTGTTGAGTTTATTAGCAGTCAGTAGGGCTTCTGTTTTAAAGTTTGCTTGTGGCATTGACGCGGCAATCGAAGGTGATGATGTCATTACAGTGTCTCGTTAAGTAGTCTCATTTGTCGTATTTTTTGTCGTCTCATCTTTAGCATTTTCAGTTGTGTTGTCTGCATCAGCTGTTCTTAGCTCTTTTAACTTGGGCTCTAGAATAGGCAAGATATTGTCATTGACGATAATCGTATAACCTTCTTTGGTTGGATGAATGGCATCGGCTTGATTGAGCGCAGGATCACCGCCCACACCATCCAAGAAGAAAGGAATCAGCGTCACGTTCATGTCTTTGGCGACGCGAGGATATATCGCTGCAAATGACTTCACATACTCAGAGCCAAGGTTGTCATAGATCTGCATGCCGCCCAAAATGACGATACTGCCATTATCCTGTAGACGTTTGACCGCGGTACGAATATTGGCTTCAACTGTCGCCACATCGATACCGCGTATGGCATCGTTAGCACCAATGGTCAAAATCGTCACATCAGGCTTAGTTTGCAATACCCAGTCTAAGCGATTGACCAATCCCGTGCTGGTTTCACCGCTCAATCCTGAATTGATAACTTTGGCATTGTCGTAACCCATTGCTTGCAGACGATCTTCTAACTGAGCAGGATAGTTGTCATCTTTGTCCACCCCAAGACCTTCTGTTAGAGAGTCGCCCAATGCCAAGATCGTTAATGGCGCTTGCTGTGCAGTGGATTTTGCCGGTTGCTCAGATTTTGCCGTTTGAGGTTCGGCAGTTTGAGTACTGTTTTGAATGCCATTATCGGTGCTAGGTTCAGATGGTTTTTGGCAACCACCGAGCGCCATTACGGTTGTTAAAACAGCCAATGTTGGTAAGTGTCGAGCGAAACGAATGGATAAATTCATCATGATTATTCTGTCCTATAAGCAATCAAACCAGTGTAGCAAAATAAGACAGACACCAATATTATCCTAAGGTTACTGTAGTTTTTGATATTACAGCTTTTTGCCATCGACCATCACTGGACGACTCACTACCCAAGCAATGACGACGTTGATAACCATCAAAATGAGCATAATGAATAGCGGTAAATCCCAGCTGCCAGTCGCTTCATGTAGCCAACCTGTCCCTAAGGGACCAAAAAATGCAATCAAATAACCGACGAATTGCGCCATACCCGACAGCTCACTAGATTGGTTGGTCGTATAAGTACGTAAGGAGAACAGCATCATGCTCAAGGTGAAAATAGCGGAGCAGCCAATGCCCATCAGACCTGACCACAACCACGCGAGGTCGGTAGATAAATAATTGATTCCTAAAATACCAATAACATTCAGCACCGCTGCAAACACCGCCAGCGCCTGAATAGGGCGGCCACGATTGATCAGCCACGTCAGGCTCAAAATAGAGACTGGCGCCATAAACTGAAACACTGAAGCCATTTGTCCTGCTTGCACTGCAGATAGCCCTTTGCTGACCCAAATAGAGGGTAAGAAACTGGCAACGGTATAAAATAATAGTGATTGCAGCCCCATAAATACCGCAATTTGCCAAGCAAAAGGCGTACGCCACATGGAGATGTCAGAAGATCCAGAGGTAGGTGGCACAATTGCTTGATGACTAGACGAACCCAGACGCAACCGCAAAAATATCCAAATAATGATCGCAAAAATGCCCAATAGCGACCACCCACCCAGTGCCCATTGCCAGCCCACTTGCTCAGATAATGGCAGTACAACTCCAGCGACGATGCCTGCCGTTACCGTCATCGTTAGACTAAATAGCCCTGTTATGAGTGGAATATGCTGGGGCGTACGCTGTTTAATAACAGGGGCAGCTAAGGTATTCGCAAAACCGATAGCCAAGGTCAACAATAACGTACCAATCAAAAACCCAGACCAAGTGGGAATAACGGTACGAATCATCATACCAGTGGTTAATAACGCAATCATCGCAATGAGCGTATTCTCAAGCCCAAAACGCTTACCAATGGCTGGCGCGATCAGTGCGCCCACTGCAAAAGTCAGCATGGGCACTGCTCCTAGCCAACCAATCTGCGTCTCAGAGATATTGAGTGCATCTTGTACGACAGGGGCAATAGAGCCAAGAGCAACAATAGGCGCACGCATATTGGTGGCGAGCAAGATCATGGCACATAAGATGAGCCAAAAAGTGAAGCGTGAGGAGGGCAGCTCAAACGGTGACGGCGTATCTGAATGAGACTGTAATGGCACATCAGGTGGCAAATCAGCAGAGGTAGACATAGCAGCACGACTATTAGAATAAGAAAAAGGACACGTCATTAAACAGCGCCGAAGCATCGTCGCTTGTAAATAACACCAAAGAAAACGCACCTAGACGGTGACTAAAATCATTAATTAGAATCGTAAATTAGAACTAGAGATTACTTGCAGAATACAAGATATATGAGTAACCATTTTGAAAGCGCGCTTATCTTCAATCGCCTATCAACTGAATACGGTATTAGATTTATTTAGTCTACTATTATTAACAGGCCTTGCACGTGTCGTATTTATATCCAAAATATCTTGAAGCGATGCTAACTAGATACGTCGCGGCTGGCACAACTAAAAATAGCGCCAGTCCCTTGCAAAGGACTAGACGCTATTATAAGAACAGATGTTAGGTAAATACTACCAGCGTATGGTAACAAACGCGGTATTTATACAATTTAGTTTATACAGGTCTGCCTAGCTGAGCGGCTTTAAGGGCATTTTCTTGCTGTTCTGCCACGATTGAATCACACTTATTGGGGTCATTTCCACAAAACGAGCAATTTTCATCACCCATTAGTTTAGCAACGCCGCCACAAGATCCTCTAAGCGGCTGCTTTTTGACCATATAACCGATACCCATAAAGATAAAGAACAGGACGAATACGGTAAAGGTAATGGCAAGCATGGGAAGCAATTGACTAAGCATAGAGGAAACCTCGATTTTTAAAAATAGTGTGGCTATTTACTAGGGTAATGCCTTAATAGTATAGCAAAACCAGTATAGCAAATTTTTGTATGGCTCGTTGATGGTTATCGAGCCGTTTACAGTATTGCGACTAAGTTCTATTACGACCAAGTTCTAAGGCTGTTTGTCAGCGCGTAATGCTTGCATCGCTGGTGTTTGTACCACTTGCCACTGGTCAGTATTCTTATCAGAACCCGTCGCCTTTGCCTCATCAGCTAAAACAACAAACAAGGCAGCTATATCTTGTGCTTTGGCTGTTGCAAGGGCTTTTTTATAAGGCATCGCAGTGAGAGCGGTCGCCCACGCATCAGCCAAGGCAACTGAGTCTGCTGCAACGGTTACCGATGGTGCGCCGCCCGCGATAGGCTTGCCAGTGGTTGGGTCAATCGTATGACTGTAGCGCTGACCGTCGAATATGACGGAATTACGATAGTTGCCAGAAGTTGCCAAATACATCTGATTATCGGTATTGATGGGTTGACGAATCGCTGATATTGTCTGACGCTCGCTGACCGTACTGTCCTCAATAGGCGCATCAATCGCAATTTGCCACGGCTGCTGTTGGTTATTGACCCCAGAGGTTGCAATTTCACCCCCTATCTCTACCATGTAGTTGCGAATTTGATAGTCATCTCTGAGTACATCGGCAATCACATCGACGCCATAACCTTTAGCAACTGCTGAGAAGTCAAGCCCGACGCCATCTTTGGTTTTATAAATGCTCTGCTCTTTTTGTATGATGCTCTCAAAATCTACCAAGGCTTTTGCTTGAGCAATCTCAAGTGCTGTCGGTGGACTTTGCAAGCGCTCAACGGTCATGGTGCTACCAAAGCCCCAAGTCTCTACCAATGGCATGACGGTAGGATCAAAGGCGCCACCAGATTGCTGATAGACGATTCGTGACACATCAAGCACGTGAGCAAAATCTGCATCGATAGTGAGGGGGATGTCTTTACCTAACTGGTTGAACTTAGAGATAGTAGAGTCTGCTTGATAGGTAGACATACTGTCATTGATTTGCTGCAAGCGCTTATCAATCGACGCTTGGATGGCCGCTTCATCTGCATCCGCAGGTAGCTGATAACTGATATGGTAGCTCGTTCCCATGGTCTCACCGCTGAGATAATCATAATCTGGCGTTTGCTGGCAAGCACTAAGACTGAATACAGCACTGATAGCCATAACGGGCAATAAGGTGGTTTTCATCGATTTGTTAGACAATGAGAGTGAGGCTAATTTTTGCATTATTGGTTTTCTCATATTAATCATAATGGCTTTTATGGCAAAAGGGTGAGTGGCACGTTCTATTAGCGTCGCCCATTTTACACCCCTTGTCACCCATAACGCCAATCATCGACTTAAGACCTAGTGGCTTAAACGACTAGATTTATTTTACTTTTGATTCACGGATGAGCTTATATAGTTTTGGTGGCGATAGGCGATTGACCGTGGTCGCCAGTTTTTCTTTAGTACCTGCCACGATGATATATTCTTCACCTTTAATCAGGGCTTTTATGACCTGTTTAGCAAAGGTAGCTGCGGTTAATCCTTTATTGGTTGCTTCGTCCATCGTTCCTTGCGCGCTACCGTCACCAGTCAAGGCGTTAATAGAAATACTGGTTTGAATAAATCCAGGGAATACCGTTGCCACCTCTATGTCTTGCTCGTACAGTTCCGCACGCAGACTGTTTGCCCACATATGAATTGCGGCTTTGGCTGCTCCATAAGCGCCGCGATATTGTGTGCCTAATAAACCTGCAACACTGGATACCATGACAATTTTGCCGCTGCCTTGCGCGATCATATTGGGCAGTACAAGTCTGGTCAAACGCGTTTGTGCAAAATAGTCTATCTCCATAATTTGGCGCTCAACTTCTTCAGTGGTTTCCATAATAAGCGAGCGTTGACTGATACCAGCATTATTAATAAGCCAATCAATTTGTCCGGCTTGAGCTTTAGCTGTCTGATACGCGTCTTTTGCTTGTTTGGCATCGGTGATATCAAAAGGGATGATGAAATGGTTTTTGCTGTTTTTACAGCGGCTTTTGACTGCTACTAATTTTGCCTCATCACGCCCACTTAAAATAATGGTGGCACCACGTTTGGCAAAGGCGATGGCTAATGCTGCACCGATACCACTAGAAGCACCAGTAATCCAAATGATCAAATCTTTAATGTTGGTTTTCATAAGAATCCTTTCTTAAGGCAATAAACAATTAATCATATAGTAGAAGGCAGATGGTCTGCTATTTAGATTTGTAGGCTTATTATGCAAGAGTTGCATTTAGTCAAAGCCAAAAAAAGAGCCTCAATTGAGACTCTCTTTTATTTATTACTTTAGAATACTTTTTTACGTAACCATTTGCTTAGTTACTCACTTAACCACCGAAGTCATCAAGCATGATGTTTTCATCTTCCACGCCTAAGCTGTGTAGCATGTCGATGACCGCCGCATTCATCATCGGTGGCCCACACATGTAGTATTCACAGTCTTCTGGGTTTGGATGGTCTTTCAGATAATTTTCAAGTAGCACGTTATGGATAAAGCCGGTTGGACCTTCCCAATTGTCTTCTGGTAATGGATCAGACAAAGCCACATGCCACTCAAAGTTATCAAACTCTTCTGCTAGTTGATCATAATCTTCAACATAGAACATCTCACGAATAGAGCGTGCACCATACCAAAAGCTGATTTTACGCTTAGTATGTAAGCGTTTAAGCTGATCGAAGATGTGCGAGCGCATCGGTGCCATACCTGCACCACCACCAACGAAAATCATTTCAGCGTCAGTCTCTTTGGCAAAGAATTCACCATAAGGACCTGAAACCGTTACTTTATCGCCAGGTACTAGGCTAAATACCCATGATGACATTTTGCCTGGTGGAATACCGTCAGGACCGCGTGGTGGTGGACTGGCGATACGAATATTAAACTTAATAAGGCCTTTTTCTTCAGGGTAGTTGGCCATCGAGTAAGCACGAATAACTGGCTCATCAACTTTTGAGACATAGTTGAAAATACCAAATTTTTCCCAGTCTTCGCGGTATTCTTCGTCAATGATAAAGTCTTTATAATGCACTTCATGCGGTGGCGCCTCTAACTGCACATAACCACCAGCACGGAAGTTCACTTCTTCGCCATCTGGAATTTTAAGGACCAGCTCTTTAATAAAGGTAGCAACGTTATCATTAGAGAGAACTTCACACTCCCACTTTTGTACATCAAAAAACTCAGGGTCAATCTCGATTTTCATGTCTTGCTTAACCGCTACCTGACAAGCTAAGCGCATATGATTGCGAATTTCGCCTTGAGTAAAATAGCCTTCTTCGGTGGGCAAGATAGAGCCGCCCCCTTCAATAACGCGGCAACGACACTGCGCACAAGTACCACCGCCACCACAGGCTGAAGATAAGAAAATACCTTCGCTTGCAAGGGTTTGTAGTAATTTACCGCCTGCTGGGGTCACGACGTCATTATCGGGATTATCATTGATATGGATGGTAACATCGCCTGAACTGACCAGTCTTGAGCGCGCCGCCAAAATAATGGCAACGAGGCCCATGATGATCAAGGTAAACATAGCAACGCCACCAATCGCCGTAGCGTAATCCATGGTAGGTATCCTTAATCTATGGAGTAGGGGTGCGAAAAGACGTCATTGCGTGTTTCCTGAACCCCTACCGAATAAATGAATTAAATAGGTCAAATCGCTAAATAGGCTGTTAAGCTTAGCGGTCTAAATTGACATACCGCCGAAAGACATAAAGCCAAGTGACATCAGACCAACTGTGATAAAAGTAATACCAAGACCACGCAGCGGTGCTGGAATGTCTGAGTATTTTAACTTTTCACGGATACCGGCCAATGCGGTAATCGCCAATGCCCAACCGAAGCCTGCGCCCACACCATACACGACAGATTCGCCGAAATTATAGTCACGCTCAACCATAAACAGTACACCACCTAAGATGGCACAGTTTACAGTGATAAGTGGCAAGAACACCCCAAGGGCGTTATACAGACTAGGGACGAACTTATCGAGGAACATCTCTAGAATCTGTACGGTCGCAGCAATCAAGCCGATATAACTGAGCAAGCCCAAAAAGCTTAAGTCGATATCAGGGAAACCTGCCCATGCCAGCGCACCATCTTTTAGAATGAACTGAAAGAGTAAGTTGTTTAGCGGTACGGTAATCGCCATCACGACGACCACGGCAACACCCAGACCAATAGCGGTTGAAACCTTCTTTGATACTGCCAAGAAAGTACACATACCTAAGAAATAGGCCAGCGCCATATTCTCAATAAAGACTGAGGTTATAAATAAACTAACATAATGTCCCATTAGTGACCGCCTCCATGTGCCATGCCTTTAGACTGCGGCTTCATTACAAATTCAGCGTCTTCAACCTGCTCAGGTTTCCAGATACGGATAATGGCAATGAACAAACCAATAATAAAGAATGCTGACGGTGGCAACAGTAATAGACCGTTTGGAATATACCAACCGCCATCAGTGACAGGCTGTAGGATGGTGATACCAAACCACGTACCTGAGCCAAGTAGCTCACGGATAGTCGCGACAAACAGCAAAACCGCAGAATAGCCAAGACCATTACCAATACCATCTAAAAAGCTTGGCACTGGTGGATTGCTCATGGCAAATGCTTCGGCACGACCCATCACGATACAGTTGGTGATAATCAAACCAACGAAGACCGACAAGCCTTTACTCACATCATAAGCAACGGCTTTTAGCACCTGATCGACCAAGATAACCAATGAGGCAATAATGGTCATCTGTACGATAATACGAATGCTTGAAGGGATTTGCTTACGAATGATCGAGATAAAAAAGCTTGAAAACGCCGTGACTAAGGTCAACGCCACACACATTACCATGGCATTGGCCATGCTTGTGGTGACCGCCAGTGCCGAACAGATACCAAGGATCTGTAGGGCAATAGGGTTATTATCAAAAATAGGCGAGGTTAAAATACTTTTAGTGTCAGCCATGTTATGCCTCCTTGCCGTTTGCTACTGGTCGTTTGGCTGCCAGTTCGGTTTCAGGTTGAGCGCTCAGCGTTGATTGCGTAGCTTGTGTATCTGCCGCATTATCAATCGCTTGACCACTCTCTTTACGTAGCGTATCTAAATAAGGCTTATAACCTTGCTCACCCAACCAAAACTGAATCATGTTACTGACACCGCGACCGGTCAAGGTTGCACCACTGATACCATCGACCCAGTTCTCTTTTGGTGTACCCGCTTTGGTCACACCAGTGGCAACATTACCATTTTCGTCATATGAGTGGATACCGCTCCACTTCGCACGCCACTCTGGCTCTTCGATACGAGCACCCAGACCTGGTGTTTCTTTATGCTCATAAAAGCTGATGCCTTTAATGGTATTCATATCGCTTTCAAGGGTTAAGAAACCATAGATAGTGCCCCATAGTCCATAGCCTTGAATCGGCAAAACAACCATTTCAGGTTTGCCTGAGCCATCTTTTTTAACATAGACTTTGGCATATTTAGGCTTGCGACCAATACCAGCAGGGTCATTGTTGCCTAAATCTTCACTCAGTGCTTTATTCTTAGTCGCTTGGCTTGCGTCATAAGCATTACGATCAGGGATGCCAGCGGCTTTTAGCGCTTCGTCATCAACGTAGCTGCCTTTACTTAAGTCAATAATTTCGACATCGAAATCTTTAAAACGTTCAGCAACATCATCTGCTGTATCAGACTCGGCATCGTACATGCCAGCGGCGACCAAGATGTTTTTGTTACGGTCTAAGCGTGCGTTTTCAATTTGAGCAGGTTTTAGACCAACCGCTACTGCTGAAACTAAGACGGAACACACCAAGCATAGCGTCAATGCCACACTGATGGTTTTCGCATTATTACTTTTGGGCTTGGACATAACGAACCCTCCGAGCTGTTTGGCGTTTGATGTTTGCTTGGGTCACAAAGTAATCAAACAATGGAGCAAATAAGTTGGCGAATAAAATGGCCAGCATGATGCCTTCTGGGAAAGCTGGGTTCACGACGCGAATCAATACCGTCATAAAACCAATCAAGATACCATAAGCCCAGCGGCCTTTATTGGTATGCGCAGCTGATACAGGATCGGTTGCCATAAACACGGCACCAAAGGCGAAGCCACCGATAACTAAGTGCCAATAGAACGGCAGGTTCATCATCATATTGTCTTCAGAACCAATCATATTAAAGACAAGAGAAGTAGCAATCAGACCTACTACACAACCTGCCATAATACGCCATGAAGCAATACGCGTCCAAAGTAGAACGACGGCACCCATTAGGATAGCCAGTGTTGATACTTCACCGATACTACCTTGCATATTACCTAAGAATGCATCACCCCAAGTGATTGCATTACCATAGACGTCGACGAAGTCTTGTGGAACCACGCCAAGTGCCGCAAGGCCAAGTGGTGTTGCACCAGAGAAACCATCGACCGCCGTCCATACTGAGTCACCAGACATATAAGCAGGGTAAGCAAAATATAAGAATGCGCGACCTGATAGGGCAGGGTTTAGGAAGTTTTTACCCGTACCACCGAACACTTCTTTTGCGACTACCACACCAAAGATAATACCGAGGGCAACTTGCCATAAAGGAATATCTGGTGGTAAACAAAGCGCAAACAGCACTGAGGTCACAAAGAAACCTTCGTTGACTTCATGGCCGCGCACTACAGCAAAGATAATCTCACAGAGAATACCGACCGCAAAGGTGACGATATAAATCGGTAAAAATTGCATCGCCCCGTAAACGAAGCTTGCCCAGATACTGTCTGGGTTATAGCCTGCCATACTGGTGATAACGGTACGCCAGCCTTCAGGCTGCAAACCAAGGGTTGCAATCGCCGTTAGTGCTTGATGACCGATGTTGTACATACCCCAAAACATGGCTGGGAAAGTACATAACCATACGGTAATCATAATACGCTTTAGGTCGATACCGTCGCGTACGTGTGATGCTGAGTATGTAGTTGAGCTTGGTTGACGCAAAAACGTATCAAACATCTCAAAGATAGCATAGTATTTTTCGTGTTTGCCACCCTTGGTGAAAGACGGCTCCATACGATCGAACATATTGTGTAAAAATTTCATCGTGGTTAGCCCTCCAGCTCAATGCGCGTCAAGTTATCACGCAAAATATCACCGAATTCATATTTGCCAGGAGATACGAAGGTGCATAATGCTAAATCTTCTTCGTCCAATTCGAGCACGCCCAAATCTACGGCGCTAATCATGTCTTCGACAATTAATGCACGTAGTAACTGTGTCGGCAGATAATCTTGCGGCATGACCTCTTCATAAACCCCGATAGGTACCATCGCTCGCGGTGAACCATTACTCGTGGTCGTAAAGTTATATTTCTTATTACCAAAAAACTTAGAAATATAAATAGGCAGCTTAGAGAAGCGGTTGGTGCCGACACTTAGGAAATGGAACGCTGGACGTTCACGCCCTTCAGGCAGCACACTGATTTGGTTATGAAAACGACCAAGATAAGCCGTATTGCCAAACACTTTACGACCTGACAATACCGAACCAGAAATAATACGGTTTTCGCCAGCCGCCAGCTGTCCTTTGGTCAGAGCAGCGATATCAGCACCGCGCTCAGTAGCCACCAAACGTGGCTTGGTGACCGCAGGACCTGCCAAACTAATGATACGGCGCGTATACAAGCGACCGCTAGTGAATAGCTTACCAATCGCAATCACGTCTTGGTAGCCAATCGTCCATACGGTCACGCCGCGCATGATTGGGTGCAAAAAGTGAATGTGCGTGCCAGCCAGACCAGCAGGATGCTTACCAGCAAAGCTATGATACTCAGTGACATTATTAGCCGCCGTTTTGGCAACTGGCGTCAACTGGGCATCACCATGATGGCAAACAAAGGTCTTGGGGCTGAGTGTCGATAAGACAGCAAGTCCGTCATTGAACGCTTGCAACTGATCGCTAATCAGCAGCATCGGGTCAAATGCTAATGGATTGGTATCCATAGCGGTGACAAAAATAGCATGAGGACGGGCACCGATTTCTGGCGCACGGCTATAAGGGCGCGTGCGAAACGCGGTCCATTCGCCAGAGGCAAGCAGTTGGGTTTCAACAACTTCAGCGTCTAGGTCAGCAAGTTGCTGGGAGTCATAGCGCTCGAAGTCTACTTCTTCACCGTTTGGGTCGACCGCAATCACAAGGCTCTCAAACACACGTCGTTCACCGCGTTTAATCGCGACGACTTTACCAGCAGCAGGGGCAGTATAGATAACGCCAACTCGTTTTTTGTCTTCAAAAACGGGCTGACCCTTTGCTACGATATCACCTTCTTTGACATTCATCGTAGGCTTCATGCCCACATAATCATAGCCAATAACGGCGACATGTGTCGGTTGGTGCTCAGATATCTCGCGGGATGATTCACCGGTGATGGGCAAATCCAAACCTTTTTTGATGGTAATCATAAGCGAAAACTTAGTCCATAGTCTAAAACGATACCAGACGTCCTGTTTGGTATATCGGTAGCATGAACATCTGCGTCATTCAATAAAGCCCCCACGTCTCTCTTCCTATAGTAGGATAGTGACAAAAGATCTCTAAAAATAACGCATGATCATAACTACTAGTAAGAGTATTAACGCTGACCTTAGACTCCTTAACAACACGTTAATGTCTTATTCGAATGACCAAAGTGGCGACTGGCTACCAAGGTGTATGTTAAAACCATCAAATCAAACGCAATCGTTTAAGCCTTTAGCGAAAATGATTGTGTAGACAATAGCTCTATCATACGTTTCATTGAAAATTAAAGCTTGTAACACCAGTGCAATTGACCACCCTTATCGGTTTGGTATCTTGTTAATAGATACGCAATTAGATAAGAATGCAGCCAAAAGATGATCTATCGAAATAGATGATAAACTGGTTAACAGACAAACTAGAGAAGCCATTATTAAGTAGATTTTACTCACATCAATAAGCGGCTATACAGCTAGTAATGACTGTTCTAAAATAGTTAGCTAGTGATAGAGATACGATAGAGACTATAAAAAAGAAAGAGGCGTCATTAGAGTTTAGTGCTGTAGAGTAGACTGTTTAGAGGCCACCAGTTGAAATTTCTAATATAACCCTTCTTAGCAATATGTCAGCCAACATCAAAAAGATGCATTTAGCTGCTGCTCGACTCATCCTGACCGCTATGCAACACTAAGCCATAAATGACTCAATAAAAAGCGCAGCGCATGGTTACTATCACATAGAAACAAATAAAAATTTACCTAGGATTATACGCTAAATTGACCTAAAATTGCCAGTCAGTAATTGAATTTATCTAATGTTGCCAGTGATTCAATGTATTAAAACTTATGGTTATGATTGACAGTTTTTTTATGGTCATTTCTATCTATCGAAGCGGATTTTGGGTCTATCATGGATAGCTTTTGACTCGTCTATATATTAAGTCACTTTTGACTGATGTTTTTATGCGTGTTTAGAGGGTGTTGAACGTTCAATACACCCTGATTTTTGAATTTACTTTTCTAAATATATTTATTGTTGTGCTTTATAAGGAATGCTATATGTGTGCTGTGCCTGTCATTATCCCGGCGATTGATTTAAAAGATGGTAAATGTGTCCGCTTAAAACAAGGCCGTATGGAGGATGATACGGTTTTTTCTAATGATCCAGTGGCCATGGCAGCACGCTGGGTAGAGGAAGGTGCACGTCGACTGCATTTGGTTGATTTGAATGGGGCATTTGATGGCGTACCCGTTCATAGACAAGTGGTGAATGACATTACGAAGGCGTATCCGAATCTGCCTATTCAGCTGGGCGGCGGTGTGCGCAATATGAATACCATTGAGCAATATATTACGGCTGGTTTGACTTATATCATCATTGGTACAAAAGCGGTCGAAGATCCTGAGTTTGTCGCTGAGGCTTGCCGCGAATTTCCGGGTCATATCATTGTAGGTATCGATGCTAAAGACGGCATGGTAGCAACCCATGGTTGGGCAAATGTGACCGATACTAAGGCGACCGAGCTTGCGAAGCGCTTTGCTGATGTCGGCGTATCGTCGATTGTCTACACCGATATCAACCGCGATGGCATGATGCAAGGCGTCAACGTTGAACAAACTGTCAATTTAGCACGTGAAGGCGGCTTGCCTGTGATTGCCTCAGGCGGCGTGACCAATATGAAAGATATCGAACTGCTGAAACCTTATGGCGATTGTATTGAAGGTATCATTACTGGTCGCGCGATCTATGAAGGCACGTTAAACTTGGGCGAGGCACAAGTTTATTTAGACAGTTAATGATTATTGAACATTTAATAAAGAAAGATGAGTACGAAAATCTATAAAAAGCAAAGGATGCTTATGAACACCGACTTTGACCGTTCAACGATGTGCGATTTTATAAAAGCGTGCGGTCAAATGCTGTTGTTACTAAGCATCTTTTTTACCTTTCCAGTGTATGCGGCTAGTGAAGAGGTGACTGGTATCACCACTGCATTGGGGATAGATACAGCAGAAAATCCAGCAGCTGACAAACCTTTACTGGATGAGCCATCAGAAGAGGAAGCTTCAGCATCTCCAGTGGTCATACCTGAACCAGCACCACCGCCCATAATCAGTGGTGAGAGCACCAATAATGCGCAAATCGAAACCACTCCTACTCCGCAAAAAGATAATGACATCCGTCAACGTATTCAGGGTATTTTTTCTGAAATAGAAGGTCTGCAGGCTGTCAATGTCAGCGTTACGCAAGGTGTTGTCACCTTAACCGGAGAGACGCCGAACGAGAAAAAAGCGCAACAAGCCATTAATTTGACCAACCGTCTGACAGATGTGGTCACTGTCGAAGATCGGATTGATCGCACGCTTGATGTTCAAGACAATGTTACTACCGTTTATCAAGGTCTTAAAGCACAAGCCAAAAATCTAGTCAAAGCCTTGCCACTCCTATTGGTCGGCATTGTCCTATTTGCATTGGTGACATGGTTTGGTAGTTGGCTGGCTAATCGCAAAAAAATGTGGCAACGGCTCACGCCCAATCCGTTTGTCGCCGAATTGCTGTCACAAACCGTTAAAGTTATTTTTATTGTTTTCGGTTTGATTCTTGCGCTGAGTTTGATAGGCGCCGAAACCATTTTAGGCACTTTGCTTGGCGGTGCAGGCGTTATCGGTATTGCCGTTGGTTTTGCGGTCAAAGACACTATTGAGAATTACATTGCCTCGCTCATGCTCAGTATTCGCCAACCATTTCGCGCACGTGATCATATTTTGATTAATAATCAAGAGGGGATCGTAGTACGGCTAACCTCACGTGCGACTATTCTGATGACTTTAGATGGTAACCAGTTGCGCATTCCCAATGCTGAAGTATTTAAAGCAACGATTTTAAATTACACCAAAAATCCAGAACGTCGATTTACCTTTGAGTTAGGTGTTGATGCCAATGATGATCCATTAGCGGCTATCAAGGTCGGACTGGATGCGATACATACATTAGCATTCGTTTTAGATGAACCAAAAGCAGTGGCTGTCATTACCAATGTTGGCGACTCTAATATCATTTTGGAATTTCAAATTTGGGTGGATCAATCAGACACGGATTTCTCAAAAGCACGCAGTATTGCCATTCGTGAGACCAAGCATGCGTTAGAAAATGAAGGCTTCAGCTTGCCTGAACCGATTTATCGTTTACGATTCAATAGTAACTTAGAAAAAGCGTTTGAGCATATGCAGGCTAACACTGATGGTGCTAAGTCAGACATGACGATTACGCCAATCATGCCCAAAGTGACTGATAAAAACCAGAATAAAGATAATAGCGTTGATGATAAGGACAAAAAACAAGCAAAGGCTCGTGCCAAATTGATTTTACAAGGTCGCAATGCTGATGAGGTGCTTAACGCTCGTCCTGACGACAAACTCATGGAAAAAGTTGAACAGGAAATTGCAGAAAGCTCTGACGAGACTGATTTACTGAATAATAATAGCCCGCAAGAATAATTTGCAAAAACCTGCCAAAAACTAGGCATAAAAAATGCAACGAAACGTATATCTGATTATCATTCAAATACGAGACATTTTTTATGCAAATGAAACACTTGATTATATTCGCCCTAGTGGGCATGGTTGCGTTACTAGGTTTCAACCTCATTAATGGCAATCAACGTGATAAAAATAGAGAGCTAGTCATAAGTGACGCAGGATCTGAGCAATCTCCCGATACAGCGTTACCAAATACGGATGATGTAGAAAGTGGCTCAGTAGATGTCGCAAGCCAGCCACTTGGCAAACAGCCTAAAGCCATTCTCGATAATGCTACCGCGAAAATAGATCAGGCTCAGGAAGCAGACAAGGAACGTCTAGACCAGATGAGTAATGCGCAATAATGATTTAAGTAGTCGTTATAAAATACTACGCACAAAAAAGGCCAACGATGACGTTGGCCTTTTTATTATTTGAAGCGTTTGCTAACACTAGCTTTTCTTACTTGCACCTTTACTACGGCTGCCAGTCTTTTTAGCGGGGCCTCTTCTATCAGTACTTTTCTTCTCAGTGCCTTTCTTAGAAGGCGCGCTCTTCGTTTGATTCATTTCACTAGATTGCAATTTGGCTTTTAAATCAAAGTCAATTTGTAGCAGATCCATATTGACGCCAGCAACTTTCACTTTAACGCGATCGCCCAGTCCGAACAATGTCCCTTTATCTTTACCGATCAGCTGTTGTTGCTGCTCATCGTAAACAAAGAAGTCATCACCGACATTAGAGATGTGAACCAAACCATCAATATATAAGTCAGTCAAGGTAACAAACAAACCGAAGCTTGTGACTGTAGTGACCACACCTTCGAACTCTTCACCAACATGATCTTTCATATAGTGACACTTGAGCCAAGACTCTACATAGCGTGAGGCTTTTTCGGCTCGGCGCTCAGTATCTGAGGTTTGCGTGCCAGCCGCTTCAAGAGAAAAGTCCATCACTGGCTGCTGGGTATTGGTCACTTTTGCTTTGATGGCACGATGCAGCATCAAATCAGGGTAACGACGAATCGGCGAGGTGAAGTGGCTATATTCGTCATAAGCTAGCCCAAAGTGACCGATATTGTCAGGCGCATAGTTTGCTTGCATCATTGAGCGCAACAGCATGCTGTGGATACTAATCGCATCGGGTCTGTCTTTGGTGGCTTCAATAATGCGCTGATAATCGGCTTGCGTTGGATTTTCTTCTGGAAAGCTTAAACCAAAATTCTTTGCGTATTCGTGAATACGCATTGATTTTTCGCCATCAGGTTTGTCATGGTTACGATATAAGACAGGAAGCTCATGCTTGAGTGCAAAGTTCGCTGCACAAGTATTGGCCAGCAACATACATTCTTCAATGAGTTTTTGAGCATCACCGCGAGTACGCGGTAGGATTGCTTCGATACCACCTTTCTCATTAAACTTAATGTAGGTCTCAACTGTTTCAAACTCCATTGCATGACGCTCTTCACGCTTTTTAAGCAGTAGCTCATACAATTGATGTAAGGTATCGACAGATTTTTTGACGTCTTTATTACCCGTGAGTGAGGTAGGTACGCTCTTATCTTCTGGATTCTCAAGATAAGCGTTCACTTGATTATACGTTAAACGTGCTTGTGAGTGCATGACAGCAGGATAGAACTCATAACCAGTCACTTTGCCTGCCCGCGATATTTTGATATCGGCGACCATACAAAGACGGTCACGGTCAGGATTCAGTGAGCACAGACCATTAGAGAGCACTTCAGGCAACATTGGAATCACACGATGCGGGAAATATACGGACGTACCGCGCTCGTAGGCATCTTTATCAAGTGGCGAGTTTGGTGTAACGTAATAACTGACATCAGCAATCGCAACTAAGACACGATAGTTGCCACCAGAGCGTTTTTCAGCAAATACGGCATCATCAAAATCACGTGCATCTTCACCATCGATAGTCACCAGCGGCAAATCACGCAAATCTGTACGACCTTTTAAATCTTTTTCAGTCGGCTCTTGATAATCGTTGGCTTGCTTCAGTGCTGCTTCGCTAAAATCTGATGGGATGTCATAATTGAGTAAGGTGGTTTCAATAATCAGTTCGCGATCATTGTCATCAGACAGTACTTCGGTGATTTTACCCGTCGCAAATTCATGCTGATTTGGCCAATCAATAACATCAACCTTAACAGGAGAGCCTTGCTTGGCATTCATCGCTTGTACATTTTCTTCAGTAACGGTAATCGGCTGGTGATTATTTGGACTACCAAGCTCGACACAGTAGCCATCTTCATCACGTGCTAATGTACCAATGAAGTTGTTTTGGCGACGTTCAACGACATCGACGATACGTCCTTCGGTGCGCCCGCGATTGTCTGTCGATGTACCGACTGCATCTACGGTATCACCGTTAAAAACCCAGCGCATTTGCTTTTCATGCAAAAACAAATCTGGCATATCGCTTAATAATACAAAGCCAAAGCCTTTCGGATGTGCAGACACTGTACCTCTGACGACATCTTGTTTAGTCACCGTACGATAGCGATAAGGACGACCGTCGCGGTTTACTTGTCCATCACGTGCCATCGCTTTTAGGCGATTGCCTAAAGCGTCAAACTGGTCTGGGTCATCAATATTAAAGGCTTTTGCCAATTGTTGATGTGTGACTTCACCATGCTCATTAATCGTACTGAGTATCAGTTCGCGACTAGGGATAGGATTGTCATATCTTTTTGCCTCACTTGAGGCGTTTGGATCGTTCCAACTCATAAATTACCGTATCTATTTTTAAAATTATTAATAATGGCTATCTTAACACGAACGACGTTGCAATATCTTGCGTCAATTGTCTTAAGTGTATTTGGTAGCAGGAAGTGGCCACCTTTAATAGGTAACAACTATTAAAACAAATCAAATGTCGATATCGACTGTACTTGATTTATTGGTTATCTTTTTACTGTCTATCTCTTTCGACACTTCTAATACTGTTGTTTGATTAGACTTATCCAAGTATTTCTGAGCCTTATCGACTTCAGTGGTCAAAGTATTGACTGTTTGTTTCATGTTCTCTAGCGCTTCAATTTTATAATTGCTAATCATGTCCATCGTATCATAGACGTTATTGAAAGCGTTTTGCAATTTATCAAGCTCAATGCTGCTACTGGTCGCTTGCTCATGGATTTCACCTGACTGACGTTTTAGCATCGCTGAGGTCGATTCAATTAAGCTACTGGTGGTTTTATTTAAAGCAGTAATTTGATCAAGTACCAGTTTTTGATTGGTCATTGCTTGTGCAACCACGACTGCTGTACGTAGTGCAGATACGGTGGTTGTGGTGGCTCTATCAACGCCTTTTATCAATTCTAAGTTATTGCGGCGAATGGTATCGAGCGCTAAATAGCCTTGCACGTTCACGGCTAATTGGGTTAAAAAGTCGGTGTTTTTTTGACGCACATAAAACAACATCTCTTCTTTAATAATGCGTGCTTTTTCGGGATCGGTCGCTTCTATCGCATAAACCTTTTGTTCTAACTGCTCATCGATTTTTTTGCCGACATAAACGTATTGGCGTATGGATTGCATCAGCTCCCACATATTGACTTTTTCTTGCTCAATCATCGCATTGTCTCTGAGCAGCTCATCCTTACCATTATATAGACTGGTAACAACCGCATTGATATGCGACTGTGCAGATTCGTATTGACGGAAGTAATCCTGTACTTTATTGCCAAATGGGATGAGACCGAATAACTTACGTGAGCTGGTCAGCTCTTTTTTACTGGGATCTAAATCTTCGACGATGCCGCGTAACTCAGTCAGTGACTTGGCGATAGGGGAATTATCAAACAAGCTGTCATTGAGGCTTTTGGCGGGTAAATCAAGCATACGATTAGACACTTGGGCTGATTCACGAATCTCTTTGGTACCGAGATTATGAATCGACTGCACATTTTGCTGAAATTCAGCACTGTGCACAGAATTATTAATCACATGATCAACAAAGGCATCGACCTTGGCATCAAGCTCGGGGATTTGGCTGTCATCCAATTTGACCATTTGATCTGCTTCGCTTTTTTGTATTTCTCTCACAGGTTCAGGCGCGGTTAGAGAAATACTTGGCGTCGTTGCATTTTCTGGTGGGGTCAATTCTTGCATGAAATTTCCTTCAATATTGGATAAAAGTAGTGTTTTTGTCAACGACTCTGATGGTCGTGATATACGTTATTTTTATACACTTACTAGAAATTTTTAATAAATGCTGATTAGCAAATATAAAACAGACCTTTAGATTACCGCGTAATCAAATGGTTGAGAAGGTAGGTTTTGTAAAATAGAGTCAGCCAATTATATCTGACTAAACATATTTAAAAGAGATATGTATCTATGCACACAATAAAAAACCATCAATATCCCGCAGTATATTGATGGTTAAGGTTATACATATCTATATTGACTAACAGCCATCTAATAAACAGATTACTTTTTCTTAGTTGGCCCAAGCAGCATACCCATCTGACGACCTTCCATCTTAGGATATTGCTCAACGTTAGCAATCTCAGCAGTATCTTCGATAATACGATCTAGCTGCTTGCGACCAATCTCTTGGTGCGCCATTTCACGGCCACGAAAGCGAATACTGATTTTAACTTTGTCTTGGTCTTCCAAAAAGCTGACGATTTTTTTCAGTTTAACCTGATAATCAGCTTCTTCAGTACTAGGACGCAGCTTCATCTCTTTTAGCTGAGTTTGCTTTTGGTTCTTTTTAGCTTCTTTCGCTTTTTGCTTTTGATCATAGAGGAAATGCTTATAATCCATGATTTTGCATACTGGCGGTTTGGCTTCAGGAACCAATTCGACCAAATCTAGACTGTCCTCACGTGCCGCTTTCATCGCGGTTTCGATATCGACCACGCCCATCTGTTCGCCGTCTTCTTTAACGAGACGGACTTCTTTGGCTGTGATATCTTCGTTGATGTTCAAACGGTTTGACTGTTTAATAGGTATTACTCCTCATCTGTTTTTGGGGTCTGTCGGCCTTTGTCGCTGACAGCGGTCTGTACTAATGTAATAAATTCTGGAACACTCATCACGCCAAGATTTTCACCTTCACGAGTACGGACATTAACACTGCCCGATTCGACTTCTTTATCCCCTAATACTAGCATATAGGGAACGCGTTCTAATGTTTTCTCTCGTATCTTAAATCCAATCTTTTCGTTACGCAAGTCACTAATAGCTCGCAAACCTGACTTTTTGAGTTCGCTGACCACATTTTCACAAGCATCTGCCTGTTTATCAGTGATATTCATCACTACAACTTGCTGCGGCGCTAGCCAAACGGGCATCCAACCAGCGTAGTTTTCAATCAAAATACCAATGAAGCGCTCGAATGAACCTAAGATGGCACGGTGCAACATAATAGGTACTTCGCGCTCGTTTTGCTCATTGACGAATTCGGCATCAAGGCGCTCAGGCATGTTTGGGTCAACCTGAATCGTACCGCACTGCCAGACGCGACCCAATGAATCTTTCAAACTAAATTCAATCTTCGGACCATAAAATGCGCCTTCACCTGGCAGATAAGCCCAATCTAATCCTGAGCTATCTAATGCATCGGCTAAAGCTTTCTCTGCAAAATCCCAAGATTCATCGCTACCGACCCGTTTTTCAGGGCGGGTCGAGAGTTTCATAATGATATTATCAAAACCAAAGTCTTCATAAACGGCAAGAGTTAGCTTGATAAAGTCAGCGACTTCTTGCTGGATTTGTGACTGTGTACAGAAGATATGTGCATCATCTTGGGTAAAACCGCGTACACGCATCAAACCATGGAGAGAACCTGATGGTTCATTACGATGGCATGAGCCAAACTCTGCCATACGTAATGGTAAGTCACGGTAAGATTTTAGACCTTGGTTAAAGACTTGCACGTGGCACGGGCAGTTCATCGGTTTTACCGCATAATCACGACTTTCGCTGGCAGTCGTGAACATGTTAGTCGCATAGTTACCCCAATGACCAGAACGCTCCCATAAACTACGATCTACGATTTGCGGTGTTTTAATCTCTTCGTAGCCATTATCGTTTTGTACTTTACGCATATATTGCTCAAGCACTTGGTAAATAGTCCAACCGTTTGCATGCCAAAACACCATACCTGGTGCTTGCTCTTGCATGTGAAACAAGTTCAGTGCCTTACCGATTTTACGGTGATCACGTTTTTCTGCTTCTTCGATACGCTGAATATAGGCTTTTAGGTCTTTCTTATCCGCCCATGCTGTACCATAGATACGTTGCAGTTGCTCGTTCTTGGCATCACCGCGCCAATATGCACCAGACATTTTGGTCAGTTTGAATACTTTTAAAAATCTGGTGTTTGGCACGTGCGGACCACGGCACATATCCACATATTCTTGATGATGATAGAGACCAAAGGCTTCTTCGCCTGGCATATCGTTAATCAGCTTAAGCTTATAGTCTTCACCACGTTCTTCAAAGATTTTAATGACTTCATCGCGTGGCGTTATTTTTTTGATAACGTCATAATCTTGCTTAATCAGCTCCATCATGCGTTTTTCAATGGCTGCCATATGCTCTGGTGTAAACGGCGTTTCGCTATAGATGTCATAATAAAAACCATCATCGATAACGGGACCAATCACCATTTTTACATCAGGATATAACTGCTTAACGGCATGACCTAATAGGTGAGCACAAGAATGGCGAATGATATCGACACCGTCATCATCTTTTGGTGTCACGATTTCAACATTAGCATCATGAGCAATAGGGTCGTGCGCATCAACTAGATGACCATCTACACGCCCGGCGACCGTTGCTTTAGCCAATCCTGCACCAATGCTTTGTGCCACTTCCATGACGGTGGTGCTACCTTCGAAGTTTTTTACGCTACCATCGGGTAAAGTAATCGCTACCATAATCTATTCACCTTTTTGCGTCCGTTGGCAGTGATGATTGCAACCATCAATCATATAACCGCAAGACTGCGTCAATTATATCCAACTGCTATGATATGTTATAAGAGATAGATATCACTTAAAGGCAAAATTTCAAACAATCAACCGTTGAACAATCAAGGCTAATAAGAAATGCCATTAAGCAATATTATAAAGTCAGCTATTATAGCAAAAACTGTGTATCAACACTAGATAGTAAGGGATTAGGTCGGCCTCTATATATAGATGCTATCTATGCGAATATCAAGAAGTGTAAATCATAGCTAAAGGACACAGCGAAGGCAATTATCAATAAGTAGATAAATATGTCAAAAAGTCAGTATAGAGCTTCAAAGTTTTAGCTTAAAGTAAGTTCTTAATGGCAACGCTATAGATACTGTTTAAAGCTGAGTAATTATTTACCGTCTAATTTAAGAGAATTAAATGAATATTAATCTTAACCCATTGAAAACCATACACAATTAAAAGTCTTATCAAATAAACCTAAAAACCTCTGATAAAGCGGTTGACACTCTCGTCAGAATCTATATAATACGCCCCACAGCAAAGGAAGCTAAGCAGTAGGTTAACCAACTTATTACTTAGATTACCAAGCTAAGACAAAACATAAAAAAGCTTGACAAATCAAATCATTATGATAAGATAGTCGGCTCGCTAGATAGCTTGACCTGAAAGGGTTTGAGACTAAACAGCAAGAGAATTACCCTATATATCAGTTACTGGACGACAGTGATTGAGCACTATTTAAAAGCATAACTAAAGAACAACTTGTGTGGATTTTTGCTGATTCAGAATGCTAAAAAATAAAGTTGGTTTTAACTCCTTTTCGGAGTTCATTCTAACTATAAAAATTATCATTTAAGACAGCAGAAAAACTCAAAGTTAATTCATTACGAACATAATTTTTAGCGATTTTGCCAGATTAGATGAGCCAAGTTTAGAAGCTTCTTTAAAGAGCTTCATAGCAAGATTAAACTGAAGAGTTTGATCATGGCTCAGATTGAACGCTGGCGGCAGGCTTAACACATGCAAGTCGAGCGGTAACAGGAGAAGCTTGCTTCTCGCTGACGAGCGGCGGACGGGTGAGTAATACTTAGGAATCTACCTAGTAGTGGGGGATAGCACGGGGAAACTCGTATTAATACCGCATACGACCTACGGGAGAAAGGGGGCAGTTTACTGCTCTCGCTATTAGATGAGCCTAAGTCGGATTAGCTAGATGGTGGGGTAAAGGCCTACCATGGCGACGATCTGTAGCTGGTCTGAGAGGATGATCAGCCACACCGGGACTGAGACACGGCCCGGACTCCTACGGGAGGCAGCAGTGGGGAATATTGGACAATGGGGGAAACCCTGATCCAGCCATGCCGCGTGTGTGAAGAAGGCCTTTTGGTTGTAAAGCACTTTAAGCAGTGAAGAAGACTCCATGGTTAATACCCATGGACGATGACATTAGCTGCAGAATAAGCACCGGCTAACTCTGTGCCAGCAGCCGCGGTAATACAGAGGGTGCAAGCGTTAATCGGAATTACTGGGCGTAAAGGGAGCGTAGGTGGCTCTATAAGTCAGATGTGAAATCCCCGGGCTTAACCTGGGAACTGCATCTGAAACTGTAGAGCTAGAGTATGTGAGAGGAAGGTAGAATTCCAGGTGTAGCGGTGAAATGCGTAGAGATCTGGAGGAATACCGATGGCGAAGGCAGCCTTCTGGCATAATACTGACACTGAGGCTCGAAAGCGTGGGTAGCAAACAGGATTAGATACCCTGGTAGTCCACGCCGTAAACGATGTCTACTAGTCGTTGGGTCCCTTGAGGACTTAGTGACGCAGCTAACGCAATAAGTAGACCGCCTGGGGAGTACGGCCGCAAGGTTAAAACTCAAATGAATTGACGGGGGCCCGCACAAGCGGTGGAGCATGTGGTTTAATTCGATGCAACGCGAAGAACCTTACCTGGTCTTGACATATCTAGAATCCTGCAGAGATGCGGGAGTGCCTTCGGGAATTAGAATACAGGTGCTGCATGGCTGTCGTCAGCTCGTGTCGTGAGATGTTGGGTTAAGTCCCGCAACGAGCGCAACCCTTGTCCTTAGTTACCAGCGGGTTAAGCCGGGAACTCTAAGGATACTGCCAGTGACAAACTGGAGGAAGGCGGGGACGACGTCAAGTCATCATGGCCCTTACGACCAGGGCTACACACGTGCTACAATGGTAGGTACAGAGGGCAGCTACACAGCGATGTGATGCGAATCTCAAAAAGCCTATCGTAGTCCAGATTGGAGTCTGCAACTCGACTCCATGAAGTAGGAATCGCTAGTAATCGCGGATCAGAATGCCGCGGTGAATACGTTCCCGGGCCTTGTACACACCGCCCGTCACACCATGGGAGTTGATTGCACCAGAAGTGGATAGCTTAACCTTCGGGGGAGCGTTCACCACGGTGTGGTTGATGACTGGGGTGAAGTCGTAACAAGGTAGCCGTAGGGGAACCTGCGGCTGGATCACCTCCTTATAGATGGCATTCGGTCAGCAAGAATTCACAACAAGTTGTTCTTTAGTTTAAGCTTACGTTTTAACAAGCGTAATTGGGTCTGTAGCTCAGCTGGTTAGAGCACCGTGTTGATAACGCGGGGGTCAGTGGTTCAAGTCCACTTAGACCCACCATTTTATAATGGGGCCATAGCTCAGTTGGTAGAGCGCCTGCCTTGCACGCAGGAGGTCAACGGTTCGACTCCGTTTGGCTCCACCACTATAGACGAATAAGCTTTAAGTGCTAATAGTATAAATAGAAACAAGTGATTTATCTTTGAATAAAGACACGATTACTTCTTTCTGTTTTATACGGAAATCTGTGACTCGACGAGAGCATAGAGACTATTTAAAAACATAGATATGAGTCTGGGTTAGGAGGAGCGTGTTCACGCGCACCTCTTAACCTTAATCACTCACCTCTTAACGACATCAGTTGTTATCCCAGGGGTGAGTGATTAAAAAAGTAAAGAGAACTGAATCAAGCGTATAAACATAGGTGATATCGTTATCATAATTAGATCTTATGACACTTTGAAGTCAACACTTATTTATAAGTTAGACTACTTGGGGTTGTATGGTCAAGTAATGAAGCGCACATGGTGGATGCCTTGGCAGTCAGAGGCGATGAAAGACGTGACAGCCTGCGATAAGCTTCGGGGAGGCGGCAATATCCTGTGATCCGGAGATTTCTGAATGGGGAAACCCACCTACCATAAGGTAGGTATCTTGTACTTGTACAAGAAGCGAACGAGGGGAAGTGAAACATCTCAGTACCCTTAGGAATAGACATCAAATGAGATTCCCCTAGTAGCGGCGAGCGAACGGGGAGAAGCCGATTAATGCTAATGTAGAAGAACAGCGTGGGAAAGCTGACCGTAGTAGGTGATAGTCCTGTATTCGAAACATTAGCGTTAACATATTAAGTAGAGCGGGGCACGAGAAATCCTGTTTGAAGATGGGGGGACCATCCTCCAAGGCTAAATACTCCTGACTGACCGATAGTGAACCAGTACCGTGAGGGAAAGGCGAAAAGAACCCCTGTGAGGGGAGTGAAATAGAACCTGAAACCGTGTGCGTACAAGCAGTGGGAGCCTTAATTTATTAGGGTGACCGCGTACCTTTTGTATAATGGGTCAGCGACTTATATTCTGTAGCAAGGTTAACCGTTTAGGGGAGCCGTAGGGAAACCGAGTCTTAATAGGGCGTTTAGTTGCAGGGTATAGACCCGAAACCGAGTGATCTATCCATGAGCAGGTTGAAAGTGCCGTAACAGGCACCGGAGGACCGAACCCACTGTCGTTGAAAAGCCAGGGGATGACTTGTGGATAGGGGTGAAAGGCTAATCAAACTCGGTGATAGCTGGTTCTCCCCGAAAGCTATTTAGGTAGCGCCTCGGACGAACACCATTGGGGGTAGAGCACTGTTTCGGCTAGGGGGTCATACCGACTTACCAAACCGATGCAAACTCCGAATACCGATGAGTGATATCCGGGAGACACACAGTGGGTGCTAACGTCCATTGTGGAGAGGGAAACAACCCAGACCGCCAGCTAAGGCCCCAAATTCCTAGTTAAGTGGGAAACGAGGTGGGAAGGCATAGACAGCTAGGAGGTTGGCTTAGAAGCAGCCATCCTTTAAAGAAAGCGTAATAGCTCACTAGTCGAGTCGGCCCGCGCGGAAGATGTAACGGGGCTCAAACTAGGAGCCGAAGCTGCGGATTTGAATTTGTTTTCAAGTGGTAGGGGAGCGTTGTGTAAGCCTGTGAAGGTGTGTCGTAAGGCATGCTGGAGGTATCACAAGAGCGAATGCTGACGTGAGTAACGATAATGCGAGTGAAAAGCTCGCACGCCGGAAGATCAAGGGTTCCAGTCCAACGTTAATCGGGGCTGGGTGAGTCGACCCCTAAGGCGAGGCCGAAAGGCGTAGTCGATGGGAAATCGGTTAATATTCCGATACTTGTTTATAATGCGATGGAGGGACGGAGAAGGTTATGTCAGCCTGGCGTTGGTTGTCCAGGTGAAAGGATGTAGGCTTACAACTTAGGTAAATCCGGGTTGTTACATGGCTGAGATCTGATAGCAAGCTGTACTTGTACAGTGAAGTGGCAAATACCATGCTTCCAGGAAAAGCTTCTAAGCAATAGTTATAAACGAATCGTACCCTAAACCGACACAGGTGATCAGGTAGAGAATACCAAGGCGCTTGAGAGAACTCTGCTGAAGGAACTAGGCAAAATGGTACCGTAACTTCGGGAGAAGGTACGCTGCTGATGGTGATAGGACACGCTCCTTGAGCTGTTGGCAGTCGCAGATACCAGGCTGCTGCAACTGTTTATTAAAAACACAGCACTCTGCAAACACGAAAGTGGACGTATAGGGTGTGATGTCTGCCCGGTGCTGGAAGGTTAATTGATGGGGTTAGCGTAAGCGAAGCTCTTGATCGAAGCCCCAGTAAACGGCGGCCGTAACTATAACGGTCCTAAGGTAGCGAAATTCCTTGTCGGGTAAGTTCCGACCTGCACGAATGACATAATGATGGCAGCGCTGTCTCCAGCAGAGACTCAGTGAAATCGAAATCGCAGTGAAGATGCTGTGTACCCGCGGCTAGACGGAAAGACCCCGTGAACCTTTACTACAGCTTTACATTGAACTTTGACCTGACTTGTGCAGGATAGGTGGGAGGCTTTGAAGCCGAGACGCTAGTCTCGGTGGAGCCAATCTTGAAATACCACCCTGGTCATGTTGGGGTTCTAACTCAGGTATAACAATACCGAGGACAATGTATGGTGGGTAGTTTGACTGGGGCGGTCTCCTCCTAAAGAGTAACGGAGGAGTACGAAGGTGCGCTCAGACCGGTCGGAAATCGGTCGTAGAGTATAAAGGCAAAAGCGCGCTTAACTGCGAGACCCACAAGTCGAGCAGGTACGAAAGTAGGTCTTAGTGATCCGGTGGTTCTGTATGGAAGGGCCATCGCTCAACGGATAAAAGGTACTCTGGGGATAACAGGCTGATACCGCCCAAGAGTTCATATCGACGGCGGTGTTTGGCACCTCGATGTCGGCTCATCTCATCCTAGGGCTGAAGCAGGTCCTAAGGGTATGGCTGTTCGCCATTTAAAGAGGTACGCGAGCTGGGTTTAGAACGTCGTGAGACAGTTCGGTCCCTATCTACCGTGGGCGTTGGAAATTTGAGAGGATCTGCTCCTAGTACGAGAGGACCAGAGTGGACGAACCTCTGGTGTTCGGGTTGTCACGCCAGTGGCATTGCCCGGTAGCTACGTTCGGATGGGATAACCGCTGAAAGCATCTAAGCGGGAAGCCCACCTCAAGATTAGATTTCCCTAAAGAGCCGTTGAAGACTACGACGTTGATAGGCAGGGTGTGGAAGTGCAGCGATGCATGTAGCTAACCTGTACTAATTGCTCGTTTGGCTTGACCATACAACACCCAAGTGGTTTGTATGAAAGCTCTAATTAATCTATCTTGTATAAGCGAAAGCTTATAGAATAAAAGAAAGAATATTTCGATATCACCTTTAACCTTGATTCAGTTAGGTTACAAGTTGATCGACCATAAACTAAACACTTATAGTCAAACAATAAAAATAACAGACTCATATCTAACCCCCTTTGCTGACGACAATAGCATGATGGCACCACCTGATCCCTTCCCGAACTCAGAAGTGAAACATCATTGCGCCAATGGTAGTGTGGATTCGTCCATGTGAGAGTAGGTCATCGTCAGCTCTCTATTCTAAAGTAAAACCCCCTTCTGCTTATGCAGAAGGGGGTTTTCTTTGCCTGTAGTTTGAGAAAATAGGCTGGATTTCAAGTTTCTTAATAAATAATTTAGAGACTAGGATTGATTTGAACCTGTTTTTTAACGATCATTACCCTATCAGCTGATTAAATAAGCCTTATTTTAGAATAATTAAATGAACAGTTAGCTTCAAATAAGTAATTAACCCATCTAATGCCAACTCAATATAAGATCTACAGGTATTTCCAGCGTTTAAACCCAAATACATCGAATCCCTATTTCCCCCTAACCCATTGAAAACTATGCATTATTAAAAGTCTTGTCAAATAAACCTAAAAACCTCTGATAAAGCTGTTGACACCCACCTTAAACTCTATATAATACGCCCCACAGCAAAGGAAGCTAAGCAGTAAGTTAACCAACTTATTACTTAGATTACCAAGCTAAGACAAAACATAAAAAAGCTTGACAAATCAAATCATTATGATAAGATAGTCGGCTCGCTAGATAGCTTGACCTGAAAGGGTTTGAGACTAAACAGCAAGAGAATTACCCTATATATCAGTTACTGGACGACAGTGATTGAGCACTATTTAAAAGCATAACTAAAGAACAACTTGTGTGGATTTTTGCTGATTCAGAATGCTAAAAAATAAAGTTGGTTTTAACTCCTTTTCGGAGTTCATTCTAACTATAAAAATTATCATTTAAGACAGCAGAAAAACTCAAAGTTAATTCATTACGAACATAATTTTTAGCGATTTTGCCAGATTAGATGAGCCAAGTTTAGAAGCTTCTTTAAAGAGCTTCATAGCAAGATTAAACTGAAGAGTTTGATCATGGCTCAGATTGAACGCTGGCGGCAGGCTTAACACATGCAAGTCGAGCGGTAACAGGAGAAGCTTGCTTCTCGCTGACGAGCGGCGGACGGGTGAGTAATACTTAGGAATCTACCTAGTAGTGGGGGATAGCACGGGGAAACTCGTATTAATACCGCATACGACCTACGGGAGAAAGGGGGCAGTTTACTGCTCTCGCTATTAGATGAGCCTAAGTCGGATTAGCTAGATGGTGGGGTAAAGGCCTACCATGGCGACGATCTGTAGCTGGTCTGAGAGGATGATCAGCCACACCGGGACTGAGACACGGCCCGGACTCCTACGGGAGGCAGCAGTGGGGAATATTGGACAATGGGGGAAACCCTGATCCAGCCATGCCGCGTGTGTGAAGAAGGCCTTTTGGTTGTAAAGCACTTTAAGCAGTGAAGAAGACTCCATGGTTAATACCCATGGACGATGACATTAGCTGCAGAATAAGCACCGGCTAACTCTGTGCCAGCAGCCGCGGTAATACAGAGGGTGCAAGCGTTAATCGGAATTACTGGGCGTAAAGGGAGCGTAGGTGGCTCTATAAGTCAGATGTGAAATCCCCGGGCTTAACCTGGGAACTGCATCTGAAACTGTAGAGCTAGAGTATGTGAGAGGAAGGTAGAATTCCAGGTGTAGCGGTGAAATGCGTAGAGATCTGGAGGAATACCGATGGCGAAGGCAGCCTTCTGGCATAATACTGACACTGAGGCTCGAAAGCGTGGGTAGCAAACAGGATTAGATACCCTGGTAGTCCACGCCGTAAACGATGTCTACTAGTCGTTGGGTCCCTTGAGGACTTAGTGACGCAGCTAACGCAATAAGTAGACCGCCTGGGGAGTACGGCCGCAAGGTTAAAACTCAAATGAATTGACGGGGGCCCGCACAAGCGGTGGAGCATGTGGTTTAATTCGATGCAACGCGAAGAACCTTACCTGGTCTTGACATATCTAGAATCCTGCAGAGATGCGGGAGTGCCTTCGGGAATTAGAATACAGGTGCTGCATGGCTGTCGTCAGCTCGTGTCGTGAGATGTTGGGTTAAGTCCCGCAACGAGCGCAACCCTTGTCCTTAGTTACCAGCGGGTTAAGCCGGGAACTCTAAGGATACTGCCAGTGACAAACTGGAGGAAGGCGGGGACGACGTCAAGTCATCATGGCCCTTACGACCAGGGCTACACACGTGCTACAATGGTAGGTACAGAGGGCAGCTACACAGCGATGTGATGCGAATCTCAAAAAGCCTATCGTAGTCCAGATTGGAGTCTGCAACTCGACTCCATGAAGTAGGAATCGCTAGTAATCGCGGATCAGAATGCCGCGGTGAATACGTTCCCGGGCCTTGTACACACCGCCCGTCACACCATGGGAGTTGATTGCACCAGAAGTGGATAGCTTAACCTTCGGGGGAGCGTTCACCACGGTGTGGTTGATGACTGGGGTGAAGTCGTAACAAGGTAGCCGTAGGGGAACCTGCGGCTGGATCACCTCCTTATAGATGGCATTCGGTCAGCAAGAATTCACAACAAGTTGTTCTTTAGTTTAAGCTTACGTTTTAACAAGCGTAATTGGGTCTGTAGCTCAGCTGGTTAGAGCACCGTGTTGATAACGCGGGGGTCAGTGGTTCAAGTCCACTTAGACCCACCATTTTATAATGGGGCCATAGCTCAGTTGGTAGAGCGCCTGCCTTGCACGCAGGAGGTCAACGGTTCGACTCCGTTTGGCTCCACCACTATAGACGAATAAGCTTTAAGTGCTAATAGTATAAATAGAAACAAGTGATTTATCTTTGAATAAAGACACGATTACTTCTTTCTGTTTTATACGGAAATCTGTGACTCGACGAGAGCATAGAGACTATTTAAAAACATAGATATGAGTCTGGGTTAGGAGGAGCGTGTTCACGCGCACCTCTTAACCTTAATCACTCACCTCTTAACGACATCAGTTGTTATCCCAGGGGTGAGTGATTAAAAAAGTAAAGAGAACTGAATCAAGCGTATAAACATAGGTGATATCGTTATCATAATTAGATCTTATGACACTTTGAAGTCAACACTTATTTATAAGTTAGACTACTTGGGGTTGTATGGTCAAGTAATGAAGCGCACATGGTGGATGCCTTGGCAGTCAGAGGCGATGAAAGACGTGACAGCCTGCGATAAGCTTCGGGGAGGCGGCAATATCCTGTGATCCGGAGATTTCTGAATGGGGAAACCCACCTACCATAAGGTAGGTATCTTGTACTTGTACAAGAAGCGAACGAGGGGAAGTGAAACATCTCAGTACCCTTAGGAATAGACATCAAATGAGATTCCCCTAGTAGCGGCGAGCGAACGGGGAGAAGCCGATTAATGCTAATGTAGAAGAACAGCGTGGGAAAGCTGACCGTAGTAGGTGATAGTCCTGTATTCGAAACATTAGCGTTAACATATTAAGTAGAGCGGGGCACGAGAAATCCTGTTTGAAGATGGGGGGACCATCCTCCAAGGCTAAATACTCCTGACTGACCGATAGTGAACCAGTACCGTGAGGGAAAGGCGAAAAGAACCCCTGTGAGGGGAGTGAAATAGAACCTGAAACCGTGTGCGTACAAGCAGTGGGAGCCTTAATTTATTAGGGTGACCGCGTACCTTTTGTATAATGGGTCAGCGACTTATATTCTGTAGCAAGGTTAACCGTTTAGGGGAGCCGTAGGGAAACCGAGTCTTAATAGGGCGTTTAGTTGCAGGGTATAGACCCGAAACCGAGTGATCTATCCATGAGCAGGTTGAAAGTGCCGTAACAGGCACCGGAGGACCGAACCCACTGTCGTTGAAAAGCCAGGGGATGACTTGTGGATAGGGGTGAAAGGCTAATCAAACTCGGTGATAGCTGGTTCTCCCCGAAAGCTATTTAGGTAGCGCCTCGGACGAACACCATTGGGGGTAGAGCACTGTTTCGGCTAGGGGGTCATACCGACTTACCAAACCGATGCAAACTCCGAATACCGATGAGTGATATCCGGGAGACACACAGTGGGTGCTAACGTCCATTGTGGAGAGGGAAACAACCCAGACCGCCAGCTAAGGCCCCAAATTCCTAGTTAAGTGGGAAACGAGGTGGGAAGGCATAGACAGCTAGGAGGTTGGCTTAGAAGCAGCCATCCTTTAAAGAAAGCGTAATAGCTCACTAGTCGAGTCGGCCCGCGCGGAAGATGTAACGGGGCTCAAACTAGGAGCCGAAGCTGCGGATTTGAATTTGTTTTCAAGTGGTAGGGGAGCGTTGTGTAAGCCTGTGAAGGTGTGTCGTAAGGCATGCTGGAGGTATCACAAGAGCGAATGCTGACGTGAGTAACGATAATGCGAGTGAAAAGCTCGCACGCCGGAAGATCAAGGGTTCCAGTCCAACGTTAATCGGGGCTGGGTGAGTCGACCCCTAAGGCGAGGCCGAAAGGCGTAGTCGATGGGAAATCGGTTAATATTCCGATACTTGTTTATAATGCGATGGAGGGACGGAGAAGGTTATGTCAGCCTGGCGTTGGTTGTCCAGGTGAAAGGATGTAGGCTTACAACTTAGGTAAATCCGGGTTGTTACATGGCTGAGATCTGATAGCAAGCTGTACTTGTACAGTGAAGTGGCAAATACCATGCTTCCAGGAAAAGCTTCTAAGCAATAGTTATAAACGAATCGTACCCTAAACCGACACAGGTGATCAGGTAGAGAATACCAAGGCGCTTGAGAGAACTCTGCTGAAGGAACTAGGCAAAATGGTACCGTAACTTCGGGAGAAGGTACGCTGCTGATGGTGATAGGACACGCTCCTTGAGCTGTTGGCAGTCGCAGATACCAGGCTGCTGCAACTGTTTATTAAAAACACAGCACTCTGCAAACACGAAAGTGGACGTATAGGGTGTGATGTCTGCCCGGTGCTGGAAGGTTAATTGATGGGGTTAGCGTAAGCGAAGCTCTTGATCGAAGCCCCAGTAAACGGCGGCCGTAACTATAACGGTCCTAAGGTAGCGAAATTCCTTGTCGGGTAAGTTCCGACCTGCACGAATGACATAATGATGGCAGCGCTGTCTCCAGCAGAGACTCAGTGAAATCGAAATCGCAGTGAAGATGCTGTGTACCCGCGGCTAGACGGAAAGACCCCGTGAACCTTTACTACAGCTTTACATTGAACTTTGACCTGACTTGTGCAGGATAGGTGGGAGGCTTTGAAGCCGAGACGCTAGTCTCGGTGGAGCCAATCTTGAAATACCACCCTGGTCATGTTGGGGTTCTAACTCAGGTATAACAATACCGAGGACAATGTATGGTGGGTAGTTTGACTGGGGCGGTCTCCTCCTAAAGAGTAACGGAGGAGTACGAAGGTGCGCTCAGACCGGTCGGAAATCGGTCGTAGAGTATAAAGGCAAAAGCGCGCTTAACTGCGAGACCCACAAGTCGAGCAGGTACGAAAGTAGGTCTTAGTGATCCGGTGGTTCTGTATGGAAGGGCCATCGCTCAACGGATAAAAGGTACTCTGGGGATAACAGGCTGATACCGCCCAAGAGTTCATATCGACGGCGGTGTTTGGCACCTCGATGTCGGCTCATCTCATCCTAGGGCTGAAGCAGGTCCTAAGGGTATGGCTGTTCGCCATTTAAAGAGGTACGCGAGCTGGGTTTAGAACGTCGTGAGACAGTTCGGTCCCTATCTACCGTGGGCGTTGGAAATTTGAGAGGATCTGCTCCTAGTACGAGAGGACCAGAGTGGACGAACCTCTGGTGTTCGGGTTGTCACGCCAGTGGCATTGCCCGGTAGCTACGTTCGGATGGGATAACCGCTGAAAGCATCTAAGCGGGAAGCCCACCTCAAGATTAGATTTCCCTAAAGAGCCGTTGAAGACTACGACGTTGATAGGCAGGGTGTGGAAGTGCAGCGATGCATGTAGCTAACCTGTACTAATTGCTCGTTTGGCTTGACCATACAACACCCAAGTGGTTTGTATGAAAGCTCTAATTAATCTATCTTGTATAAGCGAAAGCTTATAGAATAAAAGAAAGAATATTTCGATATCACCTTTAACCTTGATTCAGTTAGGTTACAAGTTGATCGACCATAAACTAAACACTTATAGTCAAACAATAAAAATAACAGACTCATATCTAACCCCCTTTGCTGACGACAATAGCATGATGGCACCACCTGATCCCTTCCCGAACTCAGAAGTGAAACATCATTGCGCCAATGGTAGTGTGGATTCGTCCATGTGAGAGTAGGTCATCGTCAGCTCTCTATTCTAAAGTAAAACCCCCTTCTGCTTATGCAGAAGGGGGTTTTCTTTGTTTGGGAGTATTTTAGAAATACCTTAATTTATAAATTGGCTTGAAGAGTTAAAAACTAGAAACTATGGATTAAATACTCTGTTGCTTTCACTTTTTTAAAGATCGTCACCTATTTAGTGGATCAAATAATATCTATAAAACCACGTTCCAAGAAATATTTGACTTTATAAATGTATTAAAGCAGCCCAAATTCATCTCAGTAAAAGACCTAGAGAAATCTTTAGCGTTCAATGCCAAATCTATCCAGATAACCACTATCTCTAACCCATTGAAAACCATACACAATTAAAAGTCTTATCAAATAAACCTAAAAACCTCTGATAAAGCTGTTGACACCCACCTTAAACTCTATATAATACGCCCCACAGCAAAGGAAGCTAAGCAGTAAGTTAACCAACTTATTACTTAGATTACCAAGCTAAGACAAAACATAAAAAAGCTTGACAAATCAAATCATTATGATAAGATAGTCGGCTCGCTAGATAGCTTGACCTGAAAGGGTTTGAGACTAAACAGCAAGAGAATTACCCTATATATCAGTTACTGGACGACAGTGATTGAGCACTATTTAAAAGCATAACTAAAGAACAACTTGTGTGGATTTTTGCTGATTCAGAATGCTAAAAAATAAAGTTGGTTTTAACTCCTTTTCGGAGTTCATTCTAACTATAAAAATTATCATTTAAGACAGCAGAAAAACTCAAAGTTAATTCATTACGAACATAATTTTTAGCGATTTTGCCAGATTAGATGAGCCAAGTTTAGAAGCTTCTTTAAAGAGCTTCATAGCAAGATTAAACTGAAGAGTTTGATCATGGCTCAGATTGAACGCTGGCGGCAGGCTTAACACATGCAAGTCGAGCGGTAACAGGAGAAGCTTGCTTCTCGCTGACGAGCGGCGGACGGGTGAGTAATACTTAGGAATCTACCTAGTAGTGGGGGATAGCACGGGGAAACTCGTATTAATACCGCATACGACCTACGGGAGAAAGGGGGCAGTTTACTGCTCTCGCTATTAGATGAGCCTAAGTCGGATTAGCTAGATGGTGGGGTAAAGGCCTACCATGGCGACGATCTGTAGCTGGTCTGAGAGGATGATCAGCCACACCGGGACTGAGACACGGCCCGGACTCCTACGGGAGGCAGCAGTGGGGAATATTGGACAATGGGGGAAACCCTGATCCAGCCATGCCGCGTGTGTGAAGAAGGCCTTTTGGTTGTAAAGCACTTTAAGCAGTGAAGAAGACTCCATGGTTAATACCCATGGACGATGACATTAGCTGCAGAATAAGCACCGGCTAACTCTGTGCCAGCAGCCGCGGTAATACAGAGGGTGCAAGCGTTAATCGGAATTACTGGGCGTAAAGGGAGCGTAGGTGGCTCTATAAGTCAGATGTGAAATCCCCGGGCTTAACCTGGGAACTGCATCTGAAACTGTAGAGCTAGAGTATGTGAGAGGAAGGTAGAATTCCAGGTGTAGCGGTGAAATGCGTAGAGATCTGGAGGAATACCGATGGCGAAGGCAGCCTTCTGGCATAATACTGACACTGAGGCTCGAAAGCGTGGGTAGCAAACAGGATTAGATACCCTGGTAGTCCACGCCGTAAACGATGTCTACTAGTCGTTGGGTCCCTTGAGGACTTAGTGACGCAGCTAACGCAATAAGTAGACCGCCTGGGGAGTACGGCCGCAAGGTTAAAACTCAAATGAATTGACGGGGGCCCGCACAAGCGGTGGAGCATGTGGTTTAATTCGATGCAACGCGAAGAACCTTACCTGGTCTTGACATATCTAGAATCCTGCAGAGATGCGGGAGTGCCTTCGGGAATTAGAATACAGGTGCTGCATGGCTGTCGTCAGCTCGTGTCGTGAGATGTTGGGTTAAGTCCCGCAACGAGCGCAACCCTTGTCCTTAGTTACCAGCGGGTTAAGCCGGGAACTCTAAGGATACTGCCAGTGACAAACTGGAGGAAGGCGGGGACGACGTCAAGTCATCATGGCCCTTACGACCAGGGCTACACACGTGCTACAATGGTAGGTACAGAGGGCAGCTACACAGCGATGTGATGCGAATCTCAAAAAGCCTATCGTAGTCCAGATTGGAGTCTGCAACTCGACTCCATGAAGTAGGAATCGCTAGTAATCGCGGATCAGAATGCCGCGGTGAATACGTTCCCGGGCCTTGTACACACCGCCCGTCACACCATGGGAGTTGATTGCACCAGAAGTGGATAGCTTAACCTTCGGGGGAGCGTTCACCACGGTGTGGTTGATGACTGGGGTGAAGTCGTAACAAGGTAGCCGTAGGGGAACCTGCGGCTGGATCACCTCCTTATAGATGGCATTCGGTCAGCAAGAATTCACAACAAGTTGTTCTTTAGTTTAAGCTTACGTTTTAACAAGCGTAATTGGGTCTGTAGCTCAGCTGGTTAGAGCACCGTGTTGATAACGCGGGGGTCAGTGGTTCAAGTCCACTTAGACCCACCATTTTATAATGGGGCCATAGCTCAGTTGGTAGAGCGCCTGCCTTGCACGCAGGAGGTCAACGGTTCGACTCCGTTTGGCTCCACCACTATAGACGAATAAGCTTTAAGTGCTAATAGTATAAATAGAAACAAGTGATTTATCTTTGAATAAAGACACGATTACTTCTTTCTGTTTTATACGGAAATCTGTGACTCGACGAGAGCATAGAGACTATTTAAAAACATAGATATGAGTCTGGGTTAGGAGGAGCGTGTTCACGCGCACCTCTTAACCTTAATCACTCACCTCTTAACGACATCAGTTGTTATCCCAGGGGTGAGTGATTAAAAAAGTAAAGAGAACTGAATCAAGCGTATAAACATAGGTGATATCGTTATCATAATTAGATCTTATGACACTTTGAAGTCAACACTTATTTATAAGTTAGACTACTTGGGGTTGTATGGTCAAGTAATGAAGCGCACATGGTGGATGCCTTGGCAGTCAGAGGCGATGAAAGACGTGACAGCCTGCGATAAGCTTCGGGGAGGCGGCAATATCCTGTGATCCGGAGATTTCTGAATGGGGAAACCCACCTACCATAAGGTAGGTATCTTGTACTTGTACAAGAAGCGAACGAGGGGAAGTGAAACATCTCAGTACCCTTAGGAATAGACATCAAATGAGATTCCCCTAGTAGCGGCGAGCGAACGGGGAGAAGCCGATTAATGCTAATGTAGAAGAACAGCGTGGGAAAGCTGACCGTAGTAGGTGATAGTCCTGTATTCGAAACATTAGCGTTAACATATTAAGTAGAGCGGGGCACGAGAAATCCTGTTTGAAGATGGGGGGACCATCCTCCAAGGCTAAATACTCCTGACTGACCGATAGTGAACCAGTACCGTGAGGGAAAGGCGAAAAGAACCCCTGTGAGGGGAGTGAAATAGAACCTGAAACCGTGTGCGTACAAGCAGTGGGAGCCTTAATTTATTAGGGTGACCGCGTACCTTTTGTATAATGGGTCAGCGACTTATATTCTGTAGCAAGGTTAACCGTTTAGGGGAGCCGTAGGGAAACCGAGTCTTAATAGGGCGTTTAGTTGCAGGGTATAGACCCGAAACCGAGTGATCTATCCATGAGCAGGTTGAAAGTGCCGTAACAGGCACCGGAGGACCGAACCCACTGTCGTTGAAAAGCCAGGGGATGACTTGTGGATAGGGGTGAAAGGCTAATCAAACTCGGTGATAGCTGGTTCTCCCCGAAAGCTATTTAGGTAGCGCCTCGGACGAACACCATTGGGGGTAGAGCACTGTTTCGGCTAGGGGGTCATACCGACTTACCAAACCGATGCAAACTCCGAATACCGATGAGTGATATCCGGGAGACACACAGTGGGTGCTAACGTCCATTGTGGAGAGGGAAACAACCCAGACCGCCAGCTAAGGCCCCAAATTCCTAGTTAAGTGGGAAACGAGGTGGGAAGGCATAGACAGCTAGGAGGTTGGCTTAGAAGCAGCCATCCTTTAAAGAAAGCGTAATAGCTCACTAGTCGAGTCGGCCCGCGCGGAAGATGTAACGGGGCTCAAACTAGGAGCCGAAGCTGCGGATTTGAATTTGTTTTCAAGTGGTAGGGGAGCGTTGTGTAAGCCTGTGAAGGTGTGTCGTAAGGCATGCTGGAGGTATCACAAGAGCGAATGCTGACGTGAGTAACGATAATGCGAGTGAAAAGCTCGCACGCCGGAAGATCAAGGGTTCCAGTCCAACGTTAATCGGGGCTGGGTGAGTCGACCCCTAAGGCGAGGCCGAAAGGCGTAGTCGATGGGAAATCGGTTAATATTCCGATACTTGTTTATAATGCGATGGAGGGACGGAGAAGGTTATGTCAGCCTGGCGTTGGTTGTCCAGGTGAAAGGATGTAGGCTTACAACTTAGGTAAATCCGGGTTGTTACATGGCTGAGATCTGATAGCAAGCTGTACTTGTACAGTGAAGTGGCAAATACCATGCTTCCAGGAAAAGCTTCTAAGCAATAGTTATAAACGAATCGTACCCTAAACCGACACAGGTGATCAGGTAGAGAATACCAAGGCGCTTGAGAGAACTCTGCTGAAGGAACTAGGCAAAATGGTACCGTAACTTCGGGAGAAGGTACGCTGCTGATGGTGATAGGACACGCTCCTTGAGCTGTTGGCAGTCGCAGATACCAGGCTGCTGCAACTGTTTATTAAAAACACAGCACTCTGCAAACACGAAAGTGGACGTATAGGGTGTGATGTCTGCCCGGTGCTGGAAGGTTAATTGATGGGGTTAGCGTAAGCGAAGCTCTTGATCGAAGCCCCAGTAAACGGCGGCCGTAACTATAACGGTCCTAAGGTAGCGAAATTCCTTGTCGGGTAAGTTCCGACCTGCACGAATGACATAATGATGGCAGCGCTGTCTCCAGCAGAGACTCAGTGAAATCGAAATCGCAGTGAAGATGCTGTGTACCCGCGGCTAGACGGAAAGACCCCGTGAACCTTTACTACAGCTTTACATTGAACTTTGACCTGACTTGTGCAGGATAGGTGGGAGGCTTTGAAGCCGAGACGCTAGTCTCGGTGGAGCCAATCTTGAAATACCACCCTGGTCATGTTGGGGTTCTAACTCAGGTATAACAATACCGAGGACAATGTATGGTGGGTAGTTTGACTGGGGCGGTCTCCTCCTAAAGAGTAACGGAGGAGTACGAAGGTGCGCTCAGACCGGTCGGAAATCGGTCGTAGAGTATAAAGGCAAAAGCGCGCTTAACTGCGAGACCCACAAGTCGAGCAGGTACGAAAGTAGGTCTTAGTGATCCGGTGGTTCTGTATGGAAGGGCCATCGCTCAACGGATAAAAGGTACTCTGGGGATAACAGGCTGATACCGCCCAAGAGTTCATATCGACGGCGGTGTTTGGCACCTCGATGTCGGCTCATCTCATCCTAGGGCTGAAGCAGGTCCTAAGGGTATGGCTGTTCGCCATTTAAAGAGGTACGCGAGCTGGGTTTAGAACGTCGTGAGACAGTTCGGTCCCTATCTACCGTGGGCGTTGGAAATTTGAGAGGATCTGCTCCTAGTACGAGAGGACCAGAGTGGACGAACCTCTGGTGTTCGGGTTGTCACGCCAGTGGCATTGCCCGGTAGCTACGTTCGGATGGGATAACCGCTGAAAGCATCTAAGCGGGAAGCCCACCTCAAGATTAGATTTCCCTAAAGAGCCGTTGAAGACTACGACGTTGATAGGCAGGGTGTGGAAGTGCAGCGATGCATGTAGCTAACCTGTACTAATTGCTCGTTTGGCTTGACCATACAACACCCAAGTGGTTTGTATGAAAGCTCTAATTAATCTATCTTGTATAAGCGAAAGCTTATAGAATAAAAGAAAGAATATTTCGATATCACCTTTAACCTTGATTCAGTTAGGTTACAAGTTGATCGACCATAAACTAAACACTTATAGTCAAACAATAAAAATAACAGACTCATATCTAACCCCCTTTGCTGACGACAATAGCATGATGGCACCACCTGATCCCTTCCCGAACTCAGAAGTGAAACATCATTGCGCCAATGGTAGTGTGGATTCGTCCATGTGAGAGTAGGTCATCGTCAGCTCTCTATTCTAAAGTAAAACCCCCTTCTGCTTATGCAGAAGGGGGTTTTCTTTGCGTGTAGTTTGAGAAAATAGGCTGGATTTCAAGTTTCTTAATAAATAATTTAGAGACTAGGATTGATTTGAACCTGTTTTTTAACGATCATTACCCTATCAGCTGATTAAATAAGCCTTATTTTAGAATAATTAAATGAACAGTTAGCTTCAAATAAGTAATTAACCCATCTAATGCCAACTCAATATAAGATCTACAGGTATTTCCAGCGTTTAAACCCAAATACATCGAATCCCTATTTCCCCCTAACCCATTGAAAACTATGCATTATTAAAAGTCTTGTCAAATAAACCTAAAAACCTCTGATAAAGCTGTTGACACCCACCTTAAACTCTATATAATACGCCCCACAGCAAAGGAAGCTAAGCAGTAAGTTAACCAACTTATTACTTAGATTACCAAGCTAAGACAAAACATAAAAAAGCTTGACAAATCAAATCATTATGATAAGATAGTCGGCTCGCTAGATAGCTTGACCTGAAAGGGTTTGAGACTAAACAGCAAGAGAATTACCCTATATATCAGTTACTGGACGACAGTGATTGAGCACTATTTAAAAGCATAACTAAAGAACAACTTGTGTGGATTTTTGCTGATTCAGAATGCTAAAAAATAAAGTTGGTTTTAACTCCTTTTCGGAGTTCATTCTAACTATAAAAATTATCATTTAAGACAGCAGAAAAACTCAAAGTTAATTCATTACGAACATAATTTTTAGCGATTTTGCCAGATTAGATGAGCCAAGTTTAGAAGCTTCTTTAAAGAGCTTCATAGCAAGATTAAACTGAAGAGTTTGATCATGGCTCAGATTGAACGCTGGCGGCAGGCTTAACACATGCAAGTCGAGCGGTAACAGGAGAAGCTTGCTTCTCGCTGACGAGCGGCGGACGGGTGAGTAATACTTAGGAATCTACCTAGTAGTGGGGGATAGCACGGGGAAACTCGTATTAATACCGCATACGACCTACGGGAGAAAGGGGGCAGTTTACTGCTCTCGCTATTAGATGAGCCTAAGTCGGATTAGCTAGATGGTGGGGTAAAGGCCTACCATGGCGACGATCTGTAGCTGGTCTGAGAGGATGATCAGCCACACCGGGACTGAGACACGGCCCGGACTCCTACGGGAGGCAGCAGTGGGGAATATTGGACAATGGGGGAAACCCTGATCCAGCCATGCCGCGTGTGTGAAGAAGGCCTTTTGGTTGTAAAGCACTTTAAGCAGTGAAGAAGACTCCATGGTTAATACCCATGGACGATGACATTAGCTGCAGAATAAGCACCGGCTAACTCTGTGCCAGCAGCCGCGGTAATACAGAGGGTGCAAGCGTTAATCGGAATTACTGGGCGTAAAGGGAGCGTAGGTGGCTCTATAAGTCAGATGTGAAATCCCCGGGCTTAACCTGGGAACTGCATCTGAAACTGTAGAGCTAGAGTATGTGAGAGGAAGGTAGAATTCCAGGTGTAGCGGTGAAATGCGTAGAGATCTGGAGGAATACCGATGGCGAAGGCAGCCTTCTGGCATAATACTGACACTGAGGCTCGAAAGCGTGGGTAGCAAACAGGATTAGATACCCTGGTAGTCCACGCCGTAAACGATGTCTACTAGTCGTTGGGTCCCTTGAGGACTTAGTGACGCAGCTAACGCAATAAGTAGACCGCCTGGGGAGTACGGCCGCAAGGTTAAAACTCAAATGAATTGACGGGGGCCCGCACAAGCGGTGGAGCATGTGGTTTAATTCGATGCAACGCGAAGAACCTTACCTGGTCTTGACATATCTAGAATCCTGCAGAGATGCGGGAGTGCCTTCGGGAATTAGAATACAGGTGCTGCATGGCTGTCGTCAGCTCGTGTCGTGAGATGTTGGGTTAAGTCCCGCAACGAGCGCAACCCTTGTCCTTAGTTACCAGCGGGTTAAGCCGGGAACTCTAAGGATACTGCCAGTGACAAACTGGAGGAAGGCGGGGACGACGTCAAGTCATCATGGCCCTTACGACCAGGGCTACACACGTGCTACAATGGTAGGTACAGAGGGCAGCTACACAGCGATGTGATGCGAATCTCAAAAAGCCTATCGTAGTCCAGATTGGAGTCTGCAACTCGACTCCATGAAGTAGGAATCGCTAGTAATCGCGGATCAGAATGCCGCGGTGAATACGTTCCCGGGCCTTGTACACACCGCCCGTCACACCATGGGAGTTGATTGCACCAGAAGTGGATAGCTTAACCTTCGGGGGAGCGTTCACCACGGTGTGGTTGATGACTGGGGTGAAGTCGTAACAAGGTAGCCGTAGGGGAACCTGCGGCTGGATCACCTCCTTATAGATGGCATTCGGTCAGCAAGAATTCACAACAAGTTGTTCTTTAGTTTAAGCTTACGTTTTAACAAGCGTAATTGGGTCTGTAGCTCAGCTGGTTAGAGCACCGTGTTGATAACGCGGGGGTCAGTGGTTCAAGTCCACTTAGACCCACCATTTTATAATGGGGCCATAGCTCAGTTGGTAGAGCGCCTGCCTTGCACGCAGGAGGTCAACGGTTCGACTCCGTTTGGCTCCACCACTATAGACGAATAAGCTTTAAGTGCTAATAGTATAAATAGAAACAAGTGATTTATCTTTGAATAAAGACACGATTACTTCTTTCTGTTTTATACGGAAATCTGTGACTCGACGAGAGCATAGAGACTATTTAAAAACATAGATATGAGTCTGGGTTAGGAGGAGCGTGTTCACGCGCACCTCTTAACCTTAATCACTCACCTCTTAACGACATCAGTTGTTATCCCAGGGGTGAGTGATTAAAAAAGTAAAGAGAACTGAATCAAGCGTATAAACATAGGTGATATCGTTATCATAATTAGATCTTATGACACTTTGAAGTCAACACTTATTTATAAGTTAGACTACTTGGGGTTGTATGGTCAAGTAATGAAGCGCACATGGTGGATGCCTTGGCAGTCAGAGGCGATGAAAGACGTGACAGCCTGCGATAAGCTTCGGGGAGGCGGCAATATCCTGTGATCCGGAGATTTCTGAATGGGGAAACCCACCTACCATAAGGTAGGTATCTTGTACTTGTACAAGAAGCGAACGAGGGGAAGTGAAACATCTCAGTACCCTTAGGAATAGACATCAAATGAGATTCCCCTAGTAGCGGCGAGCGAACGGGGAGAAGCCGATTAATGCTAATGTAGAAGAACAGCGTGGGAAAGCTGACCGTAGTAGGTGATAGTCCTGTATTCGAAACATTAGCGTTAACATATTAAGTAGAGCGGGGCACGAGAAATCCTGTTTGAAGATGGGGGGACCATCCTCCAAGGCTAAATACTCCTGACTGACCGATAGTGAACCAGTACCGTGAGGGAAAGGCGAAAAGAACCCCTGTGAGGGGAGTGAAATAGAACCTGAAACCGTGTGCGTACAAGCAGTGGGAGCCTTAATTTATTAGGGTGACCGCGTACCTTTTGTATAATGGGTCAGCGACTTATATTCTGTAGCAAGGTTAACCGTTTAGGGGAGCCGTAGGGAAACCGAGTCTTAATAGGGCGTTTAGTTGCAGGGTATAGACCCGAAACCGAGTGATCTATCCATGAGCAGGTTGAAAGTGCCGTAACAGGCACCGGAGGACCGAACCCACTGTCGTTGAAAAGCCAGGGGATGACTTGTGGATAGGGGTGAAAGGCTAATCAAACTCGGTGATAGCTGGTTCTCCCCGAAAGCTATTTAGGTAGCGCCTCGGACGAACACCATTGGGGGTAGAGCACTGTTTCGGCTAGGGGGTCATACCGACTTACCAAACCGATGCAAACTCCGAATACCGATGAGTGATATCCGGGAGACACACAGTGGGTGCTAACGTCCATTGTGGAGAGGGAAACAACCCAGACCGCCAGCTAAGGCCCCAAATTCCTAGTTAAGTGGGAAACGAGGTGGGAAGGCATAGACAGCTAGGAGGTTGGCTTAGAAGCAGCCATCCTTTAAAGAAAGCGTAATAGCTCACTAGTCGAGTCGGCCCGCGCGGAAGATGTAACGGGGCTCAAACTAGGAGCCGAAGCTGCGGATTTGAATTTGTTTTCAAGTGGTAGGGGAGCGTTGTGTAAGCCTGTGAAGGTGTGTCGTAAGGCATGCTGGAGGTATCACAAGAGCGAATGCTGACGTGAGTAACGATAATGCGAGTGAAAAGCTCGCACGCCGGAAGATCAAGGGTTCCAGTCCAACGTTAATCGGGGCTGGGTGAGTCGACCCCTAAGGCGAGGCCGAAAGGCGTAGTCGATGGGAAATCGGTTAATATTCCGATACTTGTTTATAATGCGATGGAGGGACGGAGAAGGTTATGTCAGCCTGGCGTTGGTTGTCCAGGTGAAAGGATGTAGGCTTACAACTTAGGTAAATCCGGGTTGTTACATGGCTGAGATCTGATAGCAAGCTGTACTTGTACAGTGAAGTGGCAAATACCATGCTTCCAGGAAAAGCTTCTAAGCAATAGTTATAAACGAATCGTACCCTAAACCGACACAGGTGATCAGGTAGAGAATACCAAGGCGCTTGAGAGAACTCTGCTGAAGGAACTAGGCAAAATGGTACCGTAACTTCGGGAGAAGGTACGCTGCTGATGGTGATAGGACACGCTCCTTGAGCTGTTGGCAGTCGCAGATACCAGGCTGCTGCAACTGTTTATTAAAAACACAGCACTCTGCAAACACGAAAGTGGACGTATAGGGTGTGATGTCTGCCCGGTGCTGGAAGGTTAATTGATGGGGTTAGCGTAAGCGAAGCTCTTGATCGAAGCCCCAGTAAACGGCGGCCGTAACTATAACGGTCCTAAGGTAGCGAAATTCCTTGTCGGGTAAGTTCCGACCTGCACGAATGACATAATGATGGCAGCGCTGTCTCCAGCAGAGACTCAGTGAAATCGAAATCGCAGTGAAGATGCTGTGTACCCGCGGCTAGACGGAAAGACCCCGTGAACCTTTACTACAGCTTTACATTGAACTTTGACCTGACTTGTGCAGGATAGGTGGGAGGCTTTGAAGCCGAGACGCTAGTCTCGGTGGAGCCAATCTTGAAATACCACCCTGGTCATGTTGGGGTTCTAACTCAGGTATAACAATACCGAGGACAATGTATGGTGGGTAGTTTGACTGGGGCGGTCTCCTCCTAAAGAGTAACGGAGGAGTACGAAGGTGCGCTCAGACCGGTCGGAAATCGGTCGTAGAGTATAAAGGCAAAAGCGCGCTTAACTGCGAGACCCACAAGTCGAGCAGGTACGAAAGTAGGTCTTAGTGATCCGGTGGTTCTGTATGGAAGGGCCATCGCTCAACGGATAAAAGGTACTCTGGGGATAACAGGCTGATACCGCCCAAGAGTTCATATCGACGGCGGTGTTTGGCACCTCGATGTCGGCTCATCTCATCCTAGGGCTGAAGCAGGTCCTAAGGGTATGGCTGTTCGCCATTTAAAGAGGTACGCGAGCTGGGTTTAGAACGTCGTGAGACAGTTCGGTCCCTATCTACCGTGGGCGTTGGAAATTTGAGAGGATCTGCTCCTAGTACGAGAGGACCAGAGTGGACGAACCTCTGGTGTTCGGGTTGTCACGCCAGTGGCATTGCCCGGTAGCTACGTTCGGATGGGATAACCGCTGAAAGCATCTAAGCGGGAAGCCCACCTCAAGATTAGATTTCCCTAAAGAGCCGTTGAAGACTACGACGTTGATAGGCAGGGTGTGGAAGTGCAGCGATGCATGTAGCTAACCTGTACTAATTGCTCGTTTGGCTTGACCATACAACACCCAAGTGGTTTGTATGAAAGCTCTAATTAATCTATCTTGTATAAGCGAAAGCTTATAGAATAAAAGAAAGAATATTTCGATATCACCTTTAACCTTGATTCAGTTAGGTTACAAGTTGATCGACCATAAACTAAACACTTATAGTCAAACAATAAAAATAACAGACTCATATCTAACCCCCTTTGCTGACGACAATAGCATGATGGCACCACCTGATCCCTTCCCGAACTCAGAAGTGAAACATCATTGCGCCAATGGTAGTGTGGATTCGTCCATGTGAGAGTAGGTCATCGTCAGCTCTCTATTCTAAAGTAAAACCCCCTTCTGCTTATGCAGAAGGGGGTTTTCTTTGCGTGTAGATTTTTAATGAATGAAATCTATTTTACTGATACATTATCTACTTAAGATGCTATTTACCTTCCTAGAAGAAGTTATACTTTTAATAAGGATTTTAGATGTTTGCTAGAAAAAAACAGGGTAGTTCCGAAGGCAAAACCAAAGTAGAACAAGAATATAAGTCTGTTCATGAAACACCATTGATTTGTCTTTTTGATTTAGATGAATCAGTTTTACAGTCTTTTAAAGAGGATTCATACAACTGTAGTATAGGTTCTTTGGGTAAACTGGTTCGAGTCCCGAATGATAGAATAAAACCAGAACACTTTTTAAAATTAAACTATTCGCAGCCAGTTAATACTCATGAACATGATATTCTTGTATTTAATATGGACTTTCACGAAAAGGAAAATTTTGAAGATAGTCAGGTTTGTCTAGATGATGTAACAGGCCAATCTACACACGCATTACTTAGCGTATTTCCAGAAAAAATATTTAATCCTAGAGCGTATGCGACTTGGTTTCTATCTAAAGAAGTCAATAACATACTAAATAAAGAATCAATTGTTATTATATTTGCGAGTGGACAAGAGGTAGTTACTTACCAACAAGTAGAGATTACCTCACATCAAAATAGAATAGTAAAGCAAACAGATTTTAGTAATACAGCATTTTATAGCGATTTCCCTGATTGCTATAACAAAACTGGTAAAAAAATGAAGTCTCCAAATAAGGAAGCTATACTTACGCCTTTACTTCTAAAGTATGCGGACAATTCAAGTTACGAGTTAACTTTTAGTCATCCAACTTACTGGAATAGTAAAGAAGGTAGACAGATGAAATATGATAATTTCATACCACTACTTTTAAATAATGATAATGAAATTATCTCTTTTTGTCATGTTCATACAGAAGGGACGGTACTTGTTTTTCCGTGCATTAATAATAAAGAGTTATTTTTACTTGAACTATTTAATAATCATTTATCAGAATTATTTCCAAATTTATTCCCATTTCATGGGCAATTTGGTTGGCTTGATAACGGTGATTATCCCTTACCTGGTGAGGTCAAATTATTTGATAAGAGAAAAGATATTGAAAAAAAATATATCAAAGATGTTGAGGCTAATGTAAAAGCAATAGAAAACATTAAAATTCGATATTCTTTTCTTAGAGACTTGATATCAGAATCAGGGGATAAGCTTGTTTTAGCTATAGAATATTATCTTAATTGGTTAGAGTTTTCTAACGTTGTTAATCTTGATGAGACGAATCCTGACGTACTAGAGGAAGATATTCAAGTAGATTGTGCGGATAAGTTTTTAGTAATCGAAATTAAGGGCATTGGTGGAACTTCAACGGATAAAGATTGTTCTCAAGTAAGCAAGATAAGATATCGTCGAGCAGAACAAAGAAACAAATTCGATGTTTATGGTCTTTATATTGTAAACCATCAAAGGTATATGTCGCCAAATTCAAGAAAAAACCCTCCATTTAGTGAAAATCAGATAAAAGATGCCGTTTTAGATAAACGCGGATTACTTACTACATATGATCTATACAAGGCATACTTTCTAATTGAAGATGAAGTGCTTTCAAAATCTGAGGTTCGTGATGGCTTGTTCGAATATGGTCTCGTAGAACTAAAACCTAAAAATTTAATATCATTAGGCGTTCCGCAAGAGTATTTCTCTTCTGGAACCATAGCGATAATAGAGTTGAATGGTATAAGTTTAAAAGTAGGAATGAACTTATACGTCGAGAAAAATGGTGATTATAGTAAGGTTAATATTTTATCACTTAAAATTAATGATCAAAATATTGACGAGATTAGCAATGGTGAGATTGGAGTTAAGTTAAGTTCTTCTATCAAAAATAAATCTGAATTTTTTGTGAAACAGAGTTAACATTTATTATTTAAAACAACTCACCAGTCTCAACCACTTCTTCAAAATCAAACCCCAACTGCTCGCCCTTACGCTGTCTCATTTGCTCTATACGCAGCTTACGTCCTGCGATAAGCCTTAGCACCTCGCGTTGCTGCTCTGTCGTCATATCATGCCATCGCCGGCGCTCCGTTCGACTGCGCAGGCAACCAAAGCAATAGCCTTTTTTATTGCTTTGGCAAAGACCAATGCATGGATTGGCAATCTCAAACAGCTCAAACTGTTGGTTCATGGCGACTCCATGGCTATTATCGTCATTCCTTTGACTTGCATAAAACTATTATGGCAACATTATTATGTCGCAAATACTGACTAATGGTGTGCCGTTTTATTGTTATTATTTTTGTTTGGCGGGTGCTATGCTTAGCGTCACTAGTCTATATAAGATAATCATAACAAAATTAATAAGTGAGATGATACGTGAACTTGATTTATATCCATGGACTGGACAGTGATGCGAACTCTACCAAGGGAATGCTATTAGAAAAATACTGCCAGCATCATCACCCTGATATTAATGTACTGCGTCCCGATTTGAATAAATCGCCACAAGACGTGTTCGATAAACTGATAAGTCTAGTTGAGGAATGGGGCAGCGACTCAAAAGTTGTATTCGTTGGTAGCTCATTGGGTGGCTATTTTTCTACCTTGGTGAGCAATCATACAGGCTGTGCGGCTTTACTATTAAATCCTAGTACGCAGCCACATATTACGCTGCAGCGTTTTGCTAATGAGTTGTTGGCAAATACTGATGGGGAAGGTGAGGTGTTAAACAATGAAATTCTGCATACCACAGCGGGCGGTTGGAATATTACTCACTCAGATTTGCAATGGTTTGCAGATCATCAGTTATCAGAAGTTCATTATCCTAAAAAAATTGCTGTATTTATTAAAGAAGGCGATGAGTTATTAAATCCTGAATTGTCTAAAGCCTTTTATCAACAGCAAGGGAGTACGGTTATTTTACAAGCGGGTGGCGATCATCGGTTTAGTGACTTTGGTGAGCAGTTGCCGATGGTGATAAATATGCTACAAGATTTAGTACGAGTCTAAACAGGCGACATTATATGACGTGAGCGATGGACTATTAACCTTAACGTCGCTATTTTTGGTTATAATGGTTGAATAGAATTAATCAGACATGAATCGTTAAGGATGCATTTGTGAGTCAATATAATGCGCAATCGTTAGAAGTTTTAGAAGGGCTTGAGCCAGTACGTCGTCGCCCAGGTATGTATACCGATACCACGCGCCCGAACCATCTGGCGCAAGAGGTCATTGATAACTCCGTCGATGAAGCGTTGGCGGGTTATGCGAAAACCCTCAAGGTGCAACTGCATAGTGATGGCTCGTTGTCTGTCGAAGATGATGGGCGTGGTATGCCGACTGATATTCATCCTGAGTTTAATCAGTCAGGGATTGAGCTGATTTTAACTCGTTTGCATGCTGGTGGGAAGTTTTCGACTTCTAATTATGAGGTGTCAGGCGGTCTGCATGGTGTGGGTATCTCTGTCGTCAATGCTTTATCCACACGCGTCGAAGTGACGGTATGGCGTGATAGTACACAGTTTGATATGGCGTTTGAAAATGGCGCACCAGTTACGCCGTTAACTGAAGCAATCAGCTCAAACAAACGCAAACGTGGTACCAGAGTACATTTTTGGGCAGATGGTCGCTTTTTTGATACGCCTAAATTTAATGTCAAGCAGCTCAAGCACAATCTAAAAGCCAAAGCGGTATTGGCCGCTGGATTGACGATTGAATTTGTCGATGATATTAATAATGAAAAGGTGGTTTGGCAGTTTACTGACGGAGTGGTCGAATATCTAAGCGAACAGTTGGATGGTTTAGAAACCTTACCTGAAGCACCGTTTTATTATAATTACGATGCGAAAGCGGGCGAACGTGCTGCTATTACCTTTGCCTTGTCTTGGTTGCCTGATGGTGGCACGCCGATTCAAGAAAGTTATGTGAACCTTATCCCTACGGCTCAGGGCGGTACGCACGTCAATGGTCTGCGAACGGGTATCTTAGAGGCATTGCGTGAGTTTTGCGATATTCATAATTTGCTACCACGTAGTGTCAAGCTAACGGCAGAAGATGTCTGGGATGGGGTGAACTATATCCTATCGCTTAAATTTTCTGAGCCGCAATTTTCTGGACAGACCAAAGAGCGTTTATCCAGTCGTGAGGCGGCGGCAGCGGTACAAACATTGGCAAAAGATGCCTTTAGTTTATGGTTAAATCAGCATGCGGATATGGGCGCGCAGATTGCAGAGCTCGCCATTAATAAGGCAGGACGTCGTCTTAAATCTGCGAAAAAAGTCGCACGTAAAAAAATTACCCAAGGTCCTGCTTTACCGGGTAAGTTAGCCGATTGCCGTGGTGACTTACGCGATGGGGCAGAGCTATTCTTGGTAGAAGGTGATTCTGCCGGTGGTAGTGCTAAGCAAGCTCGCGACCGTCATTATCAAGCGATATTACCGCTGCGTGGTAAGATTTTGAATACGTGGGAGGTCTCATCAGATACGGTGCTTTCAAGCCAAGAGATTCATGATATCGCCATTGCTATCGGTGTCGATCCGGCATCTGATGATTTGTCTGAGCTGCGGTATGACAAAGTGTGTATCTTAGCGGATGCGGATTCTGATGGTCTGCATATCGCCACGTTGATCTGCGCTTTGTTTGTTAAGCATTTTCCTGTCTTGGTGGATGCGGGTCATTTATTTGTCGCCATGCCGCCGTTATATCGAGTAGACGTGGGCAAAGAGGTGCATTATGCGTTAGATGAGCCTGAGCTTCAGCATATTTTGGCCAATGTGCCGGGCAATAAAAAAGCGCAGATTACCCGTTTTAAAGGCTTGGGTGAAATGAGTGCAGAGCAGTTACGTGAGACGACCATGAACCGTGATACTCGGCGTTTAGTTCAGCTAGATATGGATGACATGGTGTTGACTAATAGCGTGATGGATATGCTGTTGGCTAAAAAACGGGCTGCTGATCGCAAGGTTTGGCTTGAGAATAAAGGCAATTTGGCTGACATATCCTAATGGGCTCTATATATTTATATAAGTTTATAAACCGGTAAGCTGGCAAGCAATAAAAGCCTATAAAATTCAATTTAGTTGTATAAGCTTAATGTTATTATGTAGGTATCTTTTATTATGTGGTGCCGTCATGACATCAAAGTTGTTTAATCGCTCAAAAGCTGCTGCTTCTCAGTCTGTAAACTCTAAAATATTGCCCAAGCTTAGTAAAAAGCAGCTGGGTAGTTTAGTCCCGAAACGCGGTAATAAAATTGCGCCAGTGATTGCTTCAGCTATGCTAAAAGCTGCGGGTTGGCGTACAGTTGGAGAGATTCCAAATATTTCACAAGCCGTAGTTTTAGCGCTGCCGCATACTTCGAATATTGATGGGGTTTATGCAATACCCAGTTTATTTGCCCTAGATTTGAAAATCAGTATTATGGGTAAGCATACGTTATTTAAAGTGCCCGTATTTGCTCAGCTATTAAGCTGGATAGGGGTTATTCCCATTGATCGTAGTGATAAAGGCTCAGTATTACAGGCCAGTGTTGATAAGTTCAAAACAGGCAAGCCACTATTTTTGGGTTTAGCACCAGAAGGTACTCGTCAATATACTGAAACTTGGAAATCAGGCTTCTATTATTTAGCAGTGGGCGCTGGTGTACCTATTTTGCCAGTAGCGATGGATTACAAAACTAAAGAAATACGCTTTATGTCGTTGGTTTATCCTAGTGGTGATATCGAAGCGGATTTACCAAAAATTTATGCTCAGTATAAAGGGGTGATACCAAGACATCCCGAGCGCTTATCTCAACCATTACAAGATATCAATAATTCAGCTGGATAAAGTTTTTAAATGAGTTATGAGTATCTGTATTATATTAAGACCCCTTGACTGACTAATGTCAAGGGGTCTTTTATTTGTGAGGATGAATCTTAAGAATGGCTAAAAACTAAGCACTGAGTTAGCTATTGAACGTACTCACCCCGCCATCGACAGGTAAATTCATACCAGTAATGATGGCAGCGTCATCACTGGCTAAAAACATCACAGCGGCGGTTACATCAAACGGTGTCGCTGTCTTTCCTAGTGGAGAGTGGGTAATAAATGGATTTGGGCTGATATCCGTTGCCACCAATCCAGCGGATACGGCATTAATACGTACATTATTTGGTATATTTTCTAATGCCAGTTTCTTTGTAATATCAGTTAAATTCCTTTGCCTAGCTTTATAGGTCTCCATATTCCAGTCTGCTGATATCTCCGTTAGCGTTGATACATTAACGATATTGCCTTGTGTTTTTATCAGTTCTGGAATAACTGACTGATGAATGCCGACCGCAGTATCTATGTTTACCATCACATCAATATGTTTATATTTATCGCGTACATGCTTTATTAATCTTGCCGTTTGGGTCAGATCATTAATATCACTGGTTACGGTAAGGTGGTTACCTGTATTGATCCATGTATGATCCTGTGGCAGATCCTCGTAGATGTATTCTAAAATATCGTTATTAATACCAACGATTATACAATTCGCCCCTTCTTGTGCAAATCTAAGCGCCGTTGCACGACCAATATCAGAATCTGCACCTGTTATAATGACAGTTTTTTCTTTAAAGCGCTTCATAACGTTCAATCCTTTTTATTATATGATGGTCATTAAATAATTTTAATAAATGTCTCTAAAAAATGTAATCAAAGGCAGCCCATAAGCGATAAGTTTGACTGCAAATCATGCTACTTTGCTATTATCATAACAACTCATTGCCCTGAAAGCGACTGCATTTAATAAGGCTTATTTTTTAAGTTTTTCGTTGGTAGCCTGTCGTTATAGCAAAAGAATTTGCGAATATTCAACATGCTCTAGTGTTATGCTCATCAATAGCAACTTACCATATAACGTGTCCATTCGATAATAAAAGGTTAACACTGTGTCTGACTCATCTATTACCCTATCTGATAATGACTGTCTTGTTAATGAGTTGACCTGCTATTTGCAGAAAGATGCTGTAGATATTGCTTTGACCAATATGCAGAATCTTGAGCATAAATATGACGCGTGTTACCGTGCTCAGCAATATCACTATCAATTGCCACTGGGTAACCTATCATTACTTGAGCTCATATTGTATTTGCCTGCTAAAAGTAGTCTGGTCGATATTAAAGCTGCGCGTATGGCGGTAGTAAAGGCCGCGCTCATATGGCACAAGACATATCTTGCTCAGCATAAAAATAACGCCAACATGAGCCATAATGTTTTAGTTTTTGATATTCAGCGCACCGATAAAGCTGAAGAAATCAATAAAATTAAGATAAATAACCAGCAACGACAATCCCTAAAACGGCTCATTCATGGCTTTGGTGTCCGCTATTTTATGGAAGATTTGGTGGTGGATATGAGCGACAGTATGCAGCAGCTACAAGTTTTTAGCTGGCATGACTGGCAGGCGATATTAGCAAGCCTACAAGCACCATGCGAGTTATGGCGATTTTTGCATTATCGTTTAGGGCAATTACAGTCTTCAGCCAGTAATCATGTCATTAGCTTTGAATCAGAAGCAGATCTAGTCACTCAGTTTTTACATAGCCCAACTTTGTTTACGGACGCTATCGCAGTAGATAATGCACTCATCAAATACGAGGTGCGGGATGAGCCCAATCCTGCATTAGTCGCTATGACACTTGCCTACAAAAATAAAAGCACGACTGCGCAGATGTATCATCAGCATATGGCGCAAGCGGCAGCTCTGTGGTCGCAGTTAAGCACCCAAATGATAGAGATGCTCGATGCAGAAGTACTAGACAATGCTGATAAAGAGACACTAGGAATAAAACGCTGTTATTGGCAACAGCAGCTATTGGACGAGTCTTTATTTTCGCGCCATGAGCTGGTTCGAACTCTATACAGACATCCTAAACAAGGACATGGTCTGCAAAAAGAAGGTTATGTCGTCCATCAGCACTCTTATGAGAGCTTGGGACGGCATTATGTATTAATATTTTATGGACAAGATGTTGAGAGCCAGCACAGTAAACAGGCTATTCAGCCAAACTTAGCAAAGATTGCAAAGGATGTTGCGAGCCGCCTGCCAATAGCCGAGCTGCATCATGTGATTGTATTGGGCATTGATTTTATTGACGAGTCTAATGACACCTTTATTGATATCGATTTATGGATTCAACCCTTTGATCCGATGACCCAGCGTGAACGGCAGCTGACCAAGCAATTACAGCGCTTAAACCAACAGCATAAAAAGCAAAATACAAATAACTTATCAGCAAGTAAAAATGAGTCAATGCGAATGCAATTAAATTTGAATATACCTGCACGAAATACCAAGTACTGAGTATGATTTTGTAGCGATGTTTTGTAGTGAGATTTTTGTAGAAACTAAGTTGACGCCATAAAAAAAGACAGCCTAAGCTGTCTTTTTTATTCAAAATATATCGTTAATGATGACTTATTTTAAGTCATTATTATCAATATCAGTAAAGCCTTTATTACTTGGCGCTAGATCTGAACCGGTGTCGATATCGTCATCACTTGTTTCAACGTGAGTAATATCTACATGACCCGTACTAAGATTGTTGGTATCGCCAGTGCTAGTAGGTAAGTCACTAGTCATTGTACCTGAAGCAGCAGGAGTGTTCTCTCGAACTGAGTCAGCAACTTTTTCTTGTGTACTTGAGCTAGCATGAAGAGCAGATTTCGCTTTAGCTTCTTCACGTTCTTTGTCCATTTTATCCTGCATTTTACGTAGGAAACGTGCAGCGGCTTCTTGACCACCAAGACCAAATGAAAGGGCAAAGGCTACCGCTACGGCACCTAGTGTTAGACCAAATGCTAGGTTAACGATAGAGTCAGCAATACCCATCGCTTTTAAACCCATGGCAAGTACTAAACCCATGATTAGTACACGGACGATGTTTGCTAAGAATTGTGAGCCTTGCTCAGAACGCTCAACGACACCTGCAATGATATTGGCAAGCCAAAAACCAATAAATAGGATAACTGCGCCCAAGATAATGTTGGCACCAAACGCAATAAACATGGCGATAATGGCTGAGATAGGCTCAAAACCTAGCAAGTCAGCGGCGGCAATTGAGGCAAATAACATCGCAAAGAAGATAATCGCATAACCAACAAGGTCAGAGACTCTCTTATCGCCCATCGTTTCTTGTAAACCAACTTTCGCAGGCAATTGATTAATCTCAGTGTTTTCGATCAAACCTTTGATGATATTGGCAACCATACGTACCACATAGAAGGTCACGACTAAAATTGCAACTGCCATAAAGATGTTTGGCAATGCTTCCATGATTTTGTTCAGCATGTTTGTCGCAGGACGAGCAATCACTTCAATTTTTAATGCATTTAATGCAGCAATAATAGTTGGAATGATCACTACTAAAAATGCCAGTGAACCAGCGATATTAGGCAAGCTGTTTTTTTCGCTTAAGCCTGCTTTTGTAGCCAATTCTTGAACATTAAAAGTAGACACAAGGTTGGTCACAATGCCGCGCACCACTTTGGCAATGATATAACCGACGACAAAGACGACACCAGCAATGAGGATATTAGGGATAAAGCTAAAGATTTTATCAACCATATTCGTCAATGGAGCAAATAAACCATCAAGCTCTAATTTACCTAATACCATCGTCAAAACAACCAACAAGATGAACCAATAAACCATATCGGCAATTGTGCTACTCATCGGTTTTACACCTGCCTGAGCACTTAAACGCTCATCCATCGACGTTTTCGCCAATGCCGCATTGATAGCTGTGCGGGCAACGGTAGCCAAGACCCAACCAATAATACCCACAGCGATAGCGCCGATAAGGTTAGGGATAAATGCTAGGACTTGATTGACCATATTTGCAAACGGTGTCGAGATTGAGTTCAAATTCAATTGATTCAGCGCCCCAGAAATCGCGATGATAAAGATGAACCAAAATACAATCTTAGAGATAATACCTTCTAAATCGTAGGTCTTACCCGTTGAAGAGTTCATGCGTTGGTTCAGATTGACTCTAGATAATACATTACGAACCAGTGCTGCGATACCCAGTGCCACCAGCCAACCAATAATAAATATTAAAATAGCACCAATAATAGAGCCGATCGGCCCACCAAGATAACCGTTGAAAGATGTGTACATTGGATTCATCTTATCCTCCTTTAATCATCATACGAAAGCCACTCAACAATATCATCAGTACAGCTATTGTTGAGCGAAACCAATACATAGATGGTTATAATTAATAGTATTTTTAAAGTAAGTTATGCGGTGATATTATAATTTTTGAGTAGGTAACCTTATCAAAAAACGTTGGTTTCCCTCGTGTTAATTGCTCTACTGCCAATGTTAATCATCCATGATAAAGACGTACACTCGGTTACTTATCACCTTAACTCATTTAGCTTAGCTGATGTATTAGTGGATTTAAAGATAGAAAGCTTAACGTGTTACTGTATTTGTGTGATAACTTGTTATTATGATGAGAAATATTAACATAGACTGTACATTCGCCCGATAATTTGACGGCAAACATGGTTCCTAAAACTAAGATTTGTTATTATAGGAACATGTGACATCTCGCCACTATCCTTACAATTTGAGAGTACTTTATGAAAAAAATCACTACTTTAAGCGTTGGTGCACTTGCTAGTGCTATGTTGTTGGTAACAGGCTGTAGCACAAATAACGGTAACCAAGAGACAGCTGCAAAAAGTGTTTCAATCACCGAGCAAAGCTCAGCAAATGAAAAAGTAGGTTATAGCTTAGGCTTCATGATGGCTGAAGGTAACAAAGAAGCGGTCGGTGACCTGAATCTTGATACCTTTGAAAAAGGCTTCCGTGATGGTTATGAAGGCAATGAATCAGCATTGACCCAAGAACAAATGCAGGAAGTGTTGACGACTTATCAAAAAGAGCAAGAAGAAAAGTTCGTTAAAGACATGGAAACAAAAGCTGGAGAAAACAAAACCAAAGGCGCTGCATTCTTAGCAGAAAACGCTAAAAAAGAAGGCGTCAAAGAAACGGCTTCTGGCTTACAGTACAAAGTTATCACCGCAGGTACGGGTAAATCACCAAAAGCGACTGACGTGGTTGAAGTGAACTACGAAGGTAAGTTAATCGATGGCACAGTATTTGATAGCTCTTATGAGCGCGGTGAGCCAATTGAGTTCCCGTTGAACCAAGTCATCGCTGGCTGGACAGAAGGTCTACAACTGATGAAAGAAGGCGGCAAATACGAGTTTTATATCCCATCAGATATTGCTTATGGTGAAGCGGGTAACGCAGGTATCGAGCCTAACAGCACGCTTATCTTTACGGTTGAGCTATTAAAAGTAAAATAATACTTAGTACACACCCTAGTGAACAGTGTTAAAAAATAAAATCATAAAAAAGCCCTCATAATATTATGAGGGCTTTTTTATGATTAGAATTTAAGTATCTAAAGAGTTTTTTGAAAGACTTTAGAATTACGACCATTATGGTATTTTTCTTGACGCGATGCAGGTAGCGCGCTGGCCTCGACTTCGGCAAAGCCTTGCTCAACGAACCAATGTGCCGTCCGTGTTGTCAACACAAACAACTTGTGCAGACCATGACTGCGCGCTTGTTGCTCTAAAAATGCCAGTAAGTCTGCACCGCGACTACCGCTACGATAATCGGGATGTACGGCGACACAGGCAACTTCTGCTGATTCTGTATCCAATGGATATAGCGCTGCGCAGCCCAAAATCATACCATCACGCTCGATGACACTATAATTATCAATCTCTTGCTCTAAGCGTTCGCGTGAGCGGCTGACTAATATGCCTTGCTCTTCTAGCGGTGATAACAGCTCAATCAGTCCGACCACATCGTCAATATTGGCACGACGAATCTCTTCGTAAGGGTCATGGCTGATAAGAGTGCCAGAGCCATCGCGAGTGAATAACTCTTCTAATAAGGCACCGTCTTTGGCATACGAGATAATATGGGTGCGATGGACGCCTTGGCGGCAAGCCAAACTGGCGCAATTTAAGAAATAATTGATCTCGCAATTTAAATCACGATCACGTAAGAAGCGATCGACTTCATTAGGAATCATCTCCCTTAATAAGCGATCATCGTCATTGATGCCTGCTTCTTCACCTAAGAAGATAAGCTTATCAGCACCCAGTGCCACGGCTGCACTGAGCGCCACATCTTCAGCTAGCAAATTAAAGACTTCACCAGTTGCTGAATAACCCATTGAGCCTAAAATCACAATATGGTCGTGTAGCAGGTTGTTTTTGATGGCCTCAACATCGATAGAGCGCACTTCGCCAGTCATTTGGTAATCGATACCATCACGGATACCGTAAGGACGTGCGGTCACAAAATTGCCTGAAATGGCATCGATGCGTGAACCATACATAGGTGAATTGGCCAGTCCCATCGACAGCTGTGCTTCGAGTTGCAGGCGAATAGCGCCTACCGCTTGTAAAATAGCAGGCATCGCCACGCGCGGTGTAATTCGAATGTCTTGATGCAGTGGGGAGGTAATGTCAGCATCTTTTAAGTTCTTTTCGATTTGCGGTCGCGCTCCATGTACCAATACCAGCTTGATACCTAAGCTATGCAGTAGCGCAAAATCATGAATAAGGGTGCTGAAATTTGGATGATTGACCGCCTCACCACCAAACATAATCACGAACGTTTTGCCGCGATGGGTATTGATGTAGGGGGCAGAGTTACGGAACCAATGGACATATTCAGGGTTAATTTGGGGCATGGCGCTAGTAGTCATAATAAGGGCAATAGTAGTGAGAATAAGAAAAGGGGCGTAGCAAAAAATGCCTATCGCTAAAGAATTACCATAGCAAAAAACGCCGTTATGAGCTATCTTTTATTTCAGTAGTATCAATCAATTTTTATCACGGATGGAGGATATACACAACCTCAACACGGGGTTAGTGTACGTACAAACACTTTTTGCTATGCTAAGCGCTATTGCTTTACAGGCGATGAACGAAGATAATCAATAAAAATAAGAATTTTATACGATAAGCTTACCAGCTATGACAATATAGACGCCAGCAGCGCTTGCCATTAGCTGTCACTACAATCAGCCGCGATACTAGGTCTGCCAATACTATAACAGTCAATCATTTATAATTAGTTATGTTTCTTATAGCATGTTTCTTATAAGTGGGTGTGTTCCGTCTAAATTGTGCTGCCTGTAAACGATTCAATATACACCAAAAGTCATTCAATTTTTACCAGCTGCGTTTTACCGACATATTAACCAGGGATAATGAAAACCATGAAAAAAAGTAACCAATTTGCTAGCCCATTTAGTGCTTGGAGCGGACATCGCTTATTCCACGTTGTGGCTGGTACGCTCATCGGTGCGATGGTAGTGACGCAAGCCTCGGCAATGCTACCGACGCCAGAACAAGCCGTTGATAGTTCGGCAACTGTACAGACCAATGCTACTAAAAGCAGCAACTCGAGTGCACAAGCCGTCAATAGTAAAATTACCGCGTCATTGATTAGCGTTGATGCAAACGGTCAAGAGGTTTTGGCTCCGGTGAATGCTAGTACGCGCCTGCAATCAGGTAATGTCTTGGAGTACCAAGGTTATTTCACCAATACCAATGCAGATCGCGTCCGTAAAATGACTGTGACGATGAGTATCCCTGAGCAGGTAGAGTTATTGCGTACAGTATCACCTGAATTTCCATACGGCAGTGCGGACGGCAATACTTTTGCCCGTATGCCATTACGTGGAAAAGTGGATAACCAACTGCAAGAAATTCCATTAAAGTATTATAAAGCGGTACGCTGGGATTTAGAGGGTGTGGGTCTTAATGACACCGTAGTGGTTAAATACCGTGCACGTGTGAAATAAGCCAGTCATTTAATATTAAGTATTTTATCAGGGTGATTTATTTAATACTGGCTTAATATTCGTTTAATCATAAAAAGCATCACGGCTCGTTGCTGTGGTGCTTTTTTGTGGGTTGTTAATAAGAAATTTTGGTACGCCGTTGCAAGGCGCTTAAAGCGTTGCGTATTTTCGACTAGATTTTTCTTTGATTAATTGCTTGATGGCAGCCATCTGTGCGGTAGTGGCTTGCGAGCCTGCAGCGATGAGAGCACGGCGCTGGCTGGTATCTAGTGAGCTGATATGACTGACCGCAGGCGTAATCAGCACATCAGCACGATCTCGTTCACGCTGCATCGATGAGGCACGATTGGCGCTTGGTGGGGCTACGACATTACTCTCTAAAAATCCCCAAAAATTGCTTAATCCGTTGAGGTTTAATTTTTTATCAAGTGTAGACACACCGCTAATATTGTTAATACCAGTATCTGTCACATCAACGGCAATAACAATATCAGCGCCCAAATCACGGGCGCTATCGACAGGTACTAGGCTGACCACGCCACCATCGATATATTTTTTACCGACCTTTTCGGGAATACGTGGCGCAATAAAAATATTTGGTACGCTACAGGATGCCTGAACGGCAAGCCCCGCATCACCAGTGGTAAAAATGGCTTTTTTCAAAGTATGCTTCTCCGCCGCGACTGCTGCAAAGCGGATGGGGAAATCCTCTATTGCTCGTCCATCGACTTTATCGTTGATAAAGTTCTTGAGTTTGATACCCTCGATGACACCTTGATTGGATAACACAAAATCTGTCAATTCGCTATCTGTAGTGGTCAGTGCCAGTTGCTCAAGTTGTACTGGTGTGTAGCCGCTGGCATATAGGCCACCAACCAAGCTGCCGACGCTAGTGCCAACGATGAGCGTTGGTTTGATACCATTTGCTTCTAGTGCTTTAATCACCCCAACATGGGCGAAGCCTTTGGCACCGCCGCCGCCCAATACTAACGCCACATTAAGTGGCGCTATTTCAGGTGCTTCAGGTAACGGCTGCGCTGGCGTTAGAGCGCTACAAGCGCTGATAGATAATCCGAGTACGGCAATTAAGCTGGTGCATAGCATTCTCATACTATGTCGCACTTTTAAACTATGGAGAGGTTGTCGATACTGGGCAGGAGGGAACATAAAAACACCTTATAAAATGACCATAATACGGAAAATAAGACATCAGTTATTGATATGATACAAATGAGCCGTTTGACTTTCAGGCTTTTTGACGCAGTATTACTAAATAGCTGAGCATAAGCAATTGTATTGTCAGCTATAATGAAATGAGTCGGTGTTTTGATGTGTCCTGTTGATGACAGCTGCTTTATAAAAACTGTCATCATCTACGGTATATTGAAAATACTTGAATGAGTATATGAAAACTAAAAATAATATCGTTAGGATCTTTGATGTCAGTATTGGTGAACGCTTCTTTATCCAGCCCAACAGACCATTTTAGGTCTGAGCTGCCACTCTCAGCGCTAGATATGCCAGTGACGGCACTGGCGGGTGTGGGATTAAAAGTCGCAGAACAGTTGGCGCAATTGAATATTAAACGAATATTTGATTTATTGCTGCATCTGCCACGTGATTATGAAGATCGTAGCCGACTGCTGTCTATAGCAGAGGTGGGGCACGGGCAGTCTGCGTTGATTACTGGGCGTGTGGTGCACGTCGATACCAAGCGCAGCGGTATGACAGTCGTGGTAGATGATGATACGGGCACCATATCGCTACGGTTTTTTAAGGTTTATCGTGGTCTTGCACAAACCATGAGCTTAGGGACGCAGCTGCAATTATTTGGCGAAGTCAAAGTTAGCCGTTATGGTAAGCAAATCCACCATCCTGAATATCAAATTCTCAGTAGTAATGAGACGGTAGTAAATACCGGTTTGCAGCCCATTTATCCAAGTGTTAAAGGTTTGCATCAAAATAAGCTGCGTACCTTAATTAAGCTGGCATTACAGACGGTTCGCAGTGAAGGCTTACCAATGACGCTGTTTACTCCTACAGACTTTGCAGTCGTGGCTGACTTGCCATTAGCACCTTTTGAACCGACGAAGACAGTAGTAACAGAGGCGGAGTATCCAGAAGATATATTCTCGACACTGGCGCGTAGTGTGCCAGATAATACGACTGGTCATAGCGTTAGTAGTGTCAATAAAGCCAATGTCTATGATGCCAATAATAATACAAACAGTGATATCCATACAGTCGCTAATAGAACAGTTAATAACAACGTCTATAACCTGACGATATTTGAAGCCTTAGTATTACTGCATACACCGCCGACTTATACCGACGCCGGACGACAATATCAGCTACTCACCCAGTTAAGTGCCCGTACTCATGCAGCATGCCAACGTTTGATTATTGAAGAATTAACCGCCCATCAGCTCAGCTTGTTATATCGTCGTCAGCAACTGCATCAGCATAAAGCACCCAAATGTGCCACGCAAAGTCCATTGGCTGATAAGCTATTTGCCGCATTGCCGTTTGATTTAACGGGTGCCCAGCAACGAGTCATGAAAGATATTACGGCTGATATGGCAACGTTCATCCCAATGCTGCGGTTGGTGCAAGGTGATGTGGGCGCGGGCAAGACTCTGGTCGCAGCGGGTGCAGCCGGTTATGCGTTAGATAGTGGCTGGCAAGTGGCTGTTATGGCACCCACAGAAATTTTAGCAGAGCAGCATTTGGTCAATTTCAAACAATGGTTTGAGCCGTTAGGTATCGGTGTTGGCTGGCTTGCTGGTAAACAAACGGCGAAGCAGCGCCGCGAAGCATTGGAAGCAGTCGCAGAAAATACGGTGCAAATCGTGGTCGGTACTCATGCACTGTTTCAAGAGCAGGTGCAGTTTGCCAAATTGGGCTTAGTTATTATCGATGAACAACATCGCTTTGGTGTTGAGCAGCGTATGGCACTGACCAATAAAGGGGTGGCGAATAGCACGCCACATCAACTGATTATGACTGCCACCCCGATTCCGCGCACGCTTGCGATGAGCGTGTACGGTGATATGGATACCTCTATCATTGATGAATTGCCACCGGGGCGTACGCCAATTACTACGGTGACCATTGACCGTAATCGACGCGATGAAGTCATTGAGCGGATTGCGGTTAATTGTGAAGCGGGTAGGCAAGCGTACTGGGTTTGCTCGTTGGTCGAAGCGTCTAGTGTGCTAGATGCGCAAGCCGCTGAAGCTACTTATGAGGATTTAAATGAGCGCTTGAATATTCGCATTGGTCTTGTCCATGGCAAGATGAAATCCGTTGACAAACAAGCCATCATGCAAGAATTTAAAGCTGGCAATTTGGATTTGTTGATTGCAACGACTGTCATTGAAGTCGGTGTCGACGTACCTAATGCATCGTTAATGGTCATTGAAAATGCCGAACGATTAGGTCTATCGCAATTACATCAGCTGCGCGGGCGAGTCGGGCGTGGCTCAACCAAAAGCTATTGCGTACTGTTATACCAAAAGCCATTATCAGAGACAGGTACAGAGCGCTTAAATGTCCTGCGTGATAGCACTGATGGTTTTGTCATTGCCCAAAAAGATTTGGAGTTGCGTGGTCCCGGTGAGTTATTAGGCAAACGTCAAACGGGTAACGTCGGTTATTATTTGGCTGATCTGATACGTGACGAGCAGCTGTTTGCCATTGCTCAGCGTTTAGCCAAACATTTAATTGCAGATCCTATGCGCAAGGCAGATGTCAGCCAACTGATTCACCGCTGGATGCCTGAGGCGAGTCGTTATACTAATGCCTAAGGCGTATAGTCAATTCAATCGGTTATCCTCTAAATGGGCTAAAAATGGCTAAATTAATAGCAAAAAAGAGGACAGCCAATGCTATCCTCTTCTATTCTTTGACGTAAAGCCATCATCTGGAAACAAAGCTATTTAGCTTTTTTCGACTTTTTCAATGACTTCTTAAGATCTTTGAGGTCTTTCTTTTTCTGCTTAATTTTTGCTTTGGTATCTTTAATTTCTTGCTTAAGCTTCTTTACGTCTGATTTATTAGCCATGATGGATTCCTTTATTAGTAGAGTTATCTTAATAATGACAAATTACCCCATAAATACAAGTCTAAACTGTAGGGCGTATGTATCATTAGTTTTTACGAGTGATTGTTCCAAATATAATGGTCGCATCTTAATCTATTCAATATGACAATATATTTTTTCATTGGCTGAATAAGTTTTAAGCAAGGGATTTTGTGCGAAGAAGACTTATGCAATGAACTGGGAATACGCTGTCTTTTGTCTTTACTTATCGTTCACTTTATAATCTTTGCTACTAATAATCTTTATTAAGTTCAATATCTTACTATGTCTTTATTTTTATGTCTTGATTACTATCAACAATTGACTATGTAGATACTTAACATAATTGAACCAATGACGAGATAGTCTACAATGATAAAAGACTATTTTGATAAGCTCTGCCTGCATCATTTTGTTTCCCTTATACTTTTTACGGCGTTAGTACCGTGCTTATTTATAGAGACCGACTATGAGTGATTTTGAACACCCTAATAATAAGCAAGCATTGACTAGCGAGCAAGAAACCAACATTGAGCCACCTCAACCATCTGAGCTACCACCGTATCGCCAGTCTGATACTTTGTCTAAAAAAACTTCTTCAAAATTACCGTTATGGTTGTTACCCGTATTGGCAGCCGTGCTTATCATTGGTGTGCTACTTGGAAAGTATTGGGGCGGGAGTGATAAAGCCGCGACCGATGAATCGCCAGTTTCTAGTCGTACTTCAAGTGATGGTGCCACTGCAAGCGCTAAGAGTACTGAGCAGGCGGTATTATCAGTAGAGACGGTCAGCCCAAGCCAAGATGATATTGGTAACACACTCAGTGCTGATGGCACCATTGATGCCAAAGATACGGCGAATGTCAGTGCTAAAGTCAATGGCGTGGCTATCGAGCGTATATTGGTCGAAGAAGGTGATCGCGTCAAAGCGGGTCAAGTATTGGCGATATTTGACACCGATGCTATGGAGCAGCAAGTCTTGCAAGCAGAGGCAGATGTTGCCGAAGCAGAAGCGACGCTTGCCAATGCCAGCGCTGATGCTGCTCGTGTATTGCCACTGCTTGATATTGATGCCATTAGCAAACAAGAAGCCGATCGCTATCGCACTGCAAAACTTCAAGCACAGGCTGCGCTACAAGCCTCCAAAGCGCGTCTGAGCACTCAGCGCTTGAGTGTAGATAATGCAACAGTGGTCGCACCAGTCAGTGGTGTCATCAGCGAGAAAATGGCGGAGGTCGGTATGGTTGCTGGTGGCGAGCCATTATTTACTATCATCAAAGGTGGTATTTTGGAATGGCGTGCAGATATTGATCCCAAGCTTGTCGGTGAAGTCAGTGTCGGGACGCCAGTACGGGTGAGCTTACCAGATGGTGATACGGTAATGGGGAAAGTGAGCCGTATAGCACCAACGGCGGACAACAACCGGCAGATTACTATCTATGCGAGCTTGGCAGCCAATGCAAAAGTACGGGCAGGTATGTATCAAACGGGTGAGTTCCTATTAGGCAGTGCCAGTACGCAAACGGTGCCCAATAGCGCTATCGTCAGCAACGATGGCTATGATTATGTGATGCTAGTAACCAATGTGACCACTCAAGATGGTCAGACCATGGGTCGTATCAAGCAACAACGAGTGACATTGGGCGAGCGACTTGGCGAAAATGTGGCAGTGCTAGAGCCATTGCCTAGTGACAGTCAAATTGTCAAACAAGGCGGCAGCTTTTTAAATGATGGAGATTTGGTGCGTATCGTTGATGGTGTTAGCCAAACGAGTACAGCAGCGCAGGCAAAACCATGAGTTTAAATGTTTCTGCTTACTCGATAAAAAATCCTTTAGTTGCCATTTTGCTGTTTATATTACTGACGTTAGGCGGTATTTATGGCTTTATGAAAATGAAGGTGCAGCAGTTTCCTGATATTGATTTACCTGCAGTTGTGGTCACGGTGACTTTACCAGGCGCCGCGCCATCACAGCTCGAAAACGACATCGCAAAAAAGATAGAAAACAAGCTTACGAGTATTGAGGGTATCAAGCATATCCGCACCACGTTACAAACGGGTGCTGCCACCATGGTCACAGAGTTTGTGTTAGAAAAGGATATTCAAGAAGCGGTCGATGATGTGCGCTCGGCCGTAGGCGAGGTACGCGGCGATTTGCCTGCCGCTGCCAATGACCCTATTATTACTAAAGTTTCAACCGCAGGATTCCCCGTTGTCACTTATTCTGTGGCTGCTGAAAACATGAATGTGGAAGACTTGTCTTGGTTCGTCGATGATACGGTCACCAAGCGTCTTTCTGACATACCGGGTGTCAGTACGGTTAGCCGTATTGGTGGTTTGCAGCGTGAGATTACCGTCGCAGCTGACCCGATTACCTTGAGTGGTCTTAAGCTTTCTATCACACAACTATCCAATCAAATCACGGGTATTCAGCAGGACAGCTCTGGTGGTGAAGCAGAAGTGGGCAAAACCACCCAGACGATTCGTGTCCTTGGTGCGGTGGAGCGGGCAAGTGAGCTCAATGATTTACAAGTGGCAATCCCAGCAGGCGGCACGCAAGCGCTTGGACGTATGGCACAAATCACAGATGGCGCGGCTGACCCAAGCTCTATTGCTAAGCTTGACGGGCAAACGGTGGTGGCATTTAACATCACCCGCTCGCGTGGTGCCAGTGAAGTCGAGGTCATGGAGCTGGTTGATGCAGAGCTTGCCAAGCTGTCATCCGATGTAGGTAATATCACTATTGAAAAGGTCTATGATCGGGCAACGCCCATCGCTGAAGATTATCAAGCTTCTTTACGGATGCTGATCGAAGGTGGTCTGTTAGCAGTCGTCGTCGTATTCTTATTTTTGCGCAATATTCGGGCGACTATAGTTGCTGCTGTCGCCTTGCCGCTATCAGTGATTCCCACCTTTTTAGGTATGTACTTATTTGGCTTTAGCCTCAATATTATATCTTTGTTGGCGTTGTCGTTAGTGATCGGTGTATTGGTCGACGATGCGATCGTCGAGGTCGAAAATATCATACGGCATTTACGTATGGGCAAGACACCGTATGAAGCGGCGATGGAAGCGGCTGACGAGATTGGCTTGGCGGTAGTCGCGACCACCTTTACTTTGATTGCCGTGTTTTTACCCACCGCTTTTATGGGCGGTATCGTTGGACAGTTTTTCCGTCAGTTTGGCTGGACGGCTGCATTATCGATTTTTGCGTCTTTGATGGTCGCGCGTCTTATCACGCCGATGATGGCAGCGTATATATTGCGACCAGAGAAAAAACACGTTGAGAAGCAAAGCGCGCTGATGGGTTGGTATCTCAAAATAGTGGCATGGACACTGCATCATCGCTGGCTGACGATGGGTGCAACTTTAGTGTTATTCGTGGCGTCACTGATGCTTGTCAAACTACTACCAACATCGTTTATTCCTGATAATGACATTGACCAAACTCGTGTGGCGATTGAGTTGACACCTGACGTTGCGCTGGAAGACACAGAGCGCGTTGCTGCGCTGGCAAGTGAGCGTATTTTAGCAATGCCTGAAGTCACCAATATTTTTACCTCAGTCGGTGAGGCTCAGGCTAGCATGGACTCAAACTCTAGTGGTGGCAAGGCCGAAAATATAGCAGGTCTAGATATCGTGCTAGCACCGCGTGCAGAGCGCGGCTCTAAGCAAGAGATTGAACGTCAAATAAGTAGTTTGTTGGCAGAAGTCCCAGGCGCGCGCTTTACCGTCGGTTTGTCGAGTGGTGGAGAGAGTGGTTATAACTTCTCTATGACCAGTACCAATCCGCAATTGCTTGAACAAACCGCTCAGCAAATTATGTCAGAGATTCGAGGGCTGCCCAGTGCTAGCTCCGTGACCAGTGACCGCAGTTTGCCGCGTCAAGAGTTAACGGTGACGCCAGACAGACTGGCGATGGCGGATAAAGGGGTGACCACGCAAGACATCGCTACGACGTTACGAGTGGCGACGGTGGGTGACTATGAGCAGCGTTTATCCAAGCTCAATTTGGATACGCGGCAGATTCCTATCGTCATTCGTCTACCAGATGTTGCCAAACAAAATGTCAGTCAATTAGAAGGTCTATATGTACCGAGCTCGTTACCCGCAGGACAGGGTGTACGTGTGGGTGAAGTCGCGTCATTGGACTTTGGCACTGGGCCTGCGCAGATTAGTAGACTGGATCGAGAGCGTGCTATTAGTATCACGGTACAACCTGCGAGTGGCGAGCTTGGCGATTTGGTACAAGCGGTCAAAGCAGTTCCGACTATGCAGCAACTGCCGCCTTCGATTACTATCATTGATCAGGGCCAAGCTGAAAATATGGCAGAGCTTTTTAGTGGCTTTATCATTGCGATGTCTGTCGGTGTGGTTTGTATTTTAGGCGTGCTGATTCTACTTTTTGGTCGTTTGTTGCAGCCTTTTACCATTCTGATGGCATTGCCATTATCTATTGGTGGTGCCTTTGTCGGATTGGTTATTACCAATAGCAGCTTGTCGATGCCTTCGATGATTGGCTTCATTATGCTCATGGGTATTGCGACCAAAAACTCAATCCTGCTGGTCGATTATGCATTGATTGCCCAGCGCCGAGGTTTGGCGCGTTTTGAGGCTATTATCGATGCTTGCCGCAAGCGGGCGCGTCCTATTATTATGACCACCATTGCGATGGGCGCGGGGATGTTGCCCTTAGTCTTCGGTTGGGGTGATGCCGATCCAACCTTCCGTCGTCCGATGGCCGCTGCGGTATTGGGTGGTCTGGTGACTTCGACGTTATTAAGCCTTGTGGTGATTCCAGTGGTTTATACTTTGATGGATGATTTGTCAGGATGGTTTGCTAAATGGCTCGTACCTAGTGGCAAAGAGCAGACAACAACAGATAGTAAACTATGATTTAACGGATTTATTTGATCATACCTATGACATAGCGTTAGCAGTGAGAATGCTATGTATAAAATAGACGAGCCTATATTTATTGATTAAGTATGGGCTTGTTGTCATTATATAAGAGAGTAATTATAAGAGCACAATCACAAGAGCACAGTCACAAAGGATGTGATGGCTCTATTATTTATACAGCAAAGGAATGTTACTATGAATCAAATGTCCCTCTCGACAGTCATACTGTCCTCTCGAAAGCCGCTACTAGCCTTATGCCTAAGCATGTTAGGTATCGCCAGCAGTCAGGCGATGACTTACGATATCGACCCCACTCATACCAATGTACGCTTTGCTATTGACCATTTTAATACCTCTACCAACACAGGTGGCTTTTATAATATCACTGGGCAGCTAGATTATGACCCAGCGGCTAAGACCGGTAATATCTCGTTAGTAATTCCTCTGAATAGCCTAAATACAGGCAATACAGCATTTGATATTGCGTTAAAAAGCGCAGATTTTTTCGATATTGAGCAGTTTCCACTGGCGCAATTTGAGTCTACCAAATGGTATTTTACGACTGATGGTAGTGGCTCAAATGTCAGCAAAGTTGATGGTATGTTGACACTACATGGCAAGACTAATCCCATTACGCTAACGGCTACCAAGTTCAATTGCTACCTAAATCCAATATTAAAAAAACCAGTTTGCGGTGGGGATTTCACAACGACCATTGATCGAACGAAATGGGGCATCAGCAAATATACGTTATTGGGTATTACTAAAAAAGTTCAGCTAAACATTCAGATTGAAGCGGCAAGGCAGTAGTTTGACCGCGTTGAAGTTGAGGAAGTCTCAAGAATGTTTATCGCTAATAAAATCAATAGAAAGCAATTCTCTATTTATATTATCAAAAAAAGGGCTGAGACTTAGAAAATAAGTTTCGGCTTTTTTAATGAGAGAACCCTTAGATTCGTTAGTTAGTTTATCGAAATTTTCTTTATGCTTTCTTTAGCGTAGCTCATTTTTCTACAGGCTTATTTTTTGCTGAATGATCCTATCGAGTAAGTCGTAAAGTCTCCGCTATCCAATCTCATGGCATACCATAACTCCATTAACATGAATTATATTCATCTTATATTTAAATAGTATCGTTTTTATTCATGTAATAGTTTAGGTATGATTCACCTCATACACAAATTTGGTTTTATCTCAAATAATGAGAGTAGATTAGGGTAGCGGATTATCATGAGTAAAGAATTTAGCTGTGCAATTAAGCGCATTCGTTTTGATGAAAACTATCATCCTGCAAATAGCACGCGTCTGACGACAAACTTTGCGAATCTGGCGCGTGGCGAGCATCGTCAAGAGAACTTAAGCAAAACGTTAAGAATGATAAATAATCGTTTTAATGCTTTGGCACATTGGGATAATCCCACCGCAGATCGTTATTCTGTTGAGGTTGATATTATTTCTGTCGACATGGATGTTGCAGGAAATGGCGATACTTTCCCTATCATTGAGATGCTGCAAACAACGATTGTGGATCATAAAGAGAACACCCGTATTGACGGTATGATTGGTAATAGTTTCTCATCTTATGTGCGCGATTATGACTTTAGCGTCGTCTTATTAGACCATTTCGACAAACATCCATTATCTGCGCCGCCAGTAGATTTCGGTGACTTACACGGCAAGCTGTTTCAGTATTTATTGAATTCAGACGCTTACCAAGCTAATTTCACTAAAAATCCTGTGATTTGCTTGAGTGTTTCCACCAGTAAAACCTATCAACGTACGACTAATCAGCACCCTGTATTGGGCGTTGAATACAAACAAGATGGCTGCTCTTTGAACAAAGGGTCACTAACCGATGAGTACTTTTCCAAAATGGGCTTAACCGTTCGCTACTTTATGCCTACGGGTAGCGCCGCGCCATTAGCGTTTTATTTTGCGGGTGACTTGCTGAGCGATTACACCGATCTTGAGCTGGTCAGTGCGATTAGTACCATGGAGACGTTTCAAAAAATCTACCGACCTGAAATTTATAATGCCAATTCGGCAGCCGGTCAAGTGTATCAACCGAGTTTGAAGTACCAAGATTATTCCCTAACGCAAATCGTCTATGATCGCGCAGAGCGTAGTCAGATGGCCGTGACACAAGGTAAGTTCACCGAAGAGCAGTTCATCAAGCCATACCAAACCATTCTTAATGAGTGGGCAGCAAGCTATGATGTAAATGAGCATGCGGCAGAAGCATGTGCGAATAAAGAATACGCTGCCTAAACATGCTCAATCTGGCTGAAATGAGAATACCAATAAATAAGAAGATGAATCGTATGACAATATTATTACCGACACAAAAGTTATTACCGACGTCAACGGCTGGCAGTTTACCGAAACCTTCTTGGTTAGCAGAACCTGAAAAAATCTGGTCACCTTGGGCATTAGAAGGTGAGCAACTGCTTGAAGCCAAACAAGACGCACTGCGTTTGACATTGCAAGAACAAGTGCATGCAGGCATCGATATTGTCAGTGATGGCGAGCAAACTCGTCAGCATTTTGTGACCACCTTTATTGAACATCTGGATGGCGTCGATTTTGAGAAGCGCGAGACCGTGCGCATTCGTAATCGTTATGATGCCAGTGTGCCGTCAGTTGTGGGCGCGGTAAGCCGTCAAAAGCCTGTATTTGTTGATGATGCTAAGTTTTTACGTGCGCAAACCGATCAGCCGATCAAATGGGCACTGCCTGGTCCGATGACCATGATTGATACCTTATATGATGGTCATTATAAAAGCCGTGAAAAATTGGCGTGGGAATTTGCTAAAATCTTAAATCAAGAAGCCAGAGAATTAGAAGCGGCTGGGGTGGATATTATCCAATTCGATGAACCGGCATTTAATGTGTTCTTTGATGACGTCAACGACTGGGGTATTGCCACGTTAGAGCGTGCCATTGAAGGTCTAAAGTGTGAAACGGCGGTGCATATCTGCTACGGCTACGGCATCAAAGCCAATACCGATTGGAAAAAGACATTGGGTTCAGAGTGGCGTCAATACGAGCAAGCATTCCCTAAATTGCAACAGTCGAATATTGATATTGTCTCTTTAGAATGTCAAAACTCACATGTTCCCATGGATTTGATTGAATTGATCCGCGGTAAAAAAGTGATGATTGGTGCCATTGATGTGGCAACCAATACCATTGAAACCCCTGAAGAAGTGGCCAATACACTACGTAAAGCCTTGCAATTCGTCGAAGCGGATAAGTTGTATCCTTCGACCAACTGCGGCATGGCACCACTATCGCGCCAAGTGGCACGAGGTAAGCTGCAAGCATTAAGTGCTGGCGCGGCAATTGTGCGTCAAGAACTGACCGTTTAGGATTTATTAAATAAACTGATGCAAAATTTAGCTTTTATAGGTTGGGTTTTTAACCCCGCCTACACTAGCTTGTTTAAACTCATGATTGACCTCAGTTATCAATGAACTTAAAGATTTAAAATTTAGGAGTTAAGTCATGATTGAAGCCACCGATTTTAGAGATGGTATGTCTTTGTTAACAACAGCGGTCAATGTTATTACCACAGAAGGCAGCGCTGGTACTCATGGATTTACCGCATCTGCGGTGTGTAGCGTTACCGATACACCGCCAACCTTGCTGGTTTGCATGAACCAGACGTCTCGCTCACATGCCCATTTTATTGAAAATAAAACGTTAAGTGTCAATGTTTTAGGCGCACAGCACGAATCAATATCTAACGCTTTTGCCTCCAAATTGAGTTCACAAGAGCGATTTGAATATGGCTCTTGGTCACCGCTCAAAACAGGCGCTCCCGTTTTAGAAGATGCGTTGGTCAGTTTTGATTGTGAGATTGAGGACATTCAGCAAGTGGGCACGCACAGTGTTTTCATGTGCCGAGTGGTCGCCATTAGACAAAGTGAGCAAGAGGAGAGTTTGGTGTATTTTAATCGTGCCTATTCTCGGGTTGGTCAAGTGGATCAAGCAGAAATCGCTTAAGTTGGCTTTTTAACTGATTGATTGTCACTGAACTAAAATAACCATCGTACTAACTCTACATAAGAAGTAAATATCCCGTGGAATTAATCGTTTTTTTAATCATAGGCGCGCTAGCAGGATTTGCTGCAGGGCTATTTGGTGTGGGCGGTGGCACAATTATCGTGCCATTATTATTCATTGTCTTTACGCAAATGGGTTACAGCCCTGACAATATCATGCATTTGGCATTGGGGACGTCATTGGCGACCATCATTGTCACCTCGATCAGCTCGCTCATGGCACACAATAAAAAAGGCGCAGTCATGTGGCCTGTCTTTAAAAATCTGGCACCAGGCTTAGCGATTGGTTGCTTTTTAGGGGCAGGGATTGCAGGGCAGATATCTGGGCTGTATCTTCAGCTCATCGTTGGGGTGTTTTTGCTTTGGGTCGCCTACAAGATGTTTTTCGGTGGCAAAAAACAGGTTGCTAATCATGCTACCAATTCTAGTAGTACCGACGATGCTAATACACAACTGCCTTCGAAACCTAAGCAGCTCGCAGCAGGTGGGGTTATCGGTATCGCTTCTGCCATTTTCGGTATTGGTGGCGGTAGCTTAACCGTGCCTTATCTCACGCGGTATGGTGTTGTGATGCAAAAAGCCGTTGGCACCTCAGCAGCTTGTGGTCTGCCGATTGCTATTGCTGGTGCATTAGGTTTTATGTTTTTTGGGATGCAGCAACGAATTGATGTGCCTAACACCATTGGCTTTGTACACATTTATGCCTTTTTAGGGATCAGCATCATGAGCTTTTTTACCGCCAAGCTAGGCGCGAAAGTTGCTCATATACTATCACCGCAATTATTGAAAAAATGCTTTGCGTTGTTATTAACGGTTGTGGGATGCTATTTCCTTTATAAGGGGCTGGTTTAAGTCTTTATATTGGCGCGTTTACACTGCAACGTTTAGATCGTTCAAAAGTCTATTTTGAGTGGTTCTGTTATATCAGTCTGTTTTAAGTGGTCTATTAATGGATTTAAAGGGTGAAATGTCTGGTTCTGTTGGGGCATACTTTTTTGTTTTTCAGAATGATCTTTGGAAAGAGAAAATCATTTGTCCTAGAGTCTGATAGCAACTTAGAGGTTAGCGGTACAAGCACTGATAGGTTATTCAAAGAAGGTTTGCTAATCTCCCTTTCTAACCCAAAACCTCTCTTATTTTTTATGGCTGTATTTCCGCAATTTATCGATACTGAGCAAGCCTATCTTTCTCAATTTCTAATTTTAGCTTCAGCTTTTTGCCTACTGGTCTTACTGATCCATTTTTGCTATGCAGAAGCATTTGCTTTAGCCAGTCGATATCTATGGAAAGCTCAAGATAACCTATAGTTAATTACAAAAATAGGCGGTGCAACATTAATGCTCATTGCCGTTCTATTGTGTGTAAGTGTAGTGCTCACTCTCTAAAAGCATCCTATGGTTAATACGAGATTGTCATAAACTTTTTTTAAATATAATAATCAGCCATAACTTTCTAGGCCAACTACATGACTCCTATATACACTGCATTGGCTGTACTGGTTACTTTTATTTGGGGTGTGAACTTTACTTTTATTGCATGGGGGCTTGAAAGCTTTCCACCGCTAATGCTCACCGCCCTGCGTTTTTTCTTTACCGCTGTGCCACTGGTTTTCTTTCTGAAGCCGCCCAAATTTAACCGTACATTACTTATCTATGCTATCGGTACGTTTGTCATGCAGTATGCTTTTGTCTTCACTGCCATGCACTTAGGGGCATCAGCAGGATTGACGGCACTATTGCTACAAATTCAAATTTTTATTACCGTATTGTTGGCGTATTTTATACTGGGTGAGGCAGTGAGTCGCATGCAAATCATCGGTATGCTGGTCGGTGTGCTAGGGCTTAGCGTCATCGCGTTGAACCTTGGTGGTGATATGCCTCTGGCTGGGTTTATCTGTATCTTGATTGCGGCCATAGGCTGGAGCTTTGGTAACATTGCTTCAAAACAGGCGTCAACACAAGCGACGCAGCAAAGATCAGACGGGGCTATTATTCCGTCTAATACTAGAAGGAATAAGGCATCCGCATTGTCTGCTCTCGCTCTCGTGGTTTGGGGTGGTCTGATCGCTTGCGTGATTTTAACGCTATCTTCTCTCATATTTGAGACCGAGGCATGGCAGCTGGCGACGTTTAACGAGGCATCGCTTAAGTCTTGGTTATCACTTGGGTTTATCGTGTATGTCTCAACGCTGATAGGCTTTGGACTGTGGGCGCATCTGCTTAGTCAAAATACGGCTTCTAAGGTTATGCCGTTTGCTCTATTGGTGCCAGTATTCGGTATGACAACCTCAGTGCTGCTTACAGGAGAGGTCGTGACATGGTGGAAGATGCTGGCAATGATATTGATATTGTCGGGGTTGGTGCTAGCGAATATAAAAATGAAAATGGGAAGAAAGCGCCAGCCAATATGATATTAGCTGTTCTTATTCCTATAACAGCGCTTACGGTAAATAAAAATAAAAATCCAAACGCTCATAGCCGAAGGTTCAAGTCCTTACTAGGGTGCCGAACCTTCATATCTAGCATCAGTATGTCGACTTCTTTGATATGACTATCTAAGATAAAACCTACGCTGTTTAATCTTTAGTGCTGTCCACCCAAGAAAACTCTTCTAAGATACGCATCCATTGGTCGTCTAATTTAGCTTTTAGCAATAACGGCTCACCAGTGACGGGGTGGCTAAGCGCTAAAGTCTGAGCATGCAGCAACATGCGCGTACAATCATAGTGAGTACGAAAAAATCGTGTGTGCCGTATATCGCCGTGGCTGGTATCACCCACGATATGATGGAATACATGTCGCATGTGCCGACGCAGCTGATGCTTGCGCCCAGTCTCGGGTGTCAAGCGCACAAGACTATAGCGGCTCGTGTCATGCTTTTTTGATACGGCAAATGGTAGTTCGATTTGTGCCAAACTTTGCCAATGGGTCACCGCCTCTTGAGCGGGTTTGTCCAAATCAGCAAACTTATCGGCGATGGCATCGGGTTGAAAGCTCAACGCATAATCAACGGTGCCTTGTTCTGACATATAGCCGCGCACCACGGCTAAATACTGCTTGGTAACTTTGTGTTCAGTAAAAGCCTCGCCAAGGCTGCGCGCCACGGCTGAGCTCTTGGCAAACAATAATACGCCCGATGTAGGCTTGTCTAACCGATGCACCGGAAATACATGACAACCTACCGCATCACGGGTGAGCTGCATGGCAAAGCGTGTCTCGCCTTTATCCAGCCAACTGCGGTGCACCAATAGACCAGCCTCTTTATTAATTGCCACCAGGAATTCATCTTCATAGATTATTTCTATTTGGTTAGTGATTTGATTGGCGGTGCCGCTTTCGATATCCATGTTCTCATTGTCCATACTGTAGATACAGTAATTATATAAGTGATTGAATTATATAAATTACTGATATTTTTCTATTTCGTTATTCACAAAAAAATCCTTCGCTATCTTATTCTTACCAGATAGCGAAGGACTCGGTGCAAAAAGTAAATAATTGATTGTCAGTGAGTAATAAAGTATCATACTGAGATACTCGTAAAGTATTGATTTTGCTACTTATGAATTAACACTAAAAATAATAAAATATCATACTGGATGATAGTAATCAGAACTTTAAGTTGCATTTTGGAGTAATAAAGTATCATACTGAGAAAGTACTAATCTATACTATATTCAAATCATTGATCTTAGCTGAATAACTAATGTTTTAAGCACTTTCTGGGGTTTTATATCACCTATGCCTATACAGGTTCTATCTTAATTCATCTCATATTCTTTAATTGCTCGTTGAACAATTTTACTATTATCATTCGATAACTTATCAATTCCATATCCCTGCTTAGCTACTTCCGCTCTAACATAAGGCGACTTATCTTCGATCATTACATCTAGCCTATACCCTTGCCTTGCTACAGCTACTCTAACAGCAGTTATTTTGTCTTTATATAATACATCTAGACCATAACCCTGCTCAGCAACAGCTTCTCTAACATAATAAGAGCGATCTTTTATAAAGCCTGATAAATTATAACCTTGTTCAGCTACCTCTCTACGTACGCTATCATCTTTATCATTAGCGAGATAACTTAAGCAATAACCAGCATGAGCTACCATTTGACGAACTTCAGTTCTTGAGGATTTAGACAGCTCAACCATCCCCTTTTGCTGTTCAATTAATAGTGATGCCCAATGTAAAGCGCTCCAATCATCCTCAGGTAGCTCGGATGCTGTTTTATTCCATTCTTCAAACTTTCCGTAACTTTTTTTGTTGTCCTCTAAGTATTTATCTATAGGTGCCCAGTCTATTTCAGTTATAAAATAAACTGCTTCGCAAAGCTCTTCTACTGATTCTTTTAGATCTCTAATGTGACCATTCGTCCCATCCCCTAGTAGAAAGTAGTTACCAATTATTCGGAAGTAAACACCACTTTGCTTAAAAAAATCAACTTCTAGCATCATACCCACCTTATATATTATTAGTTGAATGCGAAAATTAAGTATTATACAAGGGCTAATTTAGACCTCAGTGGACACAATGAGCCCTACATATTCATATGAATCAGCTCAAATATCAATGACCTTCAGTTGAGTTCTTCTCGCTATAAGAGTCTCTTGTGGTACTGCTAAATACTTGTCACGGATATGTTCAAAGTAGGGGGTTAAGCTAGGTAAGCTTATCTTAATAGATGACTGCTTCTTACGATTTTCTTTAATCGTCATTTCAATATATTTTTCAGTCTGCATCCAAGGTTTGTTGGGTAGTATATATCCGTGAGCTTTGAGGGTTTTTGACATCGATTCAGCTATTTTCAGACCAGCCAAGTCATAGTCAGCAAAGATATAGCGTTTACAGTCTTTTTGAGCTAAAGCTTTCAATATAGAAGTTATATTTTTATTGTTATGACCTCGATAGGCAAGCACAGTTACTGCGCCAGTCAACCCTTCTACTAGCTTGGCATGCTGCTCATTAAATCTACAAAATGCATTAAAATTCTCTATGATTATAATGTTATCGATATTCCAATCAATGAGGTCGTTAATTTCCACACCTAAATAGGCATTCTCTTGAGTTTGCTTATGCGTGTAGTTGTTTGATACCTTAATAATATGTTCTTCACTACCTAGTAGACGACACTCAAGAAAGCCTTTGGTAGGTGCTTTACTTAATAATTTATCGTTAGTTGTGATAGCTGTGTTATCTACACGGTCTTTACTTTTTAGCTCATTTAAATTGTGTCTGAGTAGGTCTATCCCTGTTTGAGCTTTTACGATCTCTCTAATACGGCCCCAGCCACCCATATTAATGATCACTTTTCCATTTTCTGTGTAGCCAATACTGGGGTCAAAAGACACCAATAATACAAGGATATTGTCAGGGCTTCGATAGGTAGCGAATTTCACCCCCAGTATCATCTTCTCCTTCAAGTAATCAAGTTTACCCGCTGTATTTAAGGATTTTTCTAGGTCTACTTCCATATCTGGTCCTTTGATGGCGACTCTTCGTTTCTATTAAACTTTATATATTTAGCATCGATGACATAGCGTGTGTCGCAAGTATCAGAAAGGTTTAGTGATTTTAAATAAACTTTATAGTTAAATTGACCTTTAGATTTAATGATCCTGTCGTTGATAAAATCACTCTTTGCTACTTTTAAGAACAAGGCTAAAAAGGCTTTGTAGCGTATCTTGCGCTTCAAACCTGACAAATCCCAGTACTCCCTGACAGATAAGGCCTTAGTAAAAGGCATGTCGCAATTATCTGCCATATACTGCATAACAAGCAATTTTTCAGGGGAGGGTGGTGGTTTCTTATGTTCTCGGTCAAACTCCTCATACTCACCTTTATATAAATTATCACTCTTGCGTTTAGGATTTTTGTTGCTAATTTTACTTACCACCGAGAAAAGAAATTCGCTGTCATCTACAGTTTCAATATTGTGCAAAGTGCCAGCCAAAGCCATACCACCAAAAGCTAAGCCTTTATCTACAATATCGTTATATTCAATATCTATCTTTTCAGGAGCAAGTTGATTGTTTCTTAAAGCCTTGCGTAATAGCCAAAGCCTCTTGCTTTTTTTATCTTGCTCTTTTTTTAACTTATCAATTAATATCAGTATTTTTTGTAAGTGGACTCCCATTTCAATATTAAATCTAGAAATAGAATCCGCCAAATACTCATTCAGTATAGCTGCCGCTGGCGTATACTCGCCGTGTAGTTTACGGAGTTCATCGCGACTTAATATCTCTATTTTTTCGAGCTGGAGTTTGATCTTTTTATTTAAACCTTCAAGAATCTGTCTTTTTACCTTAACGTTTGATGTGTTGTTTAGATCAGAGTTGATAACATACTCAATATCAGCCATCTCACGTCCAAGATATTCAGCGATGGAGATGCAGATATCTCGTATATTAGCCAAATGCATCATCTCTTCACTTTCATCTTCAAACGAATCTGACTGTATTTGCGCTAGGGCAACCTCATTACTTATCTGATGTTTAGACAGTTCAATATCGGGAGCAATATTTGCATTACGAGACTTTCTATCCAGACTCTTTAAGATTGCTGTAAAGTTTGAGCCTAGGGTAATGTTATTAGGATTGATACTGATAACACCACTGTCTTGTAATATCTGATACTGTTTATGTTTATCGTTGACCAACTCATAACAGCCATTAGGAGAGTAGGCTTGATAAATCAAATCAGCTTTATCAGTTACAGCTCTACCAAGTGTTCTGATTGTTTCTTCCGATAACCTGAGGCTGACTTTACTCATAACTTAAGCCCTTGCTGCTCAGCAAAGATCTCTTCAGTGGGCTCATCTAATATGTTTTCAGCAATATAATCAAATACATCATATATATAGCCGATTTTTCCTGTTGCTCGATAAATCTTTTTATTGGGCTCAACCAACTTCAGTATTTCGTGCTTCTGGAGTCTTTCTAAAAGAGCAGCTACCTTTTCGTCATTGGGTTTTTTAGAAGCGCCTGTGATCTCAGAAACCTCGTTTAGCATACTTGCAAAATGCTTGTTATTATTTGCTTCTAAAACCAGCTCTGTTTGGCATAGATTTTCACCAACAGTCAATACATTGCCTTCATCGGCTGTTGATAGGCAAGCAATCATTTCTACTATAGGTGCTATGTCATGATAAATTTCATTAAACTGTTTAACCACTGCTCTTCTATCAGAGTCACTAGGTATATTGTTTAAACCAGCATAAACCTCCCCATCACTGAGGGTGACTAGACTGACCCCAAATGGTTGTAGCTGAGACACCATACGATCATAGGCTACTTTGTTATCTCTTAGATGCCTATACGCCTCTGGATAACTCACAGAGCATATAAATTTATTGTTCATTAACAATCTTAGTATTTCATACTCTTTCATTAGGAAAACACTCCAAATTCCTCAAGTTCTGAATCCTGAGTCAACATATACATATCATCCGTTTGAGAGATTGAGTACATATTTCTGGTTTTATTGTGATGGCAGGCAATATTATTAGCGAATAATGGGACAACCTCGTCATCTGGATTCTCAGGAGCGGCGCACATTGCTGATATACCAAGTTTTTGTAGCAAGTTTAATAACTCACGAGTATTTTGCGGATCTAACACGCCAATTTCATCAATAAAGAATTTCAGCTCGACCTCATCGCTCGATGTAGTTGATATAACTGAGAGCAAAGAGATATAAATGATTAGCTGAGCAATACGCATGGTGCCGTTTGACCCCATATCTTTAAATACCTTTGCTCTTTTGGTTTCCTTGATTTCACCGCCGACCTGTTTGATTCTTAGACTGAAACTAAATTGCTCTGACAGTTTGATATTCATCTGGTTTTGACCAATATAGTCTTGCACGAGTTGTAATTTGGAAAGCAGTTCCTGATTAGGCATACGCGTTGTGTCATGGATGTCCTCATTAGCCCATCTTTGATATGCATCAGTGAAGTCAGCCAAGGTGGAATACCATTTGTTTTCTTTGATTCCCGAACTTATAGCTATATGAAGCTCCTCAATGGCTAAAGCTTCTAGTTTTTCACAAACCTCTTTGCATTTGGTATTAATACGCTTCGAAAAATTACTCAAGCTATTATGAGCATCATCTAGCTTTGATTTAAATTCTCTAACTTGGTGAGCGGTGACTCGATACTGGCCAATGAGTGTATCTTTTTTAATTTCATGCTCATTGTGCAAGTAGTCGCTAAACTTTTTAGCTTGTATGTACCAGTTTTCCTGATCAGGTATACTGAGTAAGATACTGTCAGACATTAAGCTCTCAAACATAGACCCATTGGCGGTAAAGGGCTTTCTTATGGCCTTTAGTGCATAAATACCTTTTTCCATATTCTTTTTAGTGTCGCGAACCAAAGATTTGGCATCGTTCAAGACTGCTAAGCTTGCATTATGCAAGTCTTGCAAAGAATTTTCCGTATATTCAGGCTGCAAGGTATGATCCACAACCAAAGCTTTATCAAAAGCGTTACCGGCATTACCTAGACTTTCTTTGATGCTTATTAGATCGATTTGTGCTCTATCAATTCGACCATTAATATCCTTGGCTCTCTCGGCAAGGGATTTGGCATCCTCCTGCTTAGATATCAGAGCTTTATCAGAAGCCGCTTGTTTATCCACTAGCTTAATTGATAGACCATTGCGTTTTTCAAACAGTATAGGTAAATCTCGATATTCTTCATCAATAAACTCGTAATAGTGCTTAACGCGTATTTTGGCTTTTTCAGCAACATCTAACTTTGTGGATAGTTGCTGCACTTTGGCTATAGTTTGGGCTATAACGTTATCATCGTAGCCATTTTCATCAATAGCCCTATCATGACGCTCTTGAGACTGATCAGCTTCAAGTTTCAAGCCTTCAAGTTCTTCAACATATTGTTGCTTTACCGCCTGTTCTCTTTTTTTCTTATCTTCTTCCAGTTGTTCAATAGCCAATTTGTGACGGCTTACTATCTTCTGCTCAGAGATGTTTATTTTGGTATCAACAGTTTCGGAAGCTGATATTTGGTCATTAATTTTATTTTTAATTTCGTTTAATTGGTTCTCAATCCTACTCTTAGCTTCTTCAATTTCGTTTTCAGCTCTTATTTCTAGCTGTTTTTGCGTCGCTTGTTTATTTTCGATATCTTTTTCAGTGTTAACCACATTGGTATTTGCCTTATAGACATCTTCATTGGCTTTTTTCTTAGTAAGCTTGGCTTGATGAATTGTTTTTTCGAGCGATGAGATATTAGTTCTACGTTCTAATATCTCATCCTCTAACACAAGTCTTTGCTCAGTAATACTTTCAAGGGTAAGTAGTTTTTTAGGATTATTAGTAGTGTCTATTTTTGATGTATCAAGATACAGCCCATACAGAGTCTCGATGTCTAATTCTTTAGGTGCAAGCCACTGTGGTGATAGGTCAGAGCGGTTGAATAGGGATGGGTCGATACTTTTTCGTATCTGATTTATCAAAGGCGAAAGCACTTCATCGGCTTCATTTCTCAATAGGAAACTGAGTAATGTGTCATCTTTGAGTAAATCATAGAGGTCATCAATATCAGAGGTCTTATCAGAGATATCGTTTAATAAGCGTTCATGCTCTCTTTGTAGTTTTTCATATTCCTTACTGGCCTCATCTAGATATTTTTCAGCTGTTCTTTGATTTTTTATGTCCTGATTAAGTTGAGTTTTAGCATTGTCTAAATTTATCTTTAAGCTCTCCATTTCCTTGGCAAGCTCGAGGCTACATTTAACATTTTTTAATTCTGATTCCAGGTTATTCTTATCGATAATAAGCTGGGTATGTTTTTCCTTGATGGCACTAGACTTGATTTCGTACTCTTTTTTAATAAGGTTAAGCTTAGCAGCCTTATCATCACCTAGGTTTGAAAGAGACTCGTAGTAACCTGTTTTAATCTGCTGTAGCATTAACGCTTGTTGAGAAACTAAACCATTTTTTTTAGACTCTATTTGCTTCAAGTCTTTAGCAAGTTGCTCTTTAATGTTTTCAATGACTTTAGTGGCATCTTCCTCGTTTTTGCGTAGAGCTTTGAGTAGCTCATTCTCGTGCTTTATTTGTTCTTCAAGTGACGAGACCTCTCTAATCATATTTTGTAATATGGCCAATGGTTGATGATGTCCAGGTACACCCTCTTCAAAATCTCGTTTCGCTCTTTCAAGCTTCAATATCTTAGAGCTCAGATCATCAATTTCATTCTGCAACTGGCCTTTTTCTTTATCCCAAGCAATTTTAATCTTGGTAATTGCTTGCTCTAGGGCTTCAACTTTTAATTTGAGATCATCTTCAATGGTTTTATTTTCTGCAATCTTTGTATCAAAGGCTTTGACTAAGCCTCTGAGCGTTTTAACTATTATCGATAGGGCGTTTTGATTAGAGGCATTTTGCTCAACATACTGGCCTAGTTCGTTAAACTTACTTCTAAGTTGCTCAACCTCATTCCATGAATTGCGATCTGAAAGCCACTTATTGGTATCAACCCCTTGAGAATCTATAGAAATCTCATTATTCTGAACTTTATTTTCTGTCTTCATTGCTTCAACCAAAAACTCACATATTTGATCAAACTCAATTTTACTTTTTAGAATATTGCTAGCGATTAAGGAAAACCCGTAGAAGCTACCTCTACCGACAGCCAGTGAGTAATCAGGACGAAGCGCATTGATAGTTTGTAGAGCTTTAGATGAACGAATAGAGGCTTTTAAGCGTCTATTAGGACAATTAGATATGATAGCCTCGTAAGCCAGCTGCTTGATATTATTTGAGACGTTAAAACCTTGATATTCGATTATGCCTTTAACTTCTTCAAACTGCCTAAATCTTCGCTGATTGGTAGCATCTTTTGTGACAAACCAGGTTTCATTGTATCCAGCATTGATAAAGTTGAAAATTTGTTGCCCCTCACTGCTCCGCCTCAGGATCACACATTTTTTTTCGCCCTGTCTTCTGTATTCATAAACCAAGTAACTGTCATCATAAGGAAGATAAAAGTCAATAAAGCTTTTAACCGCTTCATTCTTTTTAGAAACCTCACTCAATCTAGTGCCAAAAAAAGGAATGACTGCTCCCATCAGGGTAGTTTTGCCTGCGCTATTGCGCCCCGTAATGATTGTGTTATCACCAACTTCAATAAGGTGGCTTTGACCTTTAGGGTAACTGTTGATTAATGCGACACGTAGAAGCTTATTGATATCTTTTATAACTGGTTTCGTATTGTCTTCGTTTGCTATGCTTAAGGCTTCATCCGTTTTCAGCATCTTTAATCCTTTCTATAATATATAAAACCAAGTTTTAAATTCTTGAGTTATTTCAGTCTACTTCATTTCACTTTTATTATGAGTGTCTACAATCATATCAATATTATCGTATTATTAAGTGCTTTAGGCATCAGCTCTTATTAATAACTCAACAATATACGACAACTGTTGTCGCATTACTTTCTAATTTATTATTAGAGTTATTAAAAAAGCCAAATACACTTAGTATTTGGCCTTAGTATGAGGAACTTATACTAGATTTGGTTCTTTGTGTTTTACACTAATTCAAATCATTGATTGTGATTGAGTAGTTAGTACTTTGAGCGCTTCCTAGAGTGGCATAACCCACTTGTCCAATAGCCTGCTGCGGTTTGTAAGGGTTAAACAGCTCATCGAGAGTGTAATGAAAACCACAATCCTCTATTCCAAACACGTAATCAAAAAATACTTTTGCCATAGCAGACTGGGGGTGACTAGCGTCACGATAAGACTTGTTAGGATACCAACTACCACTAGATATCTTACTGAAAACCCGTTCGATATTACCTGAAATAGAGTTTGATGCATGCTTTCTAGTAATATTCGGTTTTTGCACGAAGGCAGCAGCACTTTCAACCGCTTTATAGATTATATAGTGCATAACAGATACAGAACATTCAGCTAAACAAGCTCTAAGTAAGCTAATGAGCTTTTCACCAATAGGCGGTGCCAAGTTGTTTAGTTTTGCCCTAGTAATCAAGTAGCTTAGGCACTCTCCTAGCTGTATTTGCTGACACCACATCTCAAACTGAGTATTGCTGACTAAAGCACTAGTATTCTTTTTGGATTTAGCATCTACTATTATCTTAGTCAGGTCATTAGTGTCATAAGCAAACTCAAAAGTTGCCTGATAATAATCAATCTCTAATTCTTGCTCTTTATTAACACTAATATATTCATAGCTCTCTTCAGGAGCCAATAAAAGCAGATTTAGCTTGAAAAGATGGTGAAGTATTTTTTCATCTAATCCAAAGAACGGTGATAAAAATAGTGATATATTATCGCGCAGAGAGATCGTAGTTTTTAGATTTTCTGCGCCTAAGCTTTCTATCGTTGTAGCAAGTAAAAGCTTATCTACTTCATTAAGCTCAGTTATTGGCGGGACCTCAGTTAATTGAGTACCTCTGTAATCATTAATATACTGGAGAGCCGCTTGTTTTCGTTCTTCTTCTAAACGCTTTTGTTCAAGCCGATACTCTAGATACTCTTGTTCTCTTCTTTCTTGAAGCACTTTCCAACAACTGTCACAACGCCAACTATCAGGTTTTAATTGAGTCAGCTGTGAACGAGTATAGCAAACCTTAGTTTTACTACATTCTATGCATTGGCAGTCTAGTACAACAAGATGAGCATTTGCTTTAACAATACTGGGTATGTCTTGATGTTTAAGGCCAAACTCCTGACCTATCTCTTTACAAGTATATATATAGCCACTTCGTTTATCGCTCTCACGTAACCAGTACTTCTCACAGACAAGCTTATTAAGCTCTGTAATACCTGGCTGATACTCTAGTTTTGTTTTCATACTCACCTCATAATACCGACTATATCCCGTGGATATTATAGTTGACTACTGTGAGTATTGCTATTTTTAGCAGTGGTTAATGAGATGACGACAGATGAGCGCATCATAGCTTTTGGAAAGCGTGTTCGTGAAGTACGAAGAAATAAAGGAATATCTCAGGAAAAACTGGCTGAATTAGCAGGAATCGATAGAAGCTATATGGGAAATATTGAGCGTGGTGAGAAGAACATCACGCTCAAAAAGGCCTATGAGATCTGTGAGGCTTTAGGAGTTGACATAAATGATCTAGTTTAATAGTCCGAGATCATCCTAGTTATCGTCATTTTCAACATTGTTTACTAACTGCTGCCAATCATCGGTAATTTGCTTCCAATCAACATCTCTTTGTATCTCTTCACCTTTAGAATTTTTACCTGTCCATACGTCCCAATAATCTGGATCATTTGATTTTGGGCGATGGCCTTCTGGTAAATGATTCATTTCAACTAAAACTGGTAGCTCAGAAGCCCATCCTAGTAAAAACGCATTTCTTGAAGGCAACCCTGGTAAATCTCGCAACAAACCTCTTAAGTTGTCAGGAACAAGCTTGTGTACCAACTCTTGATCTCTTTCATTACTGATTCGGTGTAAGAGAAAACTATTACATTGAGATAATACAGTTGGAGATAACTCACTTGGACGTTGTGAGGACAAAACCATGCCAAGACCAAATTTTCGTCCCTCACGAGCTATCTTTTCAAATACTTTGCAACATATTTCAGCAGAGCCATGATACTCACTATCATCTTTATAACGTTTTACAAATGTATGAGCCTCTTCCATGACTAACACCGTGGGAAGTGTTTTTCCATTATTTAGTTTACGATATCTTTGTAAAGACTCTAACGTTATCCGAGCAATAACAGCAGTTAAAACATGAATAATATCAGCGGGTACTAAAGATAAGTCTATAACTGTCACCGAACCATTTGAGGCTTGGTTATCTCCGATATACTTTGCTAGCCATTCACGTAACTCTATACTTGTATCACTTGAAATAGACTTCATTCTAGTATCTGAAAGAATTGAACGTACTCTCATCAGTAGAGTCTCAACATGATCTGTTACTTTCAAAAGTTCAGCATTTGCCTCAATACTCCTAAGAAGCTGATCACCTTCAAATTTTCTAGGAATGTCTGCATCGATTGGTAAAACGTCAGTAGATTGACCCCCAAATACACTATGAGTATCAGCTAGAATACGTAATAAAGAATCTAACTCATCAATTGTAAATATGGACGGCCACTCACCTGGATGACTACAAACTAGCTGATCAATATGACTTTTAAGTCTTTGTTGGGCAATTTTCTCCTGTCCACTAAATGATTCATCAACTCTTATAGTTTCAGCCAGACGAATCAGTTTATCCTTAAAGCCTTTTGCGGGACCGCCACCACTATAAGGAGCACCTTTATTTTTATCAATATTAATTATTGACATTAAGTTGCGAAGATACCTACGCATCTCCTGACTAGCGGTTAAACCTTCTTGGAAAACGCCCTCTCGAACGTTTCTTAATGATTGTATTAATGTTGGACGCTGTGTCTTTGCACTTGCTTGAGTAAATGCACACCATTCGGCACTATTCCAGAACCACAATGGTACTTTTAAAGCCTCTGACGCACTTTCTTCTATGCTGCTTTCAGTATAGTCTGATGTAGAAGCATCAACTTTAAAAATCTTAGCTGTGGTTAAGTCCTCAAAGGTTTTTGCATACTCACCATTAGGATCTAACACAATAAATCTTGCATTAGGTTCATTATCGTCAGTTCTAGCCTTTTTAGCAGCATCAAGTGACCAACGAATTAAACCAGCTACAGAACAAGACTTACCACTGCCTGTATTACCTAACACCGCTAAATGTCTACCAAACAATCTGTCAGGATCAATCATTACTTTCGCATCATTAGCTAAAGGGCTTGTACCTATCAAAACTCGTCTATTTGCTCCTGATTCAATGATGTCTCTGAGCTGGCTTTTGGTAGGCAGCAGTACAGGCACACCAACACTTGGATAACCTTTTACACCACGTACGAATTTATAATGTTCATTACCACAACTATCTGTTTCGTCAAAAATCAAACATCCTAAAGGGTTTAAACTCATTTTTCTTAAAGGATAAGGTAAGTCTATAAGACCAAAATCCTGCAATCCTCGTCTCTTCGGGTATTGTGATCGTTCAATTGTTATCCATTCTACTTGACCCACAAGATAGCCTGAATCACTTGGAATAAGCATATACCCGTTAACTCTTGGAAATGGGCGAGGCGTACCAGTATTCAAAGCTGTTCCATCGGGAGCTTCAATATCAATAAGTACCTTGATTTGATCTGGAGATACAAAATCAACAGTACCAACTCTCAATGACTCTGCGTAAGCAACTGGAGATATTGACATTACGAACTCCTCATAACTGGACCAATTGAATCTAACTCAACATCTGAAGGTTTTTCTTCTTTTACATTTGGCAACCGCTGTTTAAGAAGTTCTGTCATGCGAGAAGTAGTTTTATCAATGGCTGCTTTTGGCAGATAATACTGAGTTAAATTTTTTATATCAGCCAGTTCGGGACCTATTAGCAAACTAATTTGTGAATGGCGACCCCATTCATCATATAGTTTCATGATTCGACCCAAAGGATCGTCAAAGGAAATAATAACAAGATGAGTAGACGGAATAGTTAACATATCTCTAATTACACGATTGATATGTTCATCTCCAAAGCTATAACCATAGGTGACCAAAGTACTATTTGGACGACAAACAGCCGATGCTAAATCACGGAATAACTCAACATATGGATAATTTGCTGTTTCTTGATCTTTAGCTGCATTAGGAAAAATCATCATTTTATGAGCTGTCATATCAGGAAATCCTGCTACATCAAGATATGGCATTACAGATGATGCTCCAAATGGTAATCCTAATCTTCTAATATCATTACCATATTGTAGCCAGTCAATGGAACCATGTAGTTTTGAAAACCTCACTACTCCTTCTAGATATCTGGGTTCACCACGTATTCCAGGAGGATTATAATGCAGATCTATATCTAATCTAGATGATCTAAATATAGGAGAAATACTGCCTATAAATCGGTCAATTAAATGGATACCTGCAATTTCTGCACCCGTTTCAAGAAGTCGGTCATAATTTGTAGTGAATATATTTAAACGATCTCGCACTCCAGTTCGACTTGCAAAGCTCATTAGAAAAGTAACCAAAGTATTAAATGCCAACTCACGATTATGCTCCTGAGCTGTAGCGATACCTTGTTCACTTTTAAGTATAGAGTCAGCAAACTTCTGCAATCCTTTTTCAAGTTCCTCCTTTAATGCTGAAGCCTTATCATCATTAAGTACCTCCAGACCTCTAAGCAACTCATTAGCCACACGTAACTGGTCTTCAATATTACCTTCTTCACGTCCTGAGGCTTCCGAAGATTTCTTAGCAGCCTCATCTATCTCTTCCCCATAAGTTTCCAAGTCTAGTTTAGACATACCTGCAGCAGAGGCATTGACAGCGATATAATGAATAGCATGCGTTATCCCTGCACCAGCGAGTAATGAAAGATGTTCAGATTGAAATAAAGCAGTAAGCCAAGGTTCAATACGAGACCGCAAATCTTTATGATTGAATTCTTTAGACCCGTTGAGCCAAGGAGCTTCAGACTGTGGATCAGGTATAAATTTAACTTTTTGATTATTCTTGCTAATAGTAGATTCAGCTTCTATAACATCTGAACTTTTTTTGAAATAAGTTGGTTTATAATCATCTCTTACTTTAATGATATTTCCGTATTCAGTCATAAAAATCCTTTTAATCAAATGCTGTAGACTCAAGTTTATAGAATAACACTTAAATATTCATAAAGATAAAAAACGAGATTTTTATCTATTTGACTTAAACTTATACTCGGTTAAGTCAATTGATTCAAGGCTTGCTTAATATTATCCCTTATTAAGTCATCTTGAAACTTTGTGCTAAAACTCATGCTAAGTCCGTCTGCTTCCATCTGATTGAAGAACCGTTCAGCATGCTTAATTTTTCGGTTTTTTTCTGCTCTCAGGCGATGCAGTGTCTTTGGTTTCAATAATTAAATTGAGCGTTTGGCTTTTATCAATTTCAACGACATAAGAAAAGTCAGATGAATACGTGCCACTATCTGATATTGCTACTCTAATGGAGTTTTTAGGGATTTTGCTTAATACAGTTACGTGTTTAATTTGCTCCATGATACTCTGTATTTCTAAGCGAGAGTCAGTATTGAGGCTTATGCTATACTTCATTTCTTAAAACGGACTGGTGCGTAGAAATGGCAAAGAAAGAAGCAAAAACAGATTTATGGGTTCACAGTTTATTGAAAGAAGCAGATATGGAACTTGAACCCCAAGGTAGCACTATTCTTGAAATCGATCTTGCCTTAAAAACTGCCTCTAAAAGTGGTTCTGGGAAAGTAGGTTTTCCAGAGTTTGTTGGAGTCGTGAAAGATTTCATCCTTGTTTTTGAGAACAAGGCTGATGTTTCTAAGCATGTAAAGCTTGACTCAAAAGGTCTGATTAGTACGACAGTTAAGGATATTAAAGATTTTGCTGTTAATGGAGCTCTCTTTTACGGTCAACATTTAGCTCAAAACACGTCTTACAAGAAGGTCATCGCTTTTGGTATCTCTGGAGATGAAAAGAAACATAAAATCAGTCCGTATTTTATTGATGAAACCGAATATTACCGTGAGTTACCAGAAGTTGAATCTTTTATCTCATTCAATGAAAAAAATATTATTGAATACTATACAAGAGAAGTGCTACAAGAGGATACTGACCAAGAAAAGGAGCTAGCTGAGATATTACGTGATGCCTCAGAGTTACATGAAGATTTGAGAAATTACGGAAACCTAAAAGATATCGACAAGCCGCTAATTGTCTCAGGTATTTTATTGGCTCTTAGAGAAGCGGAATTCGGCGGTTTTGATGTCACTTTCTTAGCTGGAGATGAAATTGACACGGATGGCGAGAAAATATACGGTGCTATTGAAAAGAACCTAAAGCGTTCAAAGGTTGCTCCTGATGTTAAAAGAGATAAAATTCTTAGCCAGTTCTCAATCATTAAAGACACACAAATCCTAAATGAAATAAATAATACGCTTAATAAAACCCCTCTTAAGCATTTCACCGAATTTTTGCATGAAAAAATTTATAAAAGCATTAAATATACAAGCTCTTCTGAAGACTATTTAGGACGCTTTTATGGTGAGTTTATGTCTTACTCTGGCGGTGATGGGCAGACGCTAGGAATCGTGTTAACTCCCAAACATATTACCGACCTATTCTGTGATCTGGTTGATATTAAGCCGAATGATACTGTGCTCGATCCCTGTGCAGGAACGGCAGGATTTTTAATAGCTGCCATGCATTACATGCTTGCACAAACAGAAAACGATAATCTTAAGAAAAATATCCGCCAAAAACAATTGCACGGTTTTGAGTTGCAACCCTACATGTTCACCATTGCTACAACCAATATGATCTTAAGAGGTGATGGTAAAAGCAATTTAATTAACCATAACTTTCTAAACGAAGACCCTAATAAACTACAATTAAAGGGCGCTACCGTAGGAATGATGAATCCGCCTTACTCACAAGGCTCAAAGAAAAATCCAGATTTGTATGAAATAGCTTTTACAGAACATTTACTGAACTCATTGGTCGATGGCGGTCGTGCGATTGTGATTATTCCACAATCTTCTTTAACGGGAAAATCTAAAGAAGAAAACTCAATAAAGGCGAATATTCTCAAGAAACATACTTTGGAGGGCGTAATTTCACTCAATAAGGATACATTCTATGGTGTGGGAACTATTCCATGTATCGCAATTTTTACTGCTGGTGAACCGCACCCAGAGGACAAAGAGTGTAAGTTTATTGATTTTAGAGAAGACGGGTTTAAAGTGAGTCCTCATATTGGGTTGATCGAAACAGAGCAAGCTAAGGATAAGAAGCAACACCTTTTAGATGTCTGGTTTGACCGAATAGAAGCGGAAAGTAAATTCTGTGTAAAAACAGCAATTGAAGCAGACGATGAGTGGCTTCACAGCTTTTATTATTTCAATGATGAACTCCCAACTGATGCTGATTTTGAAAAAACCATAGGCGATTATCTGACATTTGAGTTCTCTATGATTATGCAAAATCGAGAATATCTATTTAAATCTGACGATTCGAAGGAGGCTTGATATGTCATTAAGCCTTAAAGATGTTGAATGGCACGAGTTTTTTATCGAGGACTTTGCTGTAATAAAATCTGGTGTCAGGTTAACCAAGGCAGATATGTCATCAGGTTTTAAACCATTTATTGGGGCAACTGACTCAAATAATGGGATTACAAATTTTGTGTCAGATACAAACCGTTCTGAAGACGCAAATGTTTTGGGAGTTAATTACAACGGCAGTGTTGTTGAGAACTTTTACCATCCATATACAGCCATTTTCTCTGATGATGTTAAGCGATTGTCGCTAAAGCAAGTAGATGGTAATAAATACCATTACTTGTCGTTAAAAAGTGCAATCTTAATGCAAAAGGGAAAATATCAATATGGTTACAAGTTCAATGAAAAACGCTTAAGCCGTCAAAAGGTTATGCTGCCATCGCTGAATCAAGGCGAGTTAAACTGGCAGTTCATGGAAAACTATACAAAAACCTTACTTGATAGGAAAAAAGCTAAGTATGTTGAGTTTTGCCGAAAAGAATTGGCAAAGCTAAAACCCCAAAATATTGTAAAGCTTGAAAATAAAGAATGGCACGAGTTTTTCTTAAAAGATATTTTTAAAATTGTTCAGCGTGGTAAGCGTCTCACTAAAGCCAATCAGATAGAAGGGCATCATCCTTATGTCTCTTCAACCTCCTTGAATAACGGTGTTAACGATTTCATTGGGAATGAAGATGGCATTCGTATATTCTCAAATTGTTTAACAGTCGCAAACAGTGGAAGCGTTGGTGCAAGCTTTTATCAACCATACAAATTTGTTGCAAGTGATCATGTGACCCATTTGCAGAATGATCAGTTTGACCGCTTTATTTACCTTTTTATAGCGACTTTAACTAACAGGTTGTCTGATAAATACAATTTTAACAGAGAGATCAACGACAAGCGCATTTCAAGAGATAAAGTCATGTTACCTGTTAAAGAAGATCATCGCCCAGATTTTGAGTATATGGGGCAGTATATGATGAACCTGGAATATCTTAAGCGAAAGCAATATCTTGACTATATTCAAAGTGAAAAATGAGAAGGGTCTTATTATTAGTCTGATATAGCGAAATACTGAAAGCTATTGAAGGTCTTCGCAGTTGTAATTGATACTAAGTCATGGAGATTCACATAGTGAAAAGTACGGGTCACCATATAGGATACGAAGCATCTTTATCAGTTTCTGACGGTTATACAGGACTGCATGGTAGAGATGAGTATAACGCTGCTATTATGCATATTTTTGATTTGATAAAAGTTTCATATACCTTATTAATGACTGACAGTGCAGCACCTTCGCTATTTTTATCTATTACCGTATTCGAAGAAATCGCTAAAGTTCATTCTGGTCACATGCGCTCAAGAGGAGAGCTGGAAACGAAACAGATAGTGAAAAGGTCAAAGGATCCTTTATTTAATCATAGCAAAAAGCATAGGATCTCTATAGACCCTTTATTTCTTTCTTCTGAGCGTTTACATCATAGTATTGGTAAAGAGAGAGTTGAAGAAATAATCACGAATTATGAAATAGGGACATACTCATCTCTTAGAGAAAAAGCTTTATATTTTAGTCGAAATAATGAGGGCTTGCATATACCTTCTAAATTCATAAGCATTAATTTATCAGCTGAACACCTACTGATAGCTATTGAGCTATTTGGTGAATTATTTTGGGGTATGACGGCTGTTGCTTCTATAGCAAGTGATGAAACTGATGAGATTTTTTTAAGAGTGACAAAAATACTCATTCAATGAAAATTATATAATTATGCTCGTTTTTTATATTAAGCATCCGCAATCATTCAGCCAAACCTAGAACTGTATCCAATCGCTTTTGCCATCGTATAAAATCGTCACTACTTTCAGTAAGTTCGAGCATACTTTTAGGATGGTTCAAGGTGTACACATCGTCAAATTTTTTTAAATAACTGGCCTTAGGCCAACGCAGTGATCTCTTAACAACTAAGCTCAGAAACTCATCCATATGATCGTCCCAGTAATCTAAATCATTGATTTTTATTATTAAGGTCGATATTGGCTTAGAGTTGTCAGTAGTATCTATCTCTAAAATGACGAACTGAGAAGTGTCAGTTTTGACTCTTACTTCAAGTAAAGACCGTCTATTGCCGTCCATCGTTCTATGTAGCCTAGAGCGCCCAACAGCAGGTAAAAAATGTAGTTTTTCAGTACAGTCAGTCTTAGGTCGTTCTGATAGCCTCTTGATTAGTAGCTTAAAGGCTTCAAATCGTTGCATATACAGTTCTAAAACATCGCTGTCATCATCAAGCCCAGAGAAGTCCGCTTGGCATGCTGTGCCGTCAATCGTGGCCTCATCTGTAGCAAGATCTAGTTCTACTAACTCTTCATAATCTTCAGTCTCTGCTCCTTGTGCGCCTGGAACTCTTTTTTTGACAACTTTTCGAGTTTCTATTGGAGTTGCAAAGCTAAAGGAAGTTGTTGGCACCTCTATCGTTTTCGGTTTAGTGTCAATATCTGCTTCTTGCTGATCATCAATAGTATCACTACTTACTGAACCATTTGGCTTAGCTACGTTACTTGTACCGCCGCCTCTCGTACCAGCTTTGAATTTCTCACTATAAAATGGCACTTTTTTGGGCAAAGAGGAGAGAATATTACTGATCCCTATAATTTCATGAACATAGTAATTGCCAGTATCCTTGTGCATCCAACCTCTAGTGTCTAGTGAGAGATTATCAAGCCGTGGCGGACTAAATTTAAAGCACCATGTTTTCTTGTCTTCAGTTTCCTGAACTTCTTCAATAAAATTTTTGGCAATACTTTCATAGGAAGAACGCGCATTTTCATCTATTAGTATCCAAGCCAGTAAGCGTCTCTGTCCTTCGTGATCAAAAGTTTTTAAAGGTAGAGAGCTTATAGGCAAAACATTTACCAATACTGAATCATCTGGCATGTCTTGAATCCAAAACTCTCTACTGAGTAATCCGTGATCAATACAGTTTCGAGCAAGATAGGCATTATGAAAAAATAACACTCGTGCAAACTCAATCTGAGGTATATGGACCGTTACTGTTGACTCATCTGGTCTGATATAGTCAAACACAAAGGTATTACCGCCGCTTTCTGAATCAATGCCTACTTGCCAATTAGCAGTAGAGACATTACTCAAAACAAATGGGTAGCCACCTTTACGAGACTGCCCATCTGAAGGGTTTATGACTCTTCTTTTCGCGAGAGCTGGTAGATTTGATAGTCTAGTATGTAATATTTGATTTTGGCTAGTGCTTGTTACGTATAGCTCAAGATTCCATGTCTTCAAGTGTTTAAACTTGAAAATATTAGCAACGTACATTATTTTCGAGTCTTCAGGGAAACCTTTAGCGATCATATACTCACCTTGTTTATTCGCATATTTGTAATACTGTATGCATGCTCTAGAAACCTACTAGACTCAGGAGTAATTCGCTCATCACTCAATTTAGCCAGTCGTAATATCTCCCAGCGCTGTAAAGTTTGATTGTTCGATATACTATCAATTAATACCTGGCTTAACCGTCTTATTTGATAGTTACTAACGTCTTCACTATATCTGTCCAAAAATGCTGAGACTAAAGGTAGCTTATCTTGATTCTTCTCAATCATTGAGACTGAATCAGTTTGATTCATCCACCACTTTTTTGATTTACGAGGTAATGTTAAGTCGAAACATGTGTGATCGTTTATTTTGATCAAAGACCTCACAAACTCGCTATCTCGCTTTTGCCAATCTACAGTGAATCCTTTAGGTATGTGACGTTGATGGTAGTTTTTGTTTGTATTCATAAACCATGTCTTATCGTTACGATATAGCCATGCATAAAGAGCTTTATTAACTTTTCTAGCACCTTTGATAGACTGGTTTTCTTTAATCAAGTCTAACCATAGGTTTCGATTTGACTTTACCAATTCACTATCAGGCTTTATGGTATTTTTCGCTTTTGTAATTTTACCAGATAGGGTAGTTTTCTGGCTTTTCACCTGCATTATTATTTCTTCAAAAGTCCATTCTTGCTTCAATAATGAACTAATAGCGATAATATGTTCAAGATAACTGAACGATTTACGATGTTTACGAAAAATACCGCGAAGCCAACCTGTTTCACTGTTAAGTCTATGAAGATTGTTCGTTTCCAAAAACTCTAATGACCATCTGTTTTCCACCTTTTCTAGTATACGAAGATGATCGATATGTTTAGACCCTCTTATACAGTTACTAGATCGAGCTAAACCGTGATAAAAAGCAGTCCACTGCTCAAAAGTCGGAGAAGATTGTTCAGCTAAGGATAAAAGCTCAGATATTTTAGAAATGAGGAACCTATTATCTTCATTGATACTTCCTTGTGGATTTATATTACAGTTATGTGGAGTAGGGGCAATAAAATCATGACGGGAGTTAGGACGATATTCAACTGAAGAATCCGCTAATGATCCATGCTTGCTACAACAAGTTATGCCTGGAATTTGCCACATACGTGACCAATACCATTCACCATAATCTTTAAACTGCTCATTAAAACATTGTGGGCAGTAACGGATATATTTTACTGAGGGCAGTCTTGATGCATTACTCCCTATTGCTAAGTGAATAGCGCCTTGCGAATAATTAGCCATCCATCTCAAACATTCTTGTCGCCTAGACTCAGGGATAAAAGGAGCATACAAAGGAAAAAGCGTATGCTGGTATGCAATATAATTCAGATTAAAACGGTTATGAGGATAGTGATTCGCTATTTTAGATAAATGGCATGGCAAATCAACAGTTGCAACTACTCCTCTATCTTCAAAAACATCATTTAATAACTGCTTTGGACTAATCAATCCAGCTCGAATCTTATACCTAGCAACTGTGCTATAGATCAATTCTTGAGGGTATGGCATAGGAAGATTAATCATACTAACTCACCTTAGGTAGCCAGTCGTTAATATCAAATATTAGCGATGTAGAATCTTTTAAGTGCTCATAAAATGAATTATCTTTTTCCTTTTGAGTGAACTGATAACGTAAATCTTCAGAATCAAGCGTATGCCAATCCTTTGGTTTGATATAATTCGATTTCTTTGTACGATTAATCGTTTGAGAGTCATCTTTTAAATTGCTGTTTCCAACTTTAACCTCTTTCGACCATTCTAAAATAATAGACATCAACTCGGGCATAGAGGCTTCAGGTAGCTCAGAAACTGCCTTTTTAACTGTAGGAACTAGTACAGGGGAGTCTTTCCCCATATCGACTAACATACGATGTAATCTAATGCTTAGTTCGCACCCCTGATATTCTGATACCTCATCGAACTCAGACTTCTTTTGATGTAGCTTACTTTGAAGCTGCAATAGCTTTTTATCAATGTCGGGTACTACTAGATCTGAAAACTCGGCAATTTTATCTGATCTACCAGATTGTAAGGCTTCTATCATAGGATGGATGGGTCTTAGATCTTCATCATAAGTGGTCTGCAGTAGTTTAACCGTAATACGCTCTATCCCTGAATCTATGGCTCTGAGTTGAGCTAGTACAAAAAGCTTAACTACGATATCTAAAATGCCTTGTGATAGATCATACCAACGATTTCTTACATCATCAGACAAGATAATATCTGCTTTTTTCAACCATTGATACTTCCACAAATTATCCGTAAACCTGTTCCATTCAGATTTGTATATTTTACCATCTGCTAAAACTATATTTGGTTCTTGTGCCATCTGCTCCCAAAAAATTGAGCCAAAACCTGCTCCACGTCGAGCTGATCTTAGGTCTCCTTCAAATATAAATCTAGCTTTTGGTGTTCCAACCATAACGACAGGAAGACCTACCGTATTTACTAGCGTCACAAAAAAATTTAACATTTTCTCAGCACCGCCAGATTTATTAACACTGAGATGCTGTATTTCGTCTATTACTAACAGTCCGATAGCATGATGATTAGATATCTGACGCATCAAATTCAATAAAGTTTCAATACTATGTCGTTTTAGCGCATACTTTTTTTCATAATTAGAGTCTAAAGCTTGGTCGATTGCTCTAAAAAAATGAAGACATAGGCTTTTAAGTGAACCATCATGTGGACAATCTACTCTTAGGTAGACAATTTGAGTAAAGTTCAAGTCTGAATGATAAATGACTTGAGGGTAGGTCGATAGAATTTTATTAAGGGTAGTCGTTTTACCACTACCTGAGCAGCCTATAAATGCCAAGCTACGTGCTGTAGAAGTCGCTGTAGGAAACCTAATCACATCGTCCTCACCAGACATTAAACGCTCATAGCCATTTTGAAGATGAGTATTTAAAGAGCCGTCTTTAGGATTGCGTCCAACATACCCTTCACGAATCATTATTGATAACTTCTTCTCAAGATCAATATGACGGTTGATAGGCTGAAAAAACAAACCCATCATTTGAGATATCAAATGTGCTCTAATAGAAGAGGAAGCCTGACAGTCAGAATGATTGAGCTTTATACTACCTTTAAGTTTTTTGACCACTTGTTCTGGTTCTAGAATGTCAGGCAGTGCCTCAATAAAGGGGTTCCCTTTGTAAGAACCAAAGCTTTCTTTATAAACTGCATTAATCATTACTGTCTCCAACATTCTGTAATCAGTCATCTTCAGATAAAATATCATGATAAACTGGGAACTTAAGCGCTAGCTCTTCATCATCCAGTTCACTTTGACTTCTCGTGCTTTTTTTGGTCGTAGGCAGTTGAATTAACTCACCTTTTTTAAACTTGCTTTTCTGCCTGTCCTGTCGCTCCTCATCTTTAGCTAACCTTTTGTTATCATTGATATTAGCTAACTGAGCTGACTTGCTTTTAAATGCCGTTGGTTTAGCCTTCATAGCTTCTTTTATGATTTTTTCATTTTCTCGTTCAAGGGTTTCTAATGCGAAACTACTTTTAAGCTCTTGATTGGCAGCTGTTTTTTTCTGCTCTTCTTGTATTTGCCACACCTCCCAAAAACTACAGCCCTTAAACTCTCTTGATCTATCGGATAAATGGGCTTTCCAATAATTGAGGCTACCTTGTTCATAAAAGATAAAAATTGTATTTGCATCTAAAGGATCGTAAGCAACTTTAATCGATTTAGGTCTATTGATTGTGTTTTTCCGATGAAGCCAGCCTTTTTCTCTTATTTCAGCACAAATATAGTAATTACCAAAGAGCTTGATACCTAAATCTGAAATGCTGGCTTTTTTTTGAGGTAATAGCGCTATGTATAAAGCATCCGCTGAGACAGCACGAAGCCTACCTGTTCGATGTTGTAACCCCCACTTCCATAATTCAATAGGAACTAGAGGTAAGTCAGATGGCATATCACTATCTCTATCATAGTGACTTAATTGATGAGCATTGTTATGCATCAAAATTGAATTAATAAGAATTTTTTTTAAATCTGAAATTGTCAAAGCAGCATCTAATCGGTAGTCGTTGCCACCTTTTTTCTTCTCTTTAACCCCTGTGACTACTCCTGGCGCAAATGGTTTGAACTTTGCCTGCATGGTTTTAAAGTAACGCTCCACAATAGGCTTTAAGTCGCCACGATAAGGAGGGGTATTCTCTACTCGAACTGAAAAGCTTTTTTCCAAGGTCTCAATTTGATGACCTAGTAATTCTCCACGATCTGCGAGAATTGCATCTGGCAAGCCTATACATGGCCAATCGTCAGCTGTGATATTAATACCATTATTTTTACAGTAACTTTGTTTATCCGCTACTGCCATCTCTAAGGCTTGAATACTCGTGGCATAGGAAGGGTCTTCAAATCCAATATAAAAACCTGCTACCATGCGGCTAAACACATCTGTAACGAAGTAAATAACTGGACGACCTACAATACTCTGCCTATCTGAATCAGATACTAGATAAATATCTGCAATAGTAGCGTCGATCTCATAGCGTGAACCAGGACCAAGAACTTGAGTGTTAACAGTCGAGCTTAACTGTCTCACATCTTTGCTATAACTGATTTTATTATATCTGGCTTTGAGTTTTTGAACGGAAGTAAAGTTCTTGTCATAAAAGTATTTAAATTGCCAGATACTAGGAAAGTCCTCTTCTTTAACATCTGGATTTAAAGAGCGATACATTGTTTTAAATTTTCGGTAAGCATAGACGACTGTATGCTTGCTATCGTTTAATAAGTACTTATTTATAGTAATTGAGAAGAGCCTTTCTACATCTTCATTAATAACGGCAGTAACCCCTTCCTTATAGAGCCTAGGCCTACCTAGCTCTTTATCTTTAGCAATACGCTTTTTTCCTTTCGCTCCAGAATTCTTATAGTTCGGAAGTAGAGCATTAGGTACTTGGCCTTTTTGCCAATATCTACGAAGTAACCGATATAGCGTTTGCTTTGTACTTCTTTTAGAGTCAACAATCTCATTAATGAACTTTGCACGTTCCTCTGGAAGGTAATATAAAGGGTGACTTACAATAGGCTTAATAAGCTCATAACTCTCATCTCGTTTTAACTGAGCTTTACTGCCATCTTTTGGAGTTTGTAACAGTAAACTCTGATGAGGGTCGTCAGTGATATAACACACACCCTCTTCAATCAGACTTACTAGATCCTTAATAAGTACAAGTTCAGGCAATGCGGATGTACGATCAATCTCAATCCAAACAACTTGCTCTGGTAAAAGGCTTAGTATTCTATACGTTGAACCTTGATTACTATAGACATCATTGATTCGCAACATATCCAAGCTCCTCAGTCATCAAGTCCCAATAATGAGAGTTACTTATTTGAATGTCGCTACACTTTAGCTTTCTGAAGTCTATGCGAAGGTCGAATGTGAAGAACCTCAGCCCTAATAGCGTTCTCAACTCATTAAGCGAACCGCCTACCTCACTGAAATATGCAGTATCAATATCTTTGCACACAGCGATAATGCTTTTTTCAGGATATTTGGTAAATTCCTTAGCGTAAAAATTCAGACTGTCTTGAGTATCAACTGACCTATTTAGAGTAGTTTCTGGATATAGCCATTTAATGTTATTTTGAACGGCTATAGGTATGTCTTTTTCAGTGATTATCTGCCACGAAATGCCTTTAGAGTGCCAGTATCGACGCTCTATCTCTAGTTTCTCTAGAGTTCTGGGCTTCATTAGATCTTTTGAATATTTTGCCTGCAAAACAAATTGGCTAAGCTCTTTATCAGAGCTCACAACATAAAAGTCTGATGTCATAACATGAGTATTGCCTCTAATAGCAGGATGCTTTACTTGCATATTCTCTGCAATCTGAAGGGTTTCATCAAATTTAAGAGGAAATTGCTCTCGAATATCTATTATTTCTTGACTCCATTCAAGAAATAGAAATGTTGCTAGCTCTAAATCAGACATTAAATGGTGAGTACGTCTTGTTTTGTGACCGAAAACCCTATGGGAGCGACCTGACGACGATATATCAGATATTTTTATCCAAGGTTTGTACTCGGCAAACTCCCCCTGACCTCTACCTTCTTTAAGCCACTTTTCTTGTTTTTTTGAAAGCATAAAAAACCCCTGCTAAAGTTATATAAACTTTAGCAGGGGGTAATAGCGGAGTCAACAGTATGATACTTTATTACTCAGTATGAATCTTTATTACTTAGTATGATACTTTATTACTCGCGTACATTGATAATAAAATCAAATACTTATATTACTCAACAGTCACTGATTTAGCAAGGTTACGCGGCTGATCGACGTCTGTACCGCGCATTACGGCGACATGATATGACAACAGCTGTACGGGTACGCTATAGACGATAGGGGCAAGCGTTTCACAAACATCGGGCACATAGACCACATGTAATCTGTCTTCTGCGACCATTTGACTAGATTCGCTGGCAAAAACGAACAGCTCACCATGACGCGCGTGTACCTCTTGCATATTGGCTTTCAGCTTATCAAACATGCTGTCTTTTGGCGCTAGTACGACGATGGGCATGTCTTTATCGACCAAGGCCAATGGACCGTGTTTCAGCTCGCCTGCCGCATAACCTTCAGCGTGGATATAAGAGATTTCTTTCAGCTTTAACGCGCCTTCTAGCGCTATTGGAAACTGCAAACCACGACCTAAGAACAGGCAGCTCTTTTTATACTCAAAATGCTCACTCATGGCTTTGATAGGCGCATCGAGGTTTAAGCTGGCATGTAGTTGACCACGTAGCTCTTGCAATTTACCAAGCAAGGTACTCAGGTTTTCGCCAGTCATGCGCTCCTGAACGACACCCACTTTTAAGACCAATAGCATTAAAGCGGCGAGCTGAGTGGTGAATGCTTTGGTAGAAGCAACACCAATCTCGGGACCAGCAAGCGTTGGTAAAAAGATATCCGTCTCACGTACCAAAGACGATGTCGGTACGTTGCATAATGCTAAGCTAACTAGACCTGCTGGCGTGTGCTTTTGAATATCACGTAGCGCCGATAACGTGTCTGCCGTTTCGCCAGATTGAGAAATACAAATGACGAGTGTGTTGTCGATGACAACAGGATTGCGATAGCGAAATTCACTAGCGACTTCAACGGAACAAGGCACACGAATCAAGCTCTCAAACCAATATTTTGCGACCAAGCCTGAGTGGTAACTGGTACCACAAGCGATGACTTGGACATGCTTAATGCCTTTTAATTGCGCTTCATGACGCTGTAAAAAATCATCGCGCAGTTTAGACGGCTCATCGCTATCTACAGCCATCTCAACAGTACGGGCAACCGCGTCTGGCTGCTCATAGATTTCCTTGAGCATATAATGCTTAAACTCACCTTTATCCGCATTGTGCTGTGCCGCATCAATTTCATGTATCTGACGTTTTACTTCGACACCATCGGCATAAACCTGAATGCTACTGCGCGTCAATTTGGCGATATCACCTTCTTCTAAGTACATAAAGCGATTGGTGACCGGTAGTAGGGCTAATTGATCAGAAGCAATAAAATTCTCACCGATACCCACACCAATCACCAGTGGAGAGCCCAAACGAACAGTAATCAGCTCTTCTGGGCAGTCGATATGCAAAATACCAAGGGCAAATGCGCCATGTAATAACGGAATAACGGCACGAACCGCTTCTAGTAAATCAGGCGTTGTTTTGTAGATATCATTGATTAGATGGGCGACGACTTCGGTATCGGTCTGCGACGTAAATACGTAACCTTTAGCAATCAATTCTTCTTTTAACTCGGCATAGTTTTCAACGATACCATTATGTACCACAGCAATCTTGCCCGATACATGCGGATGGGCATTACGCTGTGCCGGCTCGCCATGGGTGGCCCAACGTGTATGCGCAATACCAATATGACCATCGAAAAATTCAGGATTAACTGCCACAGCATCGACCAATGCTTGCACTTTACCCACTTGGCGCTCGCGATGGAGTTCGCCATCACGAATGACGGTCAGACCGGCAGAATCATAACCACGGTATTCTAGACGCTTAAGACCCTCAAGTAAGATACTAGCGATATTACGCTCAGCGACTGCTCCAACGATTCCACACATAACTATTCCTTAAATTCGATGTTTCATGTTTTGATTTTTAAAGGCTTCAATGTTTCAATGCTTAACCGCTCAAATGCTTTGAGAGGCGATAATGTTCAGTCAATAAATAATAGAAGTCCATACTGGCAGAGCTTTTATACTAACAATTTTGACGTTATAAATATAAGGAAGCAGCATCACAAAAATTGTCATGCTGCTTAGTATTACTTCAATACATACTGTTAAAAATGCTTGTGATTGACCATTGCTATTTTGACTTTTTGGTCGGGCGCTGAAAGTCGTTTTTCTGAGTTTGTCGTGCCCGTCCAAAGGCTAATGCTTTACTGTCGACGTCTTTAGTAATCACTGAACCTGCGGCAACCGTAGCGGTATCACCAATAGTCACAGGTGCCACTAAACTTGAGTTCGAACCAATGAAGGCATTGTCTTCAATAATGGTTTGTGATTTATTGACACCATCATAATTACAAGTAATGACGCCTGCACCGACATTGACATCTGTACCAATGGTCGCATCACCGATATAACTCAAGTGATTAACCTTGCTACCATGACCGACCGTTGATTTTTTAATCTCGACGAAATTACCAACTTTACTGTTATCAGACAGTACGGTTTCAGGACGCAAATGGGCGAAAGGACCAACATCAACACCTGCCCCAATCTCAGCGCGATCAATCACGCAATAAGGTTTTATGTGGCAGGCATTACCAATGTGGGCGTTTTTGATGACACAGCCCGCTTCGATATAAACATTGTCACCTAAGACACAATCACCCTCGAATACCACACCCACATCGACAAACACATCTTGACCCGCAGTTAAGGTGCCGCGAATATCAACGCGAGTGGGGTCAGCAAACTGCACGCCCGCTTCTTGTAAATCGGCAACCAGTTTGCCTTGCCAAGTGCGCTCTAAGCTAGCGAGCTGTTGGCGGTTATTGACACCTTCAATCTCAAAGGTATGCTCAGGCTCAATCGCGACAATATTAATGCCTTCGGCGACCGCCATTTTGACGATATCCGTTAGATAATATTCTTGCTGCGCATTGTCATTAGACAGCTTTGGCAGGTATTTATGTAATAACGCATTATCGACGCAGTAAATACCGCTATTAATCTCTTGGATTTTTTGCTCATCGGCGCTGGCATCTTTTTGCTCGACGATGGCTTCGATGTTGCCGTCTTTGTCACGTTTGATACGACCGAGACCAAAAGGATTGTCTACGGTCAACGTCAACATCGACATGCCCTCGGTGTTAGCCGCTTGTAGCGTTGCTAATGTCTGGCAGCTGACTAATGGCACATCACCATAGAGAATCAGGCTTTGCCCTTCTTTGGGTAATTCCGACAGGGTCACTTTAACCGCATGTCCAGTACCTAATTGCTCAGTCTGAGCAACCCAAGTAATAGGCAGATGCGCATATTGAGCATTGATATCTGCTTGGACTTGCTCGCCACCAAAACCATGAACAATAATAGTGTCGTCAACCGTTAATTGATGACACGTATCAAGGACATGACCCAATAACGACTTACCAGCCAATGTCTGTAGCACTTTTGGCTTAGCCGACTGCATACGCGTGCCTTTGCCGGCAGCGAGGATGATTACCGAGAGGGGAGTTGTCATAATAGCCTACAAATGTAACAAAATATAATTTCAAATTATAACGCAAACCGTCATTTAACTAAAACGCTATGTCGTGACATCTTTGTAACTTACGTTGCTTGTCATGGGCTTACCATTTACTGGTAGCTTGCTGATAAATTGTCTATCGTCACAAACGCATTACTAAAAAAGTGGACGAGTCAAAAAAAACGATGGACTATAAACGACAATCGGTTATCAAAGACCGTCGCTTATATAAAAGCGAGGCTAATTTAACAGCTAAAGGATGGTGGTATAAATAATGATCCAGACGGCTGCTGCCATGACCCCTGCGATGATGTCATCAAGCATGATACCTAGGCCGCCCGCGACTTTTTTATCTGCCCAGCCAATCGGTGGTGGCTTAATAATGTCAAAAAAGCGGAACAATATAAAGGCGATAATAATGGCAACAATAGAAGAGGTTTGAGCGATATTTTGCCAAAAATTACCGTCAGCGATACCCATATAAGATAGCGGCAGTAGGGTAAGCCACATGCCTGCCCATTCATCCCAGACGATATGCGGGTTATCATGACCACCCATTAGCTCTGAGGTACGACCGCATATCCAACTACCAATCACACAAGAGAGAATGGTAATAATCAAAAATGGTACGAATCCTAAGCTTAGCAATGGTATCGCGACGATTAAGCCACCAATCGTGCCCCAAGTACCGGGTGCACGGCGAGGCAGACCACTACCTAAACCCAACCCAAGCCAATAAACTACGCGGTCAAGCATATTGGCATTGGCGGGTAGCGGCGGGCAATTATTGGCTTTACGGATATCAGGCTTAGATAGGTTGTGATCAATCATGGGTTAACCTGCAAAATGTTGGTAACCCGTCAGATTGGGCCAAGTGGTAAAGGGGGCGGGATGGGTAGGTGTGATGGGCTGTCCTTGATAAAAAAGCTCTGGTCGTAAATTTTTGGTAGCATCTGGATTGTTTACGGCTATGACTTCGCCGATACAGGTAACAGGCGTGTTGCTACTGTCATTAATAGGTGGTTCAATATGAGCAGGCAAAGTAAAAGCCAATTCATAATCATCACCGCCAGCCAGCTGGCACAACAAGCGCTCGGTTAACTCAGCGTTTGCCAATGCTTTGCTAGTAGGTAGCTGATCGAGATGAATGCGCATACTAACGCTGCTTTGTTGGCAGATATGTCCAATGTCTTGATACAGACCATCAGAGATATCTATCATCGCAGTCGCACCAATTTTTGCCAATGCTGCACCCAGTGCAATACGCGGCGTTGGCATATGTAGACGATGCGTAAGCTCAATACCGATAGCAGTATCAGGATGCTGTAGCGCATAAGCGGCATCGCCAAGCGTGCCTGAGACATAAAGTTTGTCGCCAACTTGCGCGCCTGAACGGTAGACGGCTGGCGTCTCTTTGGTGAGTAACCCTTGCGCGCTGACACTCAGAACTAAATTGTCGCTGCGCGTGGTATCACCACCAATCAGCGTCACCCCAAATAGCTGGCAAGCATGGAATAAGCCTTTAGCAAATTCACTTAACCAGCGCTCATTTGCCAAGCGCTCAGGCAAAGCTAACGCCAATAGAATACTATGTGGAGTTGCACCCATAGCCGCAATATCTGAGACGTTCACTGCCACGGCTTTATAACCGATGGTAAATGCAAGCTTATTTACTTGCTCCCAATCGGCGCTAAAGTGTCGACCTTGAACCAGCGTATCAATACAGCTGACCAAGCGCGCGCCTGCAGGCAAGCTCATCACCGCGGCATCATCACCAATGCCTTTTTCAACACTGTCTTTGTCGACACTGCTAGACAATGACTGCGCAGCTTGTATTTGGGAGAATATACGCTCAATCAGCTCAAACTCATTCATGATTAGTCTTTGCTGTCTGCATCAGTGCGGTCTGTTTCAATCGCTTTTTTGCTCGCTTTAAAGTCACTAATATTGGCAGTAGCCTTACTAGCGCTATTGCGTTTGACGGTAGCATTATTGGCGCTAATACGAGGCTTGTTTGAAGTAGTTGATTTTTCTTCAATGGCAGCTGTATCAGCACTATCTTCTATATCGGCATTATTTTCTGCATTGGTATCCGCTTTTATTACAGGTTTAGCAGTCGCTTTTTGTGAGGTGCGTAAATTGGCTTTGCTATCTGCTTCTACTTCAATAGCACGTAGCTCAACTGCCATTTTATCAAGGACGGCATTAATCAATTTATGCGCGTCAGTAGCGCCAAAGTGATTATTCAGCTTCATCGCTTCGTCAAGTACCACTTTATAAGGAATTTCTAAGCGGTTTTGTAGCTCGTAAGCACCAATCAAAAGAATAGCGTGTTCGACGGTGTCCAATTTATCGATTTCACGGTCAAGATGCTGAGAGATAAGGATATCTAGCGCCTCGATCTGCTCTGGGATGTCACGCATCATTTCATGATAATAGCCAATATGTACGGTATGCATGGCATTGGTCGCGCGGGTACGAGCGGCGATATCGTGTGGGGCATTGTCTTTCCAGCCAAGCTTACCATCGATATCGAAGCGGCGGTCAGTGACGAGCCATTCGTATAGACCTTGCATCGCAAAGCGTCGTGCTTTACGGATAGCAGTGTGACTGGTCTTGTAAGAAGACTCACTCATATCGAAGATTTGATCACCCGCACTGCTGCTCGCGATGCGCGTGGCTTCAGCTTGTTTATCATTGGTTTGGGCGGTTTTCGCAGCGCTGATAGCGCGCTTGAGTTGGTCAGTCATAGGGGGTCTATACCTAGTTGCTAAGATAAAAAGTTTTTAAGATAAGAGTTTTAAAATAAAATGTTAAATAGTAGTTAGCTGGCAGGCTTTGCCAGTCAAGTTTTGTAGCGTACTTGGTAACAGTTTTTGTAACACTGACGCTGTGGCTCTCGATAAAAACGAAAGCTCATAAGAACCACAGCGCTCATTAAATAACAAACAGCCTATCAAATGATGGCTTGATTAAGCGTCTTCACTGTCATCTTCAATATCTAACTGTGATAGTACCGCAAGCATTTCTAGTACAACCATTGCCGCTTCTGAGCCTTTGTTACCCGCTTTCGTGCCAGCACGCTCAATCGCTTGCTCAATGCTGTCAGTCGTCAGTACGCCATTGGCAACTGGGATATTGTAGTCCATAGCTACCGCGCTTAAGCCTTTTGCAGATTCGCTTGCAACGAAATCAAAATGCGGCGTGCTACCACGGATAATCGCACCTAAAGCAACGATGGCGTCAAAGCGATCAGACTCAGCGGCACGTTGGGCAACCAATGGCAATTCAAAAGCACCAGGTACACGGATTACGGTGATGTTGCTACCCAATACACCGTGACGTAGTAGCGCATCAATTGCGCCATCTACCAATGATTCAACCACAAAACCATTAAAACGACCGACGACGATACCAATACGAACATCTTTGTTTTGATGTAAATTACCATCGATGTGAGTCACGTCATTGCGCTGCTGTTGTAGATTTGACATAAAAAATCCTTTGCCGAATGGGCTTTTAATTAAAATGTAGGAATAAATAATGCGCTAAATATATCGCTAGGTTCAAATGGCTTATTATCCGTTAGATAATCAGTTAAATGAACGAAAATAAGTGGTTAGCGCTATGATAACATTTTTTTCTGTTTTATTTGTACTTTACGAGCCTACTATAGACGCATTTGTATGCCTTGCGCTGCCATATATGCTTTGGCTTCTTGAACCGTATACTCACCAAAATGGAAGATGCTGGCAGCAAGGACGGCATCGACGCCGCCTTCTAATACGCCTTCAGCTAAATGTTGCAAATTGCCGACGCCGCCTGAAGCAATAACGGGCACATTGACGCGGTTAGTAATTTGCTTCATTAATGCCAGATCATAGCCTTTTTTGGTGCCATCACCATCCATCGAGGTGACCAGTAATTCACCAGCGCCAAGCTCAGCCATTTTGCTCGCCCAAGCCACCGCATCAATCCCCGTTGGTTTGCGACCACCATGGGTGAAAATTTCCCAACGAGGTACAACAATACCATCGACATTGATATCAGCGACGCGCTTGGCATCGATCGCCACGACGATACATTGGTTACCAAATTTCTGCGCCGCTTCACCAACGAACTCAGGGGTAAATACCGCTGCAGAATTGATCGCTACTTTATCCGCACCCGCATTCAATAGATTGCGGATATCAGCGATTTTACGCACGCCGCCGCCAACGGTTAATGGCACAAATACCGTTTCTGCCATACGCTCAACGGTATGATAGGTGGTATCACGCTCATCATTGGTTGCGGTAATATCCAAAAAAGTAATTTCATCAGCGCCTTGTTCGTTGTAGCGTTTCGCTACTTCAACAGGGTCTCCTGCATCTTTAATATCGACAAACTGTACACCTTTGACCACACGGCCATTATCAACGTCCAAACAAGGAATGATACGCTTTGCTAACATAGGGTCTTTCACCTTATAATCAATTCATTCTATAAGCGCTAGTCTAGCAAAATCACCGCCATCTCAGGCAGGTTTTCGCAAGATTATTATGCTTTTAACCAAAGTTTGCTCATGCACGGTACAATCACTGTCATTACCGTCGATATTTATCCTATTTACCTTCTTTTAATTGCCATAAGTGAGATGTCATGTCCGTCTATACCCAGTTAACCGATGACCAGTTTGCCGATTTTTGCCACCGTTTTGGCGTATCGTTCGCGCGTGCCATTCCAATCACCCAAGGTATCAAAAACTCTAACTGGTTTATTCAAACGACTGACGATGTAGATGGCGCACACTCTTATGTATTTACCTTATTTGAAGAGCGTCCACCAGAAGATATCGAAAAGATGGCGGTCATCTTAAATCAACTAGACGGTAAATTACCGGTCGCTGCGCCGTTAGCATTGCTTGATTTAGGCGCTGATAGCGCAGAAAAATGCTATGTCATACGCTATGACAATAAAGCAATTACCTTAGTGCCATGCCTAGCAGGCTCGCATCCACAGCAGACGACGCAAGCGATGTGTCATGAAATTGGCGCCGCTTTAGCGATGCTGCATGAGACATTGCAAGCACTACAACCTGCGGAAGAATATGGCGTGCCTTTATATCCATGGAGCGAGGTGCGCGACCGTGAAATGCAATTTATGCCAGCTGACGAAGCCAAATTGATGAGCGATATTTGGCAGTCTTATACGGATTTGCCGCTTGCCAGCTTGCCAAAAGGCTTATGTCATTTAGACATGTTTGCCGATAACACGCTATGGAACTTATCGTTAAATAATAGCCAAAAAGGTGAAGCGCGTCTGACTGGGTTGTTAGACTTTACCGAAGTTAGCGTCGAGCATTATGTGATGGATATTGCCATTACCATTAATGATTTTTGTACCACGTGGGGCGATGCTGAGCAGGGTGAGTCGGTGAATTTTGACCGTAGCAAAATGGCGGCTTTCTTACAAGGCTATGAGTCGAAACGCATGCTCGGTGAAGATGAAAAACGTGCCTTACCAGTAATGTTGGCAAAAGCGGCGGTGATTTTTTGGCTATTACGTCTCAACGTTATTCACTATAACCGTACCGAAGGTCGTACGGGCGATAATATCATGGTCAAAAATCCTGACCTGATGAAACGCCTTGCCGCTTATCATTGGTCACATGTTGAAAAAGCGCAAAGTACAGTGTTTGTACTAGAACATGCGCGTTATAAAGACGATGATAAAAATAACGATGTCGAAGATTTTAAATTAATCGGTGTGTTTGCGACTGAGCAACAAGCGCAAGCTGCTATTGAGCAATTAAAATCACAATCTGGCTTTAAAGATTATCCAAACGGTTTCCATATTGATGCTTATCCGTTAAATCAAATTAATTGGTCACAAGGTTTCGGTTGCTAATAGACTGATAGCAACGAGTTATATTTATAAATATCTAAAAGGAATTTATCATGACCGATCAAGTTGATAACTGGCACAAACTGGCACGCTACGACACCAATATGCAAGGTGAACTGCATGCCAATCTGCTTCGTAACAATGGTATTACGGTGTCTCTGCAACCGCTGAGCGCGATGCCCGGTATGAATTCTGGGATTGTGCTGTGGGTACAGGATACTGATTTGGCGCACGCCAAACGCATTTTGGCAAATATTGACACCGATGGGGCAACGCCTTATGAGGTGTTTGATGAAACGTCAGCAGCCAAAATTAACCCTACTTTAAATCCTGCACAAGACGACAATAACGGCGGTGAAGTATAAATGTGTCAACTCTTAGGAATGAACTGTAATACCCCAACGGATATTGGTTTTAGCTTTGCAGGGTTTCGTCGCCGCGGTGGCATGACTGATAGTCATGAAGATGGCTTTGGTATTGCATTTTTTGAGCGTAGTGAGTGCACTAATAGTGACAAACCAGAGAATGCTTCAACTGGTCTACGCTTATTCCATGACAATCGCCCAAGCCATTTATCGCCCGTTGCTGATTTGGTTAATAATTATCCGATTAAAGCGATGAACGTCATTGCTCATATCCGTAAAGCGACCCAAGGGCAGAATTGTTTGGCAAATACCCATCCTTTTGTCCGTGAAGTGTGGGGCGAGCAGTGGGTGTTTGCGCACAATGGGCAAATGAATAGCGAATTTATCAAACGCTGTCAGCGCTTGCAAGACAACGGCAACGCCTCACATTGCCAACCAGTCGGTTCAACCGATTCTGAAATGGCGTTTTGCTACCTTGTTAATCGCCTAAAAAGTAGCTTTAAATCGCGTCCTGATGACCAAACGCTGTTTAATTTTTTGACCACCCAATGTCGTTATTTATCCGCCAATGGGTTGTTTAATTGCTTGATATCAAATGGTAGCTGGCAATTGGCTTATGCGGGGAGCTTATTGTTTTATCTCACGCGTCAAGCACCATTTGGTGAAGCGAAATTAGCAGATGATGATTTAGCCATTAACTTTGGTGATGTGACGACAGATACCGACAAAGTGACGATACTAGTGACCGTGCCATTGACTGAAAATGAAAAATGGCAACAGTTAGCCGTCAATGAATGTCTGATCTTTCAAGATGGGGACGTCATTTATAAAGACAGCCCAAGCCAGCGCAAGTTTTTGACGATTGAGGAAGGAATTGCGGTGGCACGTGCGGTTGGGGCGAGTGTTTAGGGTGGTTGACTTGTATTTTCAAATTGGTTGTTCCACTATGAAATTAATAGTTTAATAAAAATTAGGTGAAGCCATGTTAGGCAATGACATCCAAATCAAACAGCTCATGGGCGTAGGCGATGTACATCTCAGCTTTCAACCTGACCAAAGAGTCTACTGCCTGATTGGTGAAAACGGTATCGGCAAGACAAAGTGTTTAGAGGCTTTGTTTGCTTTATATTTTACTACCAATGAAATCCTTCATCCTAGCACTATGAGCGATGAGCTATTCACATTTGATAATATAATTGCTAACGGGCGAGCATTTAATAATGTTTCTAATGAAAATTTGAAAGGTTTCGAAAGTCATGGTATGGCTGTAGTCATGATTGGAGCTTTGAATCGAGGCACAATCAAATATCATGAAGGTAATTTTGAAAAAAGTATTTTATCTTACGGTCCTCGCTTATCAAATTATCTTAGTACAAATCTTTCTGCATTAAATAGTAAAGAAATGCAGAGCCTTGGGATGGGTGAGTTATTAAATCAATGGATAATTCAGCGTGCTCAATCTGCTAACCCTTACCAAACCGCCGAAGATAATCGCGAAATTGAAATCACCACACTGCTAAATTTACTTAACCAAGTAGACGAACGAATTGATAGTAAGTTTCTTGAAATCTCAGGAAGTAATCGCGTATTTATCAAAGTATCTGACAAGAAAACTGAGCTATCAGAACTATCTAGCGGCTTTGCTTCAATTCTCAAAATCATGCAATCTATCATTGCGGGCTACAGTTATTTTACTAACGAAACTAACATTGCCCATGTAACAGGCGTGGTCTTTATCGATGAAATAGAAAGTCATCTGCATACTAAGTGGCAAGCGACTATTATTCCTACCCTAAAGCGTCTCTTTCCCAATACGACGTTTTATATTACCACTCACTCTGCTATTGTTTTGAGCCAACTGCAACATGGCGAAGCTTATGAGTTATACCGTGATAAAGAAGATGGAATCGTAAAAACTGAGCTGATAGAACATCCCAATAATGCAGCCTTTATAGACCTACTAAAAGATGCCTTTGATATTGATATCAATCGTCTTAAGCTGGCACGTGATAATGCGCCACAGCAAGCAGAAGCAAAGCAGATGCTTATCAGTTTATTAGATGAAAAAATTAAACAACTAGAGGCAGGGCAATGATGAGTGAAAGAGAACTATTGCTTGATGCCAATTATTTAATTTATTTACTAGAGGGTAAGGTTGACGAAAATGACGCTAATCTTTTGCAAAAACTAAAGACCTTACGTGCTGAAATAGCTTCAAATAACGTCGAAGTAGTCATCACACCACTCATCCGTTATGAGTTTCTAAGATACTTTTTATGGAAGAAAGGAGATGACGAGGTTAAAAGATATGTTAACGTGATGAACATGCTCACCACTTTAGATATAAGTCAAGATATCGCAGATTTAGCTGCTGACTTATACCGACTAGATAAATTTATTGCCAACGAAAATAATGTCAATAAAAATATTGATAAACGTCAGTTTGATATATTTCATTAATTGCTACGGCTAAGGTTAATGATATCGAATTGCTATCTAATGACAAGCACTTACCGCAGCTTGAGAAGCTATATACTCTTTACGAAGGAAAACTAATTTAGTTTCTAACCCAAATATATTCCACAACACCGTTTAAACTTCTCACCCGACGCACAAATACACGGTTGCTTTTTGCTGACAGTCATCGCAACAGTCGGATCTAAAAAGTACCAGCGTGCATCATTATTGACTTTGTCTACCACCTTCACAAAGGCAGACAATTCATGATGCGCCTGCACTTTCTCTTCTAAATTACCTGCATTATTAGTTGGCTTGAAATAAGCCTTAAACTCAACTTGCGCATGGCGTTTGCCTAGCTTTGGCGTGTGCGCTACGATTGCTAGTCCTGCCCAATTTGTCTCTTTTGCCCACGATTCAATCGCCTTGATATCCAACAAGTTTTGCTGTGCAGGTAGAGTGGTCTTGACGATATATTCTGGCTTAATCAATACAAAGGCACTATAGCGCGTACGCATGAGACGTTCGGCTGTCTCCGCTTTTATACCCTCTGCTTTGTCAACCTCACCATTATAAAGAGCATCATTATAAACAGCCTCATGATAAGGCTGACAGCAATCTTTATACAGTAGTGGTGAGCTGATAGCGCTTGATGATGGATGAATTTGGCAAGGGCAAACGTGTAGATTAGGTTGCATGTTTTATTCTCATTTTCGCTTGGGTTTTACTGCTTTACCGTATCTTTATCGCAGCATGCTTTTTATCAGTTCTGGCAATATGCCAACTTTTAGCTGTGCCCATGGTGCTGGGTCGCGCAGCTGCTGCCAAAACGCATCAAACGGCGGGGCAAAATAGACCAACATGGCGAGCAGTGTATATAGTAATAAATACCACCACTTATCTTTAGGCTGATAAAACTTCATCGCTGTACCTGATGAGCGCTTCATTTTCATATTCGATAAGTTAACACTATATAGCTCGTCCAATGTCAAATGCACTAGCGCGCCACCAAATAAAAATAAACCGTAAAACCAGCTTGCCGTTAATGAGAGGTGCAAGACATAGTAGCTTAAATAAGTCAGTCCCAAACCCAAAATTGCCATATAAGGCACGGAGTGAATGACGCCGCGATGCACGGTCATGTTGGTAAAAATAGAGAAAACCACATAACGCATAAAGCCGTAGCCTGCTAGCCATAATGCAATCAGGGCAAGCAAACTGAGCTCACTGCGCCAATGCATGACCAAACCAAAGGCAAAAATAAATGAGGTGATATTGAAACCAAGTTTAATCGGTGTGGAGTTGTCAGAATCCAAATCAGGCAGCAGCCCACCGATAGTGCCGAGCGCCACGCAAACTAAAAACCCCGAATCATCAATCAATCCCGCTTTATAAACTGTCAAACTGAGCGTACCACTGACCATGAATGCAACATTCAGGTGGGTGTTAAAATTTGCCATAAAAACTCATCAATAAATAGCGCGCGAAACGATTGTTTCGAGGCGTTTGCCTAGCGGTAAAAAAGCGCACCATAATAGCATAGCGCAGCCAAACGTCTAACAGATAAGGCTCGTATGCCGCGACTGTTTTACCCATTACCTTTGATTCTAATATTTTTTTGGAAAATATATTGATACTTGATAATAGAATGTTAAACCCTTGTTGCGTTTACGATTATGCCACGATTTGACAACGTCTAGACGTTAACAAAGCACCGCCGTTTTGTTATGGTAAAAGAGCGTTATTGTTAAGTCCTAAAGAGTCGCTTAGCTATTTTGTTAACTCAACTTTATATTCTACTGTGTCAAATAATAATGATTTTGAATACAACTCTTACAATCATCTATCTAGCCACCAATCCTCAGCATAAACCTACAACCGTTTGGGCTTAGGATCTATAACAACGATAAGGAAGCTACCATGAGTGATATTTTTAATGTAAAAGACACTATTACGGTCGATGGCAAGGAACATGCCTATTACAGTTTGCCAAAGCTGACCGAAACTTTTGAGCACATCAGCAAATTACCATTTTGTATGAAAATCGTCTTAGAAAACCTATTACGTAATGAAGATGATGGTCAATCTGTCGGCAAAAACCATATCGAAGCCGTTGCTAACTGGGATGCAGGTGCAGAAGCGTCAAAAGAGATCGCCTTTATGCCAGCGCGTGTAGTCCTGCAAGACTTTACTGGTGTGCCATCAGTTGTCGATTTGGCAGCGATGCGTGATGCCGTGGTTGAGCTTGGCGGTCGTGCTGAGCAAATTAACCCATTTATCCCGAGTGAATTGGTTGTCGATCACTCTGTACAAGTCGATGCTTATGGCCGAGAAGATGCACTAGATTTAAACGAAAAAATTGAATTTAAACGGAATAATGAACGTTATGAATTCCTGCATTGGGGTCGTAATGCGTTTAAAAACTTTGTGGTCGTACCACCAGCGACGGGTATTGTGCATCAAGTTAACCTTGAATACTTAGCTCGTGTTGTAATGGCTGCTGATGTCAATGTTGATGGTAAAAGCGAGTTGACGGCTTATCCTGATACGGTATTTGGTACTGATAGTCACACGACGATGATTAATGGTATTGGCGTGCTTGGTTGGGGTGTCGGCGGTATTGAAGCGGAAGCGGCAATGCTTGGTCAACCGTCATCAATGCTGATTCCACAAGTGGTTGGCTTTGAGCTAAAAGGTAAACTGACTGAAGGCGTTACCGCGACAGATTTGGTATTGCGTGTGGTTGAAATGCTACGTGCGCATGGTGTGGTTGGTAAATTCGTTGAGTTTTATGGCGAAGGCTTACACAGTATGCCACTGGCAGATCGTGCGACGATTGCCAATATGTCACCAGAATATGGGGCGACCTGTGGTATTTTCCCGATTGACCAAATGGCGATTGATTATTTGCGTCTATCAGGTCGTGAAGAAAGTCAGATTGAGTTGGTCGAAAAGTATGCCAAGGCGCAAGGCTTATGGCACGATGCCGATACGCCAGCAGCAACGTATTCAAGTAAATTAGAGCTCGATTTATCATCGGTACAGCCTGCACTTGCTGGTCCGAATTTGCCACAGCAGCGTATCAATCTATCTGATATGCACGAAAAATTTGGCGAAACTTTAGAAAAAATGACCAAAGACCGCAAGTCAGAAGTCGAAGGCAAGGTACGCTTTGATGAAGAAGGCGGCGAGCAAGAGCAAGCGGATAGACTCTATGCTAAGCCTAATGTCTTCTCTGACGTCAATATCGATGATAAGAGCCATAAATTGCGTGATGGTTCTGTCGTTATCGCAGCGATTACCTCATGTACCAATACCTCAAACCCTGCAGTGATGATTGGCGCGGGCTTGGTGGCGAAAAAAGCCGCTGCAAAAGGTCTAAAAGCCAAGCCTTGGGTCAAAACTTCATTGGCTCCCGGTTCGAAAGTCGTCACCGATTATCTTGAAAAATCTAAGTTAATGGACGAGCTTGAAAAAACAGGCTTCTATTTAGTGGGTTATGGTTGTACCACTTGTATCGGTAACTCAGGACCGCTCTTAGAGTCGATTGAAAAAGGTATCGAAGAAAAAGACTTAGTCGCTGCTGCCGTGTTATCAGGTAACCGTAATTTTGAAGGTCGTATTCACTCACATGTAAAAGCGAGCTACTTAGCGTCACCACCACTCGTAGTTGCTTATGCGCTGGCAGGTACGGTTGATATTGACTTAACGACGCAGCCGTTAGGACAAGATCAAGATGGCAAAGATGTCTTCTTAAAAGATATTTGGCCAACATCAGATGAGATCAATGAGCTGATTGCCAATAATATCGACGCCGATATGTTCCGAAAAAATTACGGCGAAGTGTTTGACGGTAGTGCCGCATGGAACGCTATTAGCTCAGCCGATAGCCAGTTGTATCCGTGGAGCGAAGCGTCTACTTATATTAAAAACCCGCCGTTCTTTGATGGAATGACCATGGAGCCAGAAGGTATTCCTGATATCGAAGGCGCACGCATCTTAGGGTTGTTCGGTGACTCAATCACCACTGACCATATCTCGCCAGCGGGTAATATCGATCCAGATTCGCCAGCAGGTAAGTACTTGCAAGAGCGCGGTGTGATGCAAGCCGACTTCAATAGCTATGGCTCACGCCGTGGTAATGACGCAGTCATGACACGTGGTACTTTCGCCAATATCCGTATCAAAAATACCATGATGGCTGGCAAAGAGGGTGGCTATACTTATTACTTCAAAGGCGATAGCGCCACGCTTCAAGACGGCGAAGAAATGGCCATCTATGATGCGGCAATGAAGTATAAAGAAGACAAGCGTCCGCTCGTGGTACTTGGCGGGGCAGAATATGGTTCTGGCTCTAGCCGTGACTGGGCAGCGAAAGGGACGATTTTGCTTGGCGTAAAAGCGGTATTGACCAGCTCGTTCGAACGTATTCACCGCTCAAACCTCGTCGGTATGGGTGTGTTGCCATTAACCTTTAAAGACGGTGAAAATGCAGAAACTTATAATCTAGACGGCTCTGAAGTGCTTAGCATCACAGGTCTAGATAATGGCGAGAGCAAGACCGCCAAAGTCACGGCCACACGTGCCGATGGTTCATCTGAGAGCTTTGATGTCAATGTCATGCTCCAGACGCCAAAAGAGCGCGAGTACGTGCGTCATGGTGGCGTATTGCACTATGTACTACGTCAATTGGCTGCTGAGAGTAAGAGCGCAGCGTAATAATTGATTGGATTTAGAATAAAAAAGCCCAGTCGTAATGACTGGGCTTTTTCGTGTCTGGTTTTTGAATGTTTTTTTTAGGTTAAGGAAGCTTATTCTGCCATGAACTTTTCCCATTTATATTGGCAGTAACTACATTTACCTTCATTGTATTGATCCTCTAAGCTTAGGCCATCTCCGCATACTTCACATTCAGTGTATTCCATTTCATAGCCACATGCCACGCAACAGTCCTCTTCGTAAATAAAGGTGCCTTTTCCGCATTCGTGGCAGTCGTCATAAGGAGATTCGCCGCCATCCTTTATATTTAGATGTGCTTCTCCAGCTAAAGAGTCTGTAATATATTCTTCAAGTACATCATAAAAGCTGAAGTCCTCCCCGCATGATTTACAATGCAGGTCAATCAGTGGATAAACATCTTCAGCATGTGGAGCTTGTATTAATGAAGAGTGACAATTATCACAACGAAGGTTTTTAAGAGCTATTTCAACTGAATGATATTTCCAATCGACTGCATCAAGACTTGCTTTACAAGAATTTTCTTCTGCTGAGTAAACATCATTTACCTCAAGTAAAGTTGTCCAGCAATCATCGCCCAGAATTTCTTGAGGATCTTCTTGCAAATGCTCTGATAGGAAGTCTCTAATCAGCAAAAAGGACTTGGCTATAATTTCTCTGATAGCATCAGGAGATTTGGATGTATAATAATGCTCTAAATCGTTTCTTAGTCTACTGATTTCATCAAACCTATCCCAATCTACTGTTGTAATGTTTAAACTTTTGAATCTTTCTTTTATGGACTGGACATCAACTGTCTTAGTACCTTTGCCTTCAAAAGATATTTCACCTTTCGCATTTTGCACAGGCCTAATATTCTGCTTTATCAGCAATTCTTTATTATCAGATGGAGATAATCGACAAAGCTTTTCTTTGTAAAGTAATAAAATCCCAGCCGCGATATTTCTCACAGCAGAAACACTACGTCTACCATCATCACTTCCAAAATCTTCAACTCCAATTTGAATTGAATCGATTGCATTCTGAATAATGCTCATCATTTCTCCTAACTAATCCGCGATGAAGTTAGTATAGCTTTATAAATCTATCTTTAGATACTCTGATTCGCATTTACTCAACCCTTCTCAGTCAACAGCCTAATTCCCAAGCCAATAAATACCACACCGCTTATCTTGTTTAAAATAGCTTCGATAGAGGGGTTTTTACGTAAGTTTTCACTGAATTTTGACGCCAATAATGCTAAGCACAAGCACCATATAAAGCCAGTGACAGCAAAGGTCAGTCCTAAAATGACGAACGACACCATACTATAAGCATAACTGGCATCGATAAACTGAGGGAAGAACGCCAAAAAGAATAATGCAACTTTTGGATTAAAGGTATTGGTGAGCACACCTTGCTTATATATTTGCCAGTGATCTAAAGGCTGAACGGGCTTTGGCTTCTGGTCATCCTGCAAACTCGCGGCTATCAAAGGCTGTTGTTTACTTATGAGCATTTTGACGCCTAGATAGCACAAATAGCTTGCACCAATATATTTTACGAGCATAAATGCCGTAGGGGAGTTAGCCAGCAACACGGACAATCCTAGCGAAGCCAGTAGCGTATGCACCAAAATACCTGAAGTAATACCCAAAACAGAATAAAACCCTGCCGTTTGCCCCTGCGAAATACTACGGGTAATGATGTACATGCTATCTGTGCCTGGGGTCAGGTTTAACAAAATAGCTGCCATGATAAACCCTAGATAGTTCTCAATCCCGAACATGGTTAAAACGTCCTTGTGTTAAGCCTAAAAATTTGTACGTTATAAAGTATTTATACATTCTATAAAATTCTTATAGGATTGATGGTAGCGAGGATCGTAAGGGTTGGCAATAGAATAAATCATTCAATAAATAATGATATTAAAAACTATAAAGCAGGTTATGGCTTCAGTCTTTATCAAAATCAATAAAACGTAAATATCTTATAAAATCGCAAATACCGTAATGTGAACTCTGATAATATATCAGAGATTAATGAGACATTTGTTGATAATAAGGATTTGAGATGAAACGTTTGGCTTACACCGTTGCTGTATCTGTTTTGGCTACGACAGTTGGGATAAATGCCGCGCATGCCGAGAGAGTTTGCAAAGTAACGGATCCGACGGGTACTCCATTAAACATCCGCGATGAACCTAATGGCAAGATTATTAATAAGCTGCGTAATGATCGCGAGGTATATGTCACAGATACCACTTATGATAATAAAAACCGCCCGTGGGTATATTTAGAAGGCTACTACAAGGGCGAGTACAGGCATTGGGGCTGGGCGATTAGAGAGTTTGTCTCTTATTATGATCGTTGATATACTAACTTCAGCTTATCCAAACCATAATGAACTGGATATAACAAAACCAACAGACATAAAAAATCCCAGTCACCGTATGATGACTGGGATTTTTTATTGTTCGCTTATTAGTCTAACCTGATGCTTAAAGGTGTTAAGCAAAAGTGCTAATAAGTGACGCCGAATAGTGGCGTCCCCAGGGGGATTCGAACCCCCGTTACCGCCGTGAAAGGGCGGTGTCCTAGGCCTCTAGACGATGGGGACGCATAGAGTGTTATAACCAATGGTTACAACGGTACTTCACAATATCAGATAGCTTAATAAATAAGCATTGCCTAGGTGCTGATATCGTCCTACTAGCGAGTATTTATGGTTACGTTTCAGTAGTACTGAGCGTTGCAATAAATAGTATGGTGGAGCTAAACGGAGTCGAACCGTTGACCCCTTGCATGCCATGCAAGTGCTCTACCAACTGAGCTATAGCCCCTCGCTAAGAGTGTGCGTATTTTATGCAAGACCGGCAGTCCTGTCAACTACTATTTTAAAAATAATGCATAAATATTTGAAAAAAAGCGTTTAAAGCTATTTTAGCTACTTAATAAGCCCAAATTAGCGTGGATTTTGCTTGATGGCAATCTCTTTAATGGCTTTATCGGTAAAGAATTCTTCTTCTGTACACTTAGAACTGCCATCTGAAAAAATAATGGCACAACATTCTGTGGGGATATATTGCCCCCCTTTTTGTTGTACTGTGCTGATTCCTTTAAAGCCAACGATGTCAGATTCTTTCAATCGATCGACATTATGATTGGTATAACTGCAGTAAGTGGTGTATATCCACTTTAAATCTTCAAAGTCCTGACCCTTTGTCAGGGTAAGTTTTGCATTATAAAGCTCTTTTACGATGGCATCATAGTATTTCTGCGCTTCTTTGAGCGTGTTAAAGACATAATCTTTGCTTTCTATCGTGACGGTTTTGGCGTCCATGTTTAGTTCCAATTAAAAGGTTTGATAAAGGATATTTAATAGTTGAAGGGTAGTAGTACCTATTAGTGACAAAAAAAGGGTCAGAACTGGGCTGACCCTTCTAAATTCATAAATTTCAGCTAATCGATTGTTTAGTAGATGAGTTATTCAGCTTCTAAATTATTCAGCAGACAAAAATCTGGCAACTCTGCCGCTTGTTTCTCAAGTTTTTTTAGTTTCTTTTTACCCAAACCGCCAAGCACGTCAACTGCATGGCGCAAGCGAGTCAAGGTCATATCAGCGCCGATAATTGCCATAGAGTTCATGACTGGCGTTGATGACGTGCTGCCAGCGATAGCGATAAAGAACGGTGCCATAAAGTCACGCATCTTAATATCGAGGTGAGCGGCAAGACCTTTTAAGGTGGCGTAGATATTTTCTTCTGACCACGTTGGTAAGGTTTCTAGCTGCCAAAGCGCCAGTTGCAGCATCTCAGTAATTTGCTCAGGGGTGAGTGATTTATGGGTAAAGCTCTCAGCATTGATATTAGGTAAGTTCTGGAAATAGAAACCACCCCAATTAACTGCATCAGATAACAGCTCAATACGAGGCTGAATCGCCGCTGCGATAGCAGTTAATTTATCGCTATTACTTGCCCAATCGAGTATTTTATTTTTTAGCTCTTCAGGCGTTAATGCACGTAACCATTCTGCGTTGAGCCAGTTCAGTTTTTCGATATCAAAGATAGGGCCGCCGAGCGACACACGCTGGATATCAAAGCTGGCAATCATCTCTTCTAAGGTAAATTGCTCAGCTTCGTCAGGCATCGAGTAGCCCATACGACCGAGGTAGTTGAGCAACGCTTCAGGGAGCACACCAGCATCACGATAGTAAGTGATAGAGGTTGGGTTTTTACGCTTAGACAGTTTTGATTTATCTGGGTTACGCAGCAGTGGCATATGGCAAAGTACAGGCATCTCCCAACCAAAATACTCATAGAGCAGCTGATGCTTGGGCGCAGAGTTAAGCCACTCTTCACCGCGTAGCACATGGCTGATGTCCATCAAATGGTCATCGACAACGTTGGCTAAATGATAAGTCGGCATGCCGTCGGTTTTTAGCAGCACTTGCATGTCGACTTGTGTCCAAGGAATCTCAACCGTACCGCGTAACATGTCATGTACTTGACAGACGCCTTCGGTAGGCACACGCATACGAATGACATGCGGTTTGCCCTCACTGACCAATTGCGCAGTTTTCTCAGGTGCTAAATGGGCACAGCGACCGTCATAACGTGGCGTTTCACCATTGGCCATTTGCGCAGCTCGCATGGCATCGAGCTCTTCGCTGGTACAAAAGCAGCGGAATGCATGATCGTTTTCTATGAGCTGTTCGGCGTGCTTTTTATAAATATCACTACGCTCGCTCTGACGATAAGGCGCATGCGGGCCTCCAATATCTGGACCTTCCGCCCAGTCGAGACCGACCCAGCGCAGCGCATCCAAAATCATTTTTTCAGATTGTTCGGTTGAGCGCGTTTGATCCGTATCTTCGATACGTAAAATAAATTCGCCGCCGTGGGCTTTAGCAAAAGCTAAATTGAATAGGGCAATATAAGCGGTGCCGACATGCGGAAAGCCAGTAGGCGATGGCGCAATGCGGGTGCGGACAGGGCGCGTGCTGTTAGTTGAAGTCGATGATTGCATCATAAAATTCTCAGAATAGGCTAGTTAATGAATATGGCTGTGAAAAATGAAAAAAATAGCAGTTAAAAATGCTAATGATAAATATGAATGACAAGTTTGAATAAAAAATACGGCACAAACAATAGCCGTCAATGTAGAAAAATAGCGTAAAATATAGCGCTAGTATAACAGAGAGATGGAATATTTTTAACGAAATGCCCGTCTAGCGCTTGACTACCCGTGTATCCTTGCGATAATAATGTTAGACAAGTCATAACTTGTTTATTTTCATCTGATTTTTCACTCTTACTGACCAAAATGGTCGTCATCTACTGAGTCGTTTGTGTCCATATTGAATAATAAGCCAAAAAATACGCCGAATACTAAGCAAGATTCTAAAATGAATTCTTCTTTAGCCACTGTTAATGCTGCATCAGTGGCTGAGCTGTCTGCTGTAGAAAACGATTTTGTGGTAGAGAGTGACTCTACTAATCAGCTGAATCAAGAGTCTGTCACGGATAAAGCCAACTCTGATGAATTGAGCTTTGTCCATGATGCGGTGCTGTTACAAGAAACCGTTGCAGCAGTGCTGGGTGTCAAAGCGCTACCTAAGCAAACAGACGATGCAGAACAAAGCAGTGACAACCAAAATAGCTTGCAGATGAGTGGCGTCTACGTTGATGCTACCTTCGGGCGTGGTGGTCATAGTCGATTATTATTAAGTCAGTTGGCCGATGATGCAACCTTGATTGTTTTTGATAAAGATCCAACGGCGATTAGCGTCGCGCGTGAATTGGCAAAGACCGATAGTCGCGTAAAAGTGGTGCACGATAGTTTTGCGACGTTGACGGATAGTCTAACGGCAATGGGAATCACTCAAGTTGATGGCTTAATGGCAGATTTGGGTATCTCATCGCCGCAAATTGATGATGGCAGTCGTGGTTTTAGTTTTATGCGTGACGGTGCGGTCGATATGCGTATGGACACCAGTCGTGGGCAGTCGGTCGCTGAGTGGCTAGAAAAAGTCGATGATGAAACCTTGGCCAATGTGCTTTATGATTTTGGCGAAGAGCGTCATAGTCGCCGTATCGCCCGTGCTATTAAGCAGATGGACAGTTATGACTCTACTTTGGCATTGGCTGAAGTGATTAAAGTGGCGCATCCTAATTGGCAGCGTGGTAAGCATCCAGCGACTCAGAGCTTTCAGGCGATGCGCATTTTTATTAACAATGAGCTTGGCGATGTTGACGACTTTTTAGAACAAAGCATTCCGATTTTGAAAGCAGGCGGGCAGCTAGCAGTGATTAGTTTTCACTCATTAGAAGATCGCCGTATCAAGCAGTTTTTGCAGCGTCATAGCAAAGGGCAATATCCAGAGGATGAGAATTTGCCGATGCCGCCCAATCGTCCACGCTACTTTAGCAAGCCTAAACGCGTGGGTCCAAGCAAAGCTGAAACCAGTCAAAATCCACGCGCGCGTAGTGCGTGGTTGCGCATGGCGACTCGTACTGATACCGACTATCTACCAAGTGTTGAGCAATAACACAGGTAGCGTGATGTTATAGAGAGGGTGTTTGGCTGAGTTGCTGGTGATTGGTTGCTGGCAATTAAGTAGGATAGAGAGTCTGAATACTTACGCGGCTGTTAAAAATCTGTAAACATTATCTGCTAGGCTCGGCTGTTCCTTTTTCGTTTGGTTTTACTTTATTGATGGTGCTGTACAAAGCGTCTTACCGCTCTAAAACAGTTGCCAATTTTCATACTTGAAGTCCACTTTTTGAGAGCGTCATGGCAATATCTGACAAACCCGCAAACCGTCGTGCTGCAATGCCGCATAACACCGATATCGGCGAGCTATTTGTGCGCCGATTTAATGTGGTTAGTATCTATGTAGTGGTGCTATTGCTGTTAGCAGTAGCGATTGTGTGGAGCGGTATTAAAACAGCCGAAGGTGTTCAGCAATATCATCAGGATTATAAAACCTTGCAAGACATGAAAAAACAAGAGCGTAATCTGCAAGTCGAACATCAGCGTTTGCTCATTGAACAGCAGACTTTTAGTGCGACGCCGCAAATTGCTAGCCGTGCGGTGGCTGAACTGGGTATGTTTTCACCGACGCTAAAAGATAAACTCATTATCCAGCCGGGTGTTGCCACAGCACAGGTGCCAGTCGTCGATACTGACTCAGATGAGGATAAGTCTGACGTTATCGAACCACGAGCTGCTACGGATATATCGCCTGACGCTCCTATCACCGATGCCACGGTAGCGGAGGCAGGACAATGAGTGATAAAAAACCTAATGCCAATAGTGGTAAAACGACCGCGAAAAATGCGAATAAAAAGCCAACTAGCGGTAAGGTGACTAAGCCCTTACGTCCTGCCAGTGCAGCCAAATCGGGACAAACAGGCAGTACGGCTGAAAAAAAATCCTCTGGCAACCGTAAGACTAAATTGTTTGATCGATTGAAAAAGAATGAAGAGCAAGGCGCTTATACCAGTGTCAAAAACCTGAAAAATAAAAGAGGATTTTTGGGTAAAGCGTCTGGCGCTTCCTCTCGCGGCGGTTTTGAGCAAGACAAAAACCGTTTCCGTACTATTTGGGTCATTGCATTGGTTATCTTGGGTTTGCTGATAGCCCGTGCTTATTATTTACAAGTTGCCAATGCCCAGTTTTATCAAGACAAAGGTGATGAGCTTATCACTAGCGTGCGCACGCAAAAATCCTATCGCGGTATGATTACCGATCGCAATAATTTGCCACTTGCAGTCAGTGCACCACTGGCGACGGTCTCCTTTAGTCCGCATGATTACGCGCGCGAATATTACGAGCTTAAGCGTATTATTATCACCAATCCTGAGAGTCCACAGCTGGTTGCGCGTATGCAAAAGCGTTTGGATAATATGGATCTGACCACGCTTGCGGCTGCTGCCAATATTTCGGTCACTGAGCTGAAAAAAGTTACCGCTATCGACGATAGTATTGATGTAACCGATGAAGCAGCAGTTAAAGCAGCGCTGCCATCGGGTGCAGGCTCGCACTATTTGCCGCTACTGAATAAAGTAACGCCTGAGATTGCCCAAAGTGTCAGCACCCTTGATTTTCCTGGCGTCTATGAAAAAAACTTTTTCCAACGTTATTACCCGCAGCCACAACCAAACTCGCAGCTATTGGGCTTTATGGGGCAAAATGTCAGTGATCCTGAAGGTGGTTACGAAGGTCGTGCTGGTATCGAACGCCAATATGAAACTGAGCTGGCAGGTGATGATGGTAAAGTGTTGGTGCTAAAAGATGCCAAACAAAACAGTTTAAAAGAAATTAAACAGATTGAACCAGAAATACCAGGTAAAGATGTGGCGTTGACCATTGATTCGCGCCTGCAGTATTTGCTTTATAAAGAACTAGAGAAAGCAGGGCGTTTGCAAAAAGCGCGCTGGTCAACAGGCATGATTGTTGATGTGCAAACGGGTGAAGTGCTTGCCTTGTCAACATGGCCATCCTTTAATTCTAATAACCTGAATGAGATGACCGGTGAAAACCAACGTAACCGTGCGCTGCTCGATGTCTTCGAACCTGGTTCGGTGATGAAACCCTTTACGGTTGCAGCGGCACTTGATTCAGGAAAATACACTGCCACTACCTTAATCGATACCAATCCTGGCTCTATTCGTGTCCGTGGTTATACCATTCGTGATCATAACAATCTAGGTATGATTAATATGGGCACGTTACTGCAGAAGTCTAGTAACGTCGCCTCGACTAAGATTGCTTTGTCGCTACCGCCTGATGCCATTACCAATATGCAACGGCAATTTGGTTTTGGTTCAAAGACACCACTACAGTTCCCAGGGGAAGGTAGTGGGCTGGTTGTCACACCAAAAGAAAAAGAAACGTCACGTCGTGCTACGCTCAGTTATGGTTATGGTTTGGAAGCAACTCTAGCGCAGGTTGCGCAGGCTTATTCAGCGCTGGCGGCAGGCGGTGTGATGCATCCATTGACCCTCACTAAAGATGACAAGCTACAGCCAAGCAAGCGTATCATGGCACACGAGCAAGCGATGTCTATCGTACAAATGATGGAAAGTGTCACCGAACCGGGTGGTACGGCTAAAGGTGCTGCGATTGATGGTTATCGCGTCGCTGGTAAAACAGGGACATCGCGCCGTGTTAATCCAAAAGGTGGCTACTATACGGATCAATACCGTAACGTTTTTGCTGGTATTGCGCCCGCATCTAACCCAAGATTAGTAGGTGTGATGCTCATCGAAGACCCACGTGTTCAGATTTATGCTGGTTTAACAGTCGCGCCAGTCTTTCATAATGTCATGAAAGAGGCGCTGCGTTTATACAATGTACCCTTAGATAAACCGTTAAAAACGATCGCTCAGTAGTCGTAGAGGTCTTTTTTTTAATACTTAGTTTTTAACTATTTGATGTGTTTTAACCGTATAGGATTTGCCAATGACCCTGTCACCCTCGTCGCCAAGCATTACCCCAGTCACCTTGCAGCAGCTGACTGAATCTAGTAGTAGCAATAGCAGGCATGGTGTAGGTATAGAGCAGGCATTGCAAAAACTATCGACTCAGACGACATTGATTGGAGCGGATTCAAAACCAATGAATTCGTTTCTTGATATTCCATTCCTGCAGTTTCGTTTAGACAGTCGTCAGCTAGAGCCGAACGATGTGTTTGTGTTATTAAAAAGCCACATACCAAACTGTCAAAAAAGTCGCGACTACCTCTATCAAGCCGCTGAAAATGCGGCTTTTATCCTATCAGAAATAGATCCTACGGCTTTGCTTAACACGACTAGTGTATCAAATCATGCCGATATCACTTTATCGAATGATAGTACTGCTAAAGCACAGCGGCAATTAGCAGCACTGCCTTGCCCTGTTTTATACGTGCCCAATATTCGTGATTTTTTAGGAACGCTCATTCAAGCACGTTTGCAATATCAGCAGCCCGTGACCTTGCCAACGGTGGTCGCAGTGACGGGCACCAATGGCAAAACGACTATCAGTCAATTGGTGGCGCAATTGACGCAGCTGACAGGTATGAGCAGCGCAGTCATGGGCACAGCAGGTAATGGCAGGCTTGGTGCTTTGGTGCAAGCGAGCCATACCACGGGCGATGCCTTAGCGGTTCAGCAATTTTTATATCAAATGGGTACAGAGAATGCTGAATTATTGGCATTGGAAGCCAGCTCACATGGTTTGGATCAGCAGCGTTTACAAGGTATGCCAGTGTCGGTTGCGATTTATACCAATCTTAGCCGTGACCACTTAGACTATCATGCCGATATGGCAGAGTATGCAGCAACAAAAGCTAAACTGTTTGATAAAGCGCATTTTCCAGATTTAACCCATGCCATTATCAATATCGATGATGAACATGCCCAGATTATGCTCGACACCGCACATGCCAGTGATTTAACGGTCTGGACGTACAGTTTAGAACCATCAAAATCTGCGACCTTTGTTGCGGCTGAAATCAAACCAAGCTTAAAAGGTGTCGAGATTACGCTACGTACTGATTTAGGCGATGGCGAAGTTAATCATTTAGGTATCGTCAGCCCATTATTGGGGCGCTTTAATGTTGCCAATTTGCTTGCCGCAATGGCAGCTGCCGTCGCTTTAGGCATTAGCCTTGAGCGTATTGCCGCAGTGGTGCCGCAGCTACAAGGTGCGGTTGGACGTATGCAGCGTGTGCCGTCTAATGATGGCTGCTTTATCGTTGATTATGCGCATACGCCAGATGCCTTAAGCCAAGTGCTTGCCAGCCTAAAGACCCATTGTAAAGGCCAACTATGGGCAGTGTTTGGCTGCGGTGGCGACCGTGATGCGGGCAAACGTCCTTTGATGGCGCAAGCAGGATTGGCAGGCGCGGATAAAGTCGTGTTAACGGCAGACAATCCACGCACCGAAGATCCCAATATCATTTTGCAAGATATGCAAGCGGGCATGACGAGTGAGCAATATCAGCGTACCCATATCGAACCTGCGCGCCAAGCAGCGATTGAGTATGCGGTCAATCAAGCAGCAGCTGATGATATCGTCGTGATCGCTGGCAAGGGTCATGAAACCTATCAAGAAATTAACCATGTTCGTTATGATTTTGACGACAGTGTTATTTTGCAAAACGCCTTAAAACAAGCAGGGCGTGTATAGCATTTATAAATAAATAATAGCGCTTACAGTCAGTTTTTCATGCTATCTAAAAAGTATTAGGGCGTGTCCTCATTTTAAAAATGGTAATAAAAATGAGATAAATTGCCGTCAAACAAGGAAAGTAGCGCAAATAATATCGAGATATTAATAAGCTAGTTGACGATGTTTGGCAAAATTTAGCCATTTTTAGTCCATTTAGATAATAATCGATTGAATTGAGGACACGCCCTAGTCGTTAACTATAAAAAATAAATAAGTAGTCATCATATATAAGGTAATCATTATGACAGCCGACAACGATAACAGCATTCAGTCGCAAGGGCTGTATGTTTGGCAAGCAGACAATCTGCTCGCAGCAACCGCAGCACTCGATGGGCATTGGCAGCTGAGTGAGGGGCAATCCGACTCAGAAAACAATTCAGTAAATGATGTAATGAGCACTCGTATCGCCACCGATACCCGTACGATAAAACCTGGTGATATATTTTTAGCGTTATCGGGTGATAATTTTGATGGTCACGATTATATCGATACTGCCATCGCGCAAGGTGCGGTTGCGGCTATCGTCGCTCGCCCTATTGCTACGGCTGATGCAAATAGCATTCCGCAGTTAGTGGTGAGCGACACCCGTTTGGCGCTAGGACAATTGGCTGCGTATCGTCGTCAACAGCATCAAAATTTAACCGTCATTGCTATTACTGGCTCTAGCGGTAAGACCACATGCAAAGAAATGCTTGGTAGTATCTTTGGCAGATTGGCACCGACATTGATTACCCGTGGTAACCTAAATAACGATTTGGGTGTGCCGATGATGTTGCTCGAATTATCCGACCACCATCGTTATGCCATTCTAGAGCTTGGCGCAAACCATATTGGCGAAATTGCTTATACTACCGAGATTGTAAAGCCAGATGTCGCGTGTATTTTAAATATTGGTACGGCGCATTTGGGTGAGTTTGGCAGCCGTGAAGGGATTTGCCAAACCAAGGCTGAGATTTACCATACCTTGAATGACAGCCAGTTTGCGATCGTTCCTGATAAAGATGATTTTACCAATCAATTACGCCGTATCGCTGAAAAGCATACGTCACACGTGATTGGCTTTGGTAATACTGATGTCAGTGCCAGCCATTTAGATGTCGAGCCTGAGCGCAGTGAATTTAAGCTGCATATCGGCAATCAAGTCCATGATATCAACTTGCCACTAGCCGGCGAGCACAATGTCAATAATGCTTTAGCCGCTGCTGCTTGTGCTCATGCACTAAATATCGATGTTAGTGATATCGTCGTCGGGCTTGAAAATGCGCGTCCTGCTAAAGGGCGCTTGAACAGTCAATTAATGGGTATGCATCGCTTGATTGATGATACCTATAATGCCAATCCGCATTCGGTGCGAGCGGCAGCAAAAGTATTGGCGGCGCAAACAGGCACGCAAGTCATGGTGCTGGGCGATATCGCAGAACTGGGAGAGGCGGCGGTTAGCGAGCATCAAAGCTTGGGTCGTACCATTGCAACAACGGGCATCAATGTGCTGCTGTGTGTTGGTGAATACGCGCCTTTTACCGTGGCGGGTGCACAAGAGGTTTCTGACATCAATGCCCATGCGTTTACTGATAAAGACAGTTTATTGGCGTATTTGAAGCCGTATTTGCAAGCGCAGCAGGCGCAGCCTTGTACGGTGCTGTTTAAAGGTTCTCGTTCCATGCAAATGGAAACCCTTATCAATGCGCTAATCGAGGAGTAGGCGGTGTTAGTTTGGTTGTTTGGCTGGCTTGGCCAGTATTACACGCCGTTTTCTGCGGTTTCTTCGTTGACACTGCGAGCGTTACTCGCGGTCATTACCGCCCTCGCATTTAGCATGTTTTTTGGTGGGCGTGTCATTCGACGTCTGCGTGCACTGAAATATGGTCAAGCGATTCGCAATGATGGCCCGCAATCGCATTTGGCGAAAACTGGTACGCCGACCATGGGTGGAGTGCTGATTTTAAGTGCGATTGGCGTGTCCACCTTACTATGGGCACGTTTGAATAATCCGTACGTTTGGATTTTGCTCATTGTCATGATTATCTTTGGCGCGGTCGGCTGGGCAGATGATTGGCTAAAAATTAAGTATAAAGATCCCAAAGGCTTAATTGCTCGCAAGAAATATTTTTGGCTCTCTATGGGTGCTTTGTTCGTCGGTGTGTCTTTGTATTATATCGCCACCTTGCAGCCAGATATCGCGACCACGCATGAGATGCAGGATTTGCTGCTACCGATTTTCAAAGATTGGATGATTCCTTTTTCGGCAGTGCCGTTTGGTATTGGCTTTATTATCTTTACCTACTTTGTGATTAATGGTGCTTCTAACGCCGTCAACTTAACCGATGGCTTGGATGGTTTAGCTATTTTGCCCGTGGTCTTGGTCGCGGCAGGTTTGGGCGCGATGGCTTATGTATCAGGTGATGTACGCTTTGCTGATTACTTGCATGTGCCTTATATTGCCTATAACTCCGAGGTTCTCATTGTCTGTGGTTCGATGATTGGTGCAGGGCTTGGTTTTTTATGGTTCAACGCCCATCCAGCCCAAGTATTTATGGGCGATGTGGGGGCGCTTGCTCTCGGGGCGATGCTCGGTACGATCGCCGTTATGACCCGTCAAGAAATCGCTTTTGCTATTATGGGTGGTCTATTTGTCGCCGAAGCACTGTCGGTCATGCTACAGGTTGGCTCGTATAAGCTGCGTAAAAAGCGCGTCTTTCGAATGGCACCATTGCATCATCACTTTGAAGAAATTGGCTGGAAAGAGACGCAAGTGGTGGCAAGGTTTTGGATTATTGCCATTATTCTCGTCATCCTTGGGCTCATGACCTTAAAACTGCGTTAACACAGCCATATCGCTCGAACATTAATATGAATATCTTGTATGCAAAAGCCATCTCACTTTAGTTGAGGTGGCTTTTTTTGTTGCTAACAGTTTGGTTGCTGATAGTTTGTTTTTCGCATTTTCTTTCCTGCATTGTTTATCGCGCCTTTTATCACGCAGTAAGCCTGAATTTTGTTAAAATGGCAGCCATATTGCGATGACGTTGAGATACTTGTGAGCTTATTTATTTGTCCCCTTTGCCAATCACCATTACAGCCTGCCGCAAATACGTGGCGCTGCGATGGCAGCTTGCACCCAAAACAAACCGCTCATCCATTTGATGTGGCACGTCAGGGTTATGTTAATTTATTACCCGTGCAACAAAAAAAATCTAAAGCACCGGGCGATAGCCAGCAATCAATCGAGGCGCGCAAACGGTTTTTAAACGCCAGACATTATCAGCCATTGCAGACGCTTATTTGCCAAAAAGTGAGGGAATTGTTGGCGAAAAATGAGTCGGTCGCTGATTTAGTGGCTAAGTCAGCAATTGAGCCGATAACTAAAAAGGATAGCAAGGCAATCAATTGGTTGGATATTGGCTGCGGTGAAGGATATTACACGCAGGCAATGGCACAGACAGGCATGGATACTCTCATCGCCGCAGATATCAGTAAACCAGCTGTGGTAGAGCTTGCGAAAACAAGCAAAGCGGCGGGGCGTCTTTGGTATCAGCAAGCTAAAGACAGTGTTACTAATGCGACAGCCAAATCGGCAGTCATCTATCCGCTTGTTACCAGCGCTGCCCATTTGCCGTTACGCGCGCATAGCATAAAGGGTATTAGCAGTATTTTTAGCCCTATCTTGCCAGACGCGTTCAATGAGGTATTGACTGAAGACGGTTATTTAATCATTGCCAAGCCAGGTATCGGGCATCTAGCGACGATGCGCGAAGCGTTATTTGACAACGTCCGCGAGCATGATTCGGATAAGTTTTTGCATGAATTGGCTCCATATTTCACGCTAATGGGTACGGAGCATGTCAGTACCGAGATGACGTTGTCAGCCGCTGATTTGGCTGATTTGATGACCATGACGCCTTATGCTTATCGCGCGCTTAGTGAAAAAAGACAGGCGCTACTAGCAGCGGTCGAAACAGAATCCTTTACGACACAAGCTAAGTTTGTCGTTTATATTTTGCAGAAGACAGCAGCTGAATAGAATGGCTTAAGGTCATTAGCCCGTTTAGATATGATCAATTGAATTGAGGATACGCCCTAATAATGGGTTATAAAACAGGTCCCATCGTGGCGACAATGTTATTCCAGATTTTATAAGATAACGGCCAGTTTTCAACTTGCTCACGAGTGACCTCTTCAGAATCAGCGATATGCTGGTATTGTCGCTCAACGATGGCCGCTGTGAGCGTTTTATCGCTAAACACAATGTTGTTTTCATAGTTTAAATCAAAGCTACGCAAGTCTAAATTGGTTGAGCCGATCAGACTGATTTCGCCATCGATGGTCAAGGTTTTTGCGTGTAATAGACCGGGTTTATATTCGTAAATATTGACCCCCGCTTCAAGCAGCTGCCAGTAATAACTGTGACTGGTAGCAGCCACGACTATTGAGTCGTTATTTTTTGGGAAAATCATGGTTACTTGTACACCGCGATAAGCGGTCGCACACAAAATGCTGACGAGCGAATAATCAGGCACAAAATAAGGCGTTGAGATAATCAGGGTTCGTTTTGCCTGACCAATTAAGACACCTAAAAATTGTGGCGTGGTGCTGCGTCGTTGTGTAGGACCATCAGAAAAAACTTGTGCAGCAAAGCCATTTGGCGGTGATGTTATTGGTAAAGGCTCCTCAGTTTCTGGCTGTGGGGATTTTTGTCGCTTTGGTTGAGGGTCAATAAAATAAGGAAAGCTGTCAAGCGGCGTATCAGGATTTTCAGTCAGCCAATCACTGGCAAACAACATCTGATTCTGTGCCACCACTGGTCCTTCGACCCGCAGCATAATGTCTACCCACGGCGCAAATTTTGGCTTTACACGAAACTCAGGATCGGCGCAGTTGCGACTGCCACAGTAGCCGATTTTGCCGTCAATAACCGTAATCTTGCGGTGATTTCGCAAGTCAATCCGGCTAAACATGAGTACCTTTAAAAGATTACTAATTGGTAGGGCAACACTGACTTGTACGCCAGCTTCTATCATTTCCTGCCATATCTTTGAGCCGACCATTTTTCGTGAGCCCATACCGTCAACCATTGCTCGGCAGATGACGCCGCGCCTTGCCGCTCGTATGAGCGCTTGAGCAGTATCGATTCCCATACCATCGATTAGCCAAATATAATACAGTACATGAATATGATCGGTCGCTGCATCAAAGTCGGCAATCATACGTTTGCGCGTCTCAGCCGCATCTGCCATTAGCTCTGCGTGATTGCCCACCGTTGTATGATAGCCAGTTGCATTGGCAGAGTAGGCAAAGGCCGCTTGGTATTCAGGTTTGATGGCCTCCGACAAAGCGATGTCATCACCAAGTACTTCAGGACTATGTGCACTTAATTTATCGATAATTTCTTTACGTTTGCGCGTAAAATCGCGTCCTAGATGCACCTCACCAAACATCCAATAAATTACAACCCCCAGATAAGGCAAAATGAACAATATCACGAGCCAAGCGAGCCGAGCGGGCGAGGTCAGATCATGGCGCGCAAGCACTCGCAAAGAGATCAGTATCAGCAGCATAAAATGAACAGTTAAAAAGATATCCAATAGCATAATGCGCTCCATCATTATTATTTTTATTTGCCGTATTTATCAGTGGTTCTTACTGATTATAACGCACTGTAAAATTACCACCGTTTTGATTGGTAAAAACAGCAATGCGGCAACGCTGGAGCTATGATATTTAGTAGTAAGCTTGTTCAAACTGGTGAAATATACACCTCCATCAATACTCTCCTAACAACCAGCCACTGACAAAGGCAAAATACTCGCGAAACCAAGCGTTATAACGAATGGATAAAGGTGTGGGACTGGCGACGGTGATCGGTTGTGTATAGCCCTGATGTCGCGCAATGCTGGCCGCGCGAATGCTATGAAAGTCACTGGTAACGATGGCGATAGGATCAGTGATAGATAGCCCTTTTGCTTCTAACAACGCTCGGCTGTTAGCGAGGTTTTCTTCCGTACTGGTACTTTTGCCTTCTTGTAAAATGCGTTCGAATGGCACGCCATGTGCCTCATGCAAATACGTGGCCATAATATCGGCTTCGCTACGTGTACGCTGAAAACCAACGCCACCACTGGTTATCACCAAAGCATCTGGTTGTGTCTCGATAAGGGGCACAGCGGTGTCCAAGCGCTTGGCGAGCGTCGGTGTCGGCTTACCTGCAACCGTGCCTGAGCCTAATACAATAATCGCTGCCACTGTCGGTGCAGGCTGCTGGCTAAGCGCAATCTGCTGCTGTAATGACCAAATAAATAGAGCGAAGCTCAACAACCAAAGTATAAATACAGCCCATAACCCATACCAAAGGCGGTTGAACCCATAATGTTGGCTGCAAAACCTGCGTATTGCATGCCAAAAAATTCCATGTATGACAAAAACTATGCCGACTAAAAAAGGTACAACCGAGCCGAAGTTGACTTTACCGACGACTATCAATGCAGCGCAATCGATGATAAGTATGATGCCGATAACAGATAAGAGGCCACGAGTAACGGAAATTAAACCTTTAGACATAGGTGAGAGACGCTTTTATTCAAGTGAATGGAGTTTCTGAGAGTGGCTTATAAAAGTAGGCGGTAATAAGGTATGTTTTAACCCATTTTTAACCTGTTTTTATAAAATATAGTGATTCTGGACGTACTGAATACACAGTTCATGAAACGCTTGTGCTGGCGGTGAAATCGTTTTATTTGCCAATTTAAAAATACCAATTTGTCTGTCTAAGGCAGGTTCAAGTAAGTCGAGCCATACCAATTCTGGCTCATTCGACGGAAAGGCGAGCTTGGGTAGGGTGGTGATGCCAAGATCATTGCGTAATAATGAAAATAAGGAAGTAATATTCTCGACCGTGTAACGCGCATTACGGTTGAGCACCTCGGCGGGTGTGTTTTCGAGCAGTCGACAAGTGCCATTATAAATAAAAGGCTGGGTCATCAGTTGTTGCCATTTAAGCCCTATTTTTTGTTGGTTTCTTGACGGTTTTACTGGTTGATTTAACGAGTTACTTTTTAAGCAGACCACGCCAATCGGGTCAGATATGAGCAAGGTGAAATCTATATTTGATTGATCGATACTGGTGCAGTTGCCCAATGCCAAATCGATTTCACCTGCCAGTAAACGATTGGCCACACCGACAGAGTTATCATCTATTAGTACAATCTCGACATCAGGATATCTCTTGGAGTACTCAACCAACACACTAGGCAAGAGTTTTGTCACCAGTGATGGCACGCTTGCAATCCTTATTTTGCCTTTATCGCCAGCGGCTGCTCCTTTTAAATCATCCTCTAGCGCTTGATAAACCGTCATAAACTGCTCGATTTTGGGTAAACAAGTCTCTCCAAAAGGCGTGAGTGTTGCTTTATTTCCTCCTTCAAATAAGCGCTGACCTAGTATTTTTTCCAATTCCTTTATCGAGGCAGACAACGCCGCTTGCGAGCGATTGGCGCGATCAGCCGCCGCCCGAAAGCCACCTTCCTCTACCACGCATAAAAAATGTCGCAGTTGCTGTAGCTTCATATCCATACCATCCAAGGCTATTGTTCAATGATTTATTCTAAACGATAGATTAAATCTATCATATTCTAAATTTAATTAGTTAGATTTATCGTTAGTACTTGGGTAGGATAACTCTATAGCAATCGCTGCCCAATCATTGATCAAAGGATATGACGACATGACGACTCATTCAACCAAACAAGCCATCAAAACCTCACTTTATGCGTCTAAAGCCCCTTTAGAATGGGCGATCACCAGCAATGGTACGTTGTACACCGCGCAGATTCCTATCGATGAAAATGGTGATGTGGTTGCAGGTGGTATCGAAGCGCAAACCCGTCAAACGCTAGACAATCTTAAGCACACACTAGAATGTGCCAATATTGGTATGGATTCGGTACTACAGGTCATGATCTATGTGACCGATCGCGACTATCTAAAAACGGTCAATCAAGTCTACGCCGAATACTTTGAAGCACCATACCCAAATCGGGCAGCGCTGGTGATAGCAGGGCTGGCTCGTGAAGAGATGCTAGTAGAGCTAGTCGTATATGCCGCTGTGCCTTAAAACTAATTTTAATATGCCATCTTTTAATACTTTATCAAGGAAGCTCTTATGTCAGCTCACACCGCCCAACAGATATTGCAGCAAGACCCAACCAAATCACTTTATATCAATGGTGAGTGGCAAGCGGGCATCGATACCATTGCCAATATTAACCCATCTGATATCACTGACACTATCGGTGAGTTCGCCCAAGCGAGTGGCGATCAAGTCAAAGACGCTATTGCAGCGGCGCGTCACGCTCAGCCAAAATGGGAAGCGACTCCTTTAGAAAAAAAGCAGTCTATCCTACAAGCAATTGGCGATGAAATGATTGCTCGCTGTGATGAGCTAGGTACGCTGTTGTCTCTCGAAGAAGGCAAGCCGTTTACGGAAGGTCGCGGCGAGATTTACCGTGCAGGTCAGTTCTTTCATTATTATGCTGCTGAAGTATTACGTCAAATGGGTGATACAGCTGATTCAGTGCGCCCTGGTGTCAAGGTTGAAGTCACCCGCGAAGCAGTCGGTGTGGTCGCCATTATCTCACCTTGGAACTTTCCAACGGCCACCGCTGTATGGAAAATAGCGCCAGCGCTAGCGTTTGGTAACACGGTCATTTGGAAGCCTGCGAATTTAACGCCAGCCAGCGCAGTGGCATTGGCCGAGATCATCCATCGTCAGGGTATGCCAGAAGGGACGTTTAACCTGCTACTGGGTGGCGGCTCGTCAGTCGGTGATGCACTCATCAATTCTACAGATATCGATGCCGTTAGCTTTACGGGTTCTGTACCAACAGGTCGCAAGGTCGCTGCTGCAACGGCCCCGAACTTTATCCGTTGCCAGCTTGAGATGGGTAGCAAAAATGCCTTGGTTATCGCTGATGATGCTGATTTGCAAGTTGCTATCGATGCGGCAGTGGCTGGTGCGTTTGGTGGTTCAGGGCAGAAATGTACGGCTTCTTCACGCCTCATCGTAATGGACAGTATTCATGATGCCTTCGTCGAAGGTGTGGTCGCAAAAATGAAGACTTTAAAGGTCGGTCATGCGCTTGATGAAGGTATCTTTATGGGGCCTGTCGTCGATGACAAGCAGCTGGCGTCAAACATGGACTGGATCGAAAAGGCCAAGCAATCAGGTGCCAATTTAGCCTTTGGCGGTGAGCGTTTAGAGATGCCGCATGACGGCTACTATATGTCGCCTACGTTATTTACCGAGACGGACAACAGCTGGGATATCAACCAAGAAGAGGTGTTTGCTCCGTTAGCTTGTGTGATGCGTGTCAAGGATTTGGACGAAGCGATTGCCATGACCAATGACACGCGTTTTGGTCTGACGGGCGGCATCATCACCCAAAGCTTGCGTAGTAGTGCGATGTTCAAAGAGCAAGTGCAAGCAGGCTGCGTTATGGTCAATTTAGCGACTGCAGGTACGGACTATCATGTACCGTTTGGTGGCCGTAAACAGTCAAGCTTTGGCCCGCGTGAGCAAGGTCAATATGCCAAAGAGTTCTATACCATCGTCAAGACCGCTTATCAAAAAGCGTACTAGGCATGTCTTAACAAGCATACTCGCCGCTATCGAAGTGACACGGTGTGAAAAATCACTTAATAGCCAATGATAGCGGCCACTGATAAAAGTATTAAAGGGAATTGATATGTACCAAGACCATATCGTCATTGACGGATTACAGTATAGCCATTGGGATCGTGATTACTTTAAGATGCTACAAGCCAGTGGTATCAATGCGGTACATGCCACCTTGGTCTATCACGAAGATGCCCGTCAGACCATGACCCGCTTTAGCGAGTGGCACACACGCTTTGAGCAAAACTCAGATCTTATCTTGCCAGTGTACTCAGTAGCTGATATCAAAACGGCAAAAGAGCAGGGCAAAGTGGGCATCTTCTTTGGCGCGCAAAACTGCTCACCAATCGATGATGAAATTGGCCTAATCAGCGTGATGCGCCGCTTGGGTCTATTGATTATGCAGCTGACTTATAACAATCAGAGCTTACTAGCGACGGGTTGTTATGAGCAGAATGATAGCGGTATTACACGTTTTGGCCAGCAAGCCATTGCTGAGATGAATCGTGTCGGTATGATTATCGATATGTCACACAGCGCTGAGCGTTCAACGCTTGAGGCGATAGAGATCTCATCGCGCCCGATATGTATCAGTCATGCCAATCCAACCACGGCTCATGACGCGCTACGCAATAAATCGGATACGGTTATTAGTGCATTAACCAAAGCGGGCGGGTTGTTAGGTTTTAGCTTATACCCGTTTCATTTGCCAAATGGTAGTGATTGCACATTAGATGATTTCTGTACGATGATTGCCAATTGTGCTGACAAATATGGCGTAGAGCATTTATCCATTGGTAGTGACTTGTGTCTCAATCAACCGCAAGCCGTGCTTGAGTGGATGCGTAATGGGCGCTGGTCAAAAGCCATGGATTATGGTGAAGGCAATGCCAATAATTCAGGCTGGCCAGATACCTTGCCATGGTTCGCAGGCAAAGACGGTATGGAAAACATCTATAACGGTTTACTCAAACATGGTTTTAATGAGATTGACGCTGGAAAAGTCATCGGTCAAAACTGGTTTGATTTTTTAGAGCAGGGCATAAAGCCTTTAGCCTAAAGGATAATTCTAGCAAGTCATCGCTAAAAATCGTTATAAGACGACAGACTTTTTATAGCGCATACCCATTTGAAATAGAGAGCTTTGAAATCAATAATATAGTGAGGCTATCTGGCTATATCCTCATTGCGATACCTCTAATTTAGAACGCAACATTAGCCTTAGCATATGGAGCCACATCATGGCCGATTTAAAAGGACTTAACCAAGGTGAGCAAGGACGCTCAAACGCTGCCAATAGCACAGCGGATAAGATCAGCGCTGTACCAGCTGCTGCCGATATTGATGCGTTGGGGCTAAAAAACCCTGCCTTTTGGTATAGTGGCGGGTTTATTACGATTTTTGTGCTCATGGCGATTTTTGCAGAAGCACAGTTAGCAACGATTGTGGATGTTGGTTTTAAATGGTCGGCCAATATCTTTGGTCCTTTTTGGCAAATTTTGCTTCTCGCTACTTTCGTCATCGCTTTAGCGGTTGGTGCAGGTCGCACGGGTCGTGTGATTTTGGGCAACTTACCAAAGCCTGAAATGGACAATTTCAAGTGGATGGCCATCCTGTTTTGTACATTGTTGGCTGGCGGTGGGGTTTTTTGGGCGGCGGCAGAACCTATTGCTCATTTCGTGTCAGCGCCTCCTTTATACGGTGAGTCACCAGACTTGCAACAACGAGCATTTAACGCCTTATCACAATCTTTTATGCATTGGGGATTTTTGGCGTGGTCGATTGTCGGTAGTTTGACCGCGATTGTGGTCATGCATCTGCATTATGACAAAGGCTTGCCGCTGAAACCTCGCACACTTCTTTATCCTATGTTTGGTGAGCGCGTACTTACTGGTCAAACGGGCGCGATTATCGATGCGTGCTGTATCGTCGCCGTGGCTGCGGGTACGATTGGCCCTATTGGTTTCTTAGGCTTGCAAACCAGCTATGCCCTCAATACCTTGTTTGGTATTCCTGATACTTTTGCCACCCAGCTTATCATTATCATATTCGCGATTGCGCTTTATACCTTATCAGCGATCAGTGGTCTTGCTCGAGGCATGCAATTGCTCAGCCGCTTTAATGTCATCTTGGCAGTTGCGCTGATGGTCTTTATTTTGATATTTGGACCGACCAATTTTATCGTCAATGGTTATATTCAAGGTGTCGGCACGATGGTCGATAACTTTATTCCGATGGCCACTTTTCGCGGTGATGAAGGCTGGCTTGGCGGTTGGACCGTGTTCTTTTGGGGTTGGTTCTTGGGTTATGGCCCGATGATGGCCATCTTTATCGCTCGTATCTCACGTGGTCGTACGATTCGTCAATTGATTACCACCGTATGTATTATTGCGCCGCTCGTGACGTGCTTTTGGTTCACCGTCGTTGGTGGTTCGGGTCTGGCGTTTGAGATTGCCAATCCGGGCAGTGTTAGTAGCGCGTTTGAAGGCTTTAACTTACCTGGTGCACTATTAGCCGTTACCCAGCAATTACCCTTTCCTTTAATGACCTCGATATTATTTCTAATTTTAACCACCGTTTTTATCGTCACGACAGGCGATTCGATGACCTATACCATCAGCGTCGTCATCAGCGGCGAGCGTGAGCCAAACGCCATGATTCGTACCTTTTGGGGCATCATGATGGGTGTGACAGCGATTGTTTTAATCTCGCTTGGTTCAGGGGGCGTGACAGCGTTGCAGTCCTTTATCGTGATTACCGCTGTGCCTGTATCCTTTATTCTATTGCCGTCGTTATGGAATGGACCACAAATTGCCCAGCAAATGGCGCGAGAGCAAGATTTGTATCGACCTAATCAGGTAGAGGTGAGACATAAAATCAGCGAAGAAAAGCTTGCTAAGGAAAAGCTTACTCAAAAAACTAATTGACTACCAAACGGTCAAGGTCAAAACAACGATCCTAAAAACGGCTAAATACTTATTTACCGATAGATATCATCATTGGCATTATTAACGAAGCTGCTGGCTCAATATATTAGGTAAGGTAGTGAAATTATGAATATGATTCATGCAAATAATGAAAGCATTAACGTCAAGCCACCTCAACTGAGCACTGACTTTCGTACTCGTGACGTGATTATGAATGCAGAAAGGTTGGGCGCGATGCACCAAACTCGCGTTAGCTTTGTGCGCACGTTACTGCGTAAGATTGATAGAGAGCAATGGACGCTCAGTACCCATTTGTGGGATTTGGATGAGCAAGGCTATGGCACGGTTATTTATCGCCTCAATACTCCAGAGCATCTGTATCATCTGGTGGTGTTTTGTAATGAGCTGGCTGATGAAGAGCGTAATGATAGGGTGATTGCCCAAAAATGGGATGTGACCTTTGGTCTGGTCTTTGGTGAGATAAGTGAAGAGTTACTGGATAATCTACAAGCCAACGTACCGCTGCAAGAAGCAGGTCGTAACTCTAATATGGTGATGGTGCTGGCACGAGCAAATAAAAGCGTACGGGTCTTTGATCATATCGTTAGCTCACTCGCCATTGGTCAGCAACCAGATTTAGATATACTCGCGCAAGTCGGCTATATCTTGCGTACCACGGCGGTCTATGGCAATGGTAAGTTTGGTATTTATGACTTTAAACCGTTAGATCACAGCGAGGACTTTAATCAGTCGTTTCGAGCGCAGATGTGTGCCGTGTATTTGCTGCGTGAGTTTAGCTTAGATTGGGTCGATTATTTGGCAAAGCAAAAAGGCGGTAGCAACGCCGCTGTGCTGCATCCAGAGATTAAGCGTTACTTGGGAGTTGGTAACGCCACCGGTCTGGGCATGGCACCGTATCTAATCAACCATCCTTGTGTCGTCGATCAATGGCTAACTACCCGTGAAGAAGCGTTGCATGTGACACTGATCTGCCAGATTGAACCCAAAAAAACCGCATATTTTGCTAGTTTAATCGAACGTGCTATTCAGCATTTTAGCGAGATTGTCACCATCAATGAGCAGCAAATCAAACTTAATGAAGCGGTCGTTGCAGAGTTAGCCGTATTACAAAATACTTTGATGGCAACCATTAATCACTACAGTACATGGGCGGAGTTCTTACAAGCTCACCATCATCTAAGCCTTGAGAGTCAAGAAGTGATTATTTCTTGCTTGATGGAGCTTTATCCTGAGCGTGTCGATGCGTTTCAAGAAAAAATAAATGCCGATGAAACGCTATCGCTACCGAAAGGCAAGGTGATCCAAGATTTAATCGATGTATTAGAGCGGCATTATCAGTGGGCGATTAATATTGATTTTAGCCAGCCCGATAATAGCCATTGGTTTTGGTATCGTTCGGTGGATAAAGAAGAGCCAAGGATGGGCGTGCGCGGGCAAGAACCGGGTGCTGATCGTGAGCTTGCATTAGACATCGCACGGCAAGCAAATAAGCTGTATCTCGCGTTGAAACCCACCGATCCACAGCAGCTCATTTCAGAGTTCATCTTAAATCAGCCAAAATATCGCTCGATTGCGCGCCGCGTTTGGACGATGGGACATAAGCCACTGGGCGATATTCAGATGAATGTCTTGCATAAAACCGCATTACCCATGCACCTGTTACGGTGTAAATTATCGATGTTTGGTGCCACCAAGTTCGATCCCAGATCAGATCGCTGGGTGCGGATCACCTTGTTTCAAGGTGCGCCTTTGTTTGCAGAAGTGCATAGTGATGAATGGCTGTTTCCCTTATTACCCGATTTATCGAAAGAGCAGGGAGGTTTGACTCATGATCGTATCGCATAATGAAATTGTGACGATAGTACACAAAGCCTTTACTGGGATGCACCGTGAAGTAGGCGAAGCGGATGTGATTGCTACTATGGTCGCTGAGCTACAGATGGCGGGCTTGGACGGTATCAGACACTTTAATAATGCCAGTCCGTATATTTTAACCGAGCACGATACGCCAATCGATATCGTCCATCAACAAGACGGCGCTATTCGTTTAGATTTGCATGGTAGCAGCTTGGCTTGTCACTTGCCGACTATCATTGACTATGCTCTGGAAAAAATGGGTGATTTGGCGCATTTTCATATTTATTTACAGAACTGTCATAACCGCTGGTTGGCTTATAGTGAGCTGGTGGGGCTGGCTGCCAAAGGCTTTGCTTGTTTGGCTAAATGGGACAATGGCTCTGTGCCCAAGCATACATTATTTACGTTAAATCAAGGTTTTGTGTATCCTGATTTATACTTTTTTGACCAAGCACAAGCCAATTATAATACCAATGATATGATTATTGAAATTGCGACCCAAAATTTTGATATTGAACAGGACATACAGCATTTCAATCATAAAATATCGACAGATGAGCTATTTGAAACGCATCAGCGCGCATGGAAAGAAGGCATCTATGTCGACGATGAGCAGTGGGCGATACTCAAAAAAACGGCTGCTGCGATGTTGGTAGACAATAGCGAAACATCAAGTAAAGGCGCGGGAGGGGCGTAAGCAAGAGGAATGTAATAAATAAAAAGTTATAAAATGACATAGGCAAATAAATTAAGCCAAAAAGAGGTTTGTAATTAAAAATTTCAGAAAGTGTTTTGGATTAAAAGGTATTTCGGAGTTGCTTGAATAGATGGGAAAGCTAGAGGCTTTGATTAAGCAAAATAAGATTGGCGGTGAAGGAGGAAGTCGCACTTGTAATTTAAGTAATTGATTTTAAATGATTTTTTATAAATATTAATAGGTATAGACCAACAATTAGACCAACATCTTTCAAGTATCGGATGGAAAGCGAATAACAGAATTTACCCTTTGATAGATTGTAACTAAATATTTCTAAGATACTATTTAGTCTCAAATATATATTATCACTAAAAATGTAAAATTACTTATTTCAATGATATAAGTAGATAATAAAGAAAAAACGGTGAACTAATTTTATTATGCATCTTTCATCTCGAATATAGCCAGTTACTGGATTGGGGAAGCTGCTTGACAAGCATTGCAATCCCCTCCGATTCTACTATCTAAAATACATCAATAAATCAAACTAATATCACTTTGCCTTCGAGAGTGCTAACCGCTACAATCTTATCCCATATTCCCCTTTCCTTGATTTACTTACATAGACTATCTAGCCTTATGAATAAACAACAATTAGCCAATAAAATTTGGCAGTCTGCCAATCAAATGCGTTCTAAAATCGAAGCCAACGAATATAAAGATTATATTATAGGCTTTGTGTTTTATAAGTTTTTATCAGACAAAGAAGTTCGCTTTTTAAAAGAAAATGATTTTACGGAACAGGATATCGCTAATCTCACTGAAGCGGATACTGAGACGGTAGATTTTATCAAAAAGGGCGTGGGCTATTTTATTGCCTATCCTCATTTGTTTTCCACATGGATAGATAAGGGCAGTGACTTTGATATCGCTGATGTACGTGATGCCTTGTCAGCGTTTTCACGCAATATTGAACATAAGAAAGTATTCGAGGGAATTTTTGATACCTTACAAACAGGTTTAAGTAAGCTTGGTGAGAATACTGGGTCACAAAGTAAAGCTGCCAGTAGTCTCATTCATCTTATAAAAAACATACCAATGGATGGTAAGCAAGACTACGATGTGCTTGGCTTCATTTATGAATACTTACTGGGTATGTTCGCCGCGAACGCTGGAAAAAAAGCAGGTGAGTTCTACACGCCACATGAGGTGTCACTGCTGATGTCGGAAATAGTGGCTCATCATCTAAGAGATCGTGACAAGATTGAAATTTATGACCCAACCAGTGGTTCGGGCTCATTATTGATTAACATTGGTCAATCAGTTGCTAGACACATTGACGATAGTAATAATATTAAATATTACGCTCAAGAACTTAAACAAAACACTTATAACTTAACCCGCATGAACCTTATTATGCGTGGGGTTTTACCAGCCAATATCGTGACTCGTAATGCTGATACGCTAGAGGATGACTGGCCCTATTTTAATGATGCAGATCCTATAAATAGCTATGAGACTTTATATGTCGATGCTGTGGTATCGAATCCACCATACTCGCAAGAGTGGGAACCCAAAAATAAAGAATCTGACCCTCGCTATGCTCGTTTTGGGCTAGCTCCAAAAGGCAAAGCAGATTTTGCTTTTTTACTCCATGATTTATATCATCTAAAGCCTGATGGTATCATGACTATCGTATTGCCTCACGGTGTCCTGTTTCGTGGTGGTGAAGAAGAAACTATCCGCAAGAACCTAATTGAAGCCAATCATATCGATGCGATTATTGGACTACCTGCCAATATCTTCTTTGGTACAGGCATCCCTACTGTCATCATGGTGCTCAAACAAAAACGTGCTGATACCGATATTCTGATTATCGATGCTTCAAAGGGCTTTATAAAGGTAGGTAAAGACAACCAGCTACAAGCCTCAGACATCAAAAAAATTACTGATGCAGTCATTAACCGAGAGAACATAGATAAATACGCGTCCGTCGTGAGCCAGAAAAAGGTACGCGAGCAAAACTATAATTTAAATATACCTCGCTATGTAGATTCTTCTGATGATGCGCAGACGTGGGATATTTATGCCACGATGTTTGGCGGTATTCCACAACACGAAATCGAGTCGTTACGACAATATTGGCAGGCTTTCCCTAGCTTAAAAGACAGTCTATTTACGCAAACCGATAATACGCCTTATTTTGGGTTAACGACTAAAGAGATTGAAACTCGTATCTATGATAACGAAGATATAAAGGCGTTTTTTGATCACTATCATTCAACATTCGTAAGCTTTAGCGATTATCTACGGGCTGAATTGATCGACAATTCAACTACGCTCAAGATCTCTAGGCAAGAAAATGTGTTAGCAAATAATATATTTGAGCGCTTACAGCACTTCAAACTAATTGATAAATATGCTGCCTATCAATCTCTTGATGACTTGTGGCAACAGATAATGACAGATTTAGAAATCATTCAAACCGAGAGCTTTGCCGCGACCAAAAAGGTCAATCCGAATATGGTAATAAAAAAAGTCAACGGTAAGGATAAAGAAGTACAAGAAGGCTGGGTCGGGCATATATTGCCCTTTGAGCTAGTCCAGCAGCAGCTATTAGCCGATGATTTAAAGCAACTAAAGGATAAAGAAAGCCGTCTAGGCGCAGTAGCTAGCGAGCTAGAGGCTTTGATAGATGAGCTGGATGAGGAGCAAAAAGAGAGTTTGCTTAATGATAGCAATAGCAGCTTTTTAGTTAATGAGGTGAATAAAGCCCTCAAGTCAGCCTATGCTGACATTGAGACCCCTGAAGTCGTAGCGTTAAATGCTTACCTAGCATTTTTGGATGAAAAGCCCAACAAGCTTGAAAAGCTCGAATTCATTGCTAACAATACCATTGTTAATTGGCAAGATGTCGATGCCAACAAAGACGGTACTTATGGCAAATCCAAAATAAATGCTTATCTCAAGACCTTACAAGCCTCGCACCAGTTTGCTGATGACAGCGATGAGGCTAGACTAGTGCAGATAAGCGATTTATTAGATGAAGAAAAAACACTAAAGTCGGAGATTAAAGAAGACACAGAAGCTTTGCATCAAAAAACTAAATTGACGATTGAGGCGCTGACTGATGAAAAGGTGAATGATCTACTAAATCATAAATGGATATTACCATTAGTACAAGCAATGGCACAGTTAGCAAATGATGTAGTAAGCCACCTAACGCTGCAAGTGCAGGCATTGGCTGATAAATATGCTGATACCTATACGGATACCATTAGCCAATTGAATACGGCTGAAAATGAGCTGGCAGATTTGCTTGATGAGCTGACTGGTAATGAGTTTGATATGGCCGGATTACAAGCATTTCAGACGTTGTTGAAAGAATAAAGCTTATACATAGTGAGTCATTCTTATCACATACGCTTTATATATTTAAAATAAGAGAGAAATTATGGATAACAAATTTTTGCTCTATACAACCGCCAGCGGTAATGTTGATGTTAGTGTTTATCTTGAAGATGAAACATTATGGCTAACGCAAAAAGAAATCACTATATTATTTGGCGTGTCAAAATCAACCATTAGTGAACACTTCAAAAATATCTTTGAAAGTGGTGAGTTGGAAGAGATTCGAACTGTTCGGAAATTCCGAACGGTTCGTCAAGAGGGGGAAAGGCAGGTAACGAGAGAGCTAGAGCATTACAATCTTGATGCCATCATTTCCGTCGGCTATCGGGTCAACTCTGCTCAAGCAACGCAGTTTCGTATTTGGGCGACCCAGATACTAAAAGAGTTTATACAAAAAGGCTTTGTGTTAGATGATGAGCGTCTCAAGCAAGGCAAAGCTGTATTCGGACAAGATTACTTTCGTGAATTACTGGAACGCGTACGCTCAATCCGTGCCAGTGAGCGTAGGGTATGGCAGCAAATCACCGATATATTTAGAGAGTGTAGCATCGACTATGATAAACACTCATCCATTACCCGTCAGTTCTATGCCAATGTACAAAATAAATTTCATTATGCGATTACAGGGCAGACAGCTGCTGAGATAGTTTATACCAGTGCTAATAAAAATTCTGAAAATATGGGGCTTACCACATGGAAATCTTCACCAGAGGGTAGGGTGCTTTTGAGCGATACTTTTACGGCTAAAAATTATTTGACTGAAAAACAAATTCGTCAGTTAGAGAGAGCAGTAACGAGCTATTTTGATTATATAGAGAGTCTAATCGAACGCGGTGACAAAGATCAGTTTACGATGGAGAAGTTGGCAGATAGTGTGAACCGCTTTTTAAGTTTTAATGAGTATCAGGTGTTAGATGGCTATGGTCAAGTGTCAGCCGAGCAAGCAAAAGAAAAAGCGCGAGTAGAATATGCTGCGTTCAATAAAGAACAGAAAATAATCTCTGACTTTGATAAAAAAATTAAGCAGTTAGCGGAGCGATCAGATGATAACTAAAAAATATATTCCGCAAATTCGCTTTAAAGGCTTTGATGAGGATTGGTCTAACCTACAATTTTTTGAAACTTTGGATAGCATTATTGACTTTAGGGGAAGAACACCTAAGAAAATTGGCTTGAAATGGAGCAAAAAGGGATATGTAGCTTTGTCTGCTTTAAACGTAAAAAATGGATACATAGACTTTAGCTTAGACAACCATTTTGGCGATGAAGAGTTATATCAAAAATGGATGGGCGGAAAAGAGTTGGTCGCAGGTCAGGTCTTATTTACAACTGAAGCACCTATGGGTAACGTCGCTCAAGTACCTGATAATCAGGGGTATATTTTAAGTCAAAGGACGATTGCGTTTAATGTGAAAAGCTCAGTAATCAAGAACGACTTTCTTGCCGTTTTATTAAGATCACCAGCAACATTCAATAGACTTGAATCTATGACAAGCGGCGGTACAGCAAAAGGCGTCAGCCAAAAGTCAATGGCAAAGTTGGAAGTAGATATTCCTTCTAACCTTCAAGAACAAACCGTCATCGGCAACCTTTTTCAAAATATCGATCAAACCATTTCTTTGCAGCGTCGGAAATATGAGCAAACGCAAACACTAAAAAGATCGTTATTAAGTAAAATGTTTCCGAAAGCAGGGCAAACTCAGCCTGAGATTCGTTTACAAGGCTTTGGCGGAGATTGGATTGAGATGGAGTTGGGTGATATTGGTTACACATATACCGGTTTAAGTGGGAAAACTAAAGCTGATTTTAGTCATGGCCAAGCTATGTATATTACTTATATGAACGTGTATTCTAACGCTATAGCATCAACTAGTATGCTAGAAGCTGTTGATAAAGATGATAGTCAAAATTTAGTAAAAAAAGGGGATGTTCTATTTACAACTTCTTCTGAAACACCTGAAGAAGTAGGCATGTCATCCGTTTGGCAGCATGATCTTCATTTAGTATATTTGAATAGCTTTTGTTTTGGTTTTAGACTAAAAGAAAAAGTTGACTCTAATTATTTAGCTTTCATGTTACGTTCAAATAAAGTCAGAGCTGATATTAGTCTATTAGCGCAAGGTATATCGAGATATAACATTTCTAAAAGAGCTATGATGAAAATAAAAGTTCCTCTACCATCAATCAAAGAACAAGCTGCTATAGGCGAGTTTTTTGAACAAGTAGACGAAACTATTGTATTACAAGCAAAACAACTCAAAATTTTAGAAAATATAAAAGAATCCTTATTGGCAAAAATGTTTGTTTGACTCTACCTTTTAAGGCTAGCACATGAGCTTTGCATCAGAAACTAAGTTTGAAGACGCCCTTATCCAGCTTCTTATCGACAAAGGCTGGAATGAGGACGTAATTAATCGTCCTACCGAGCAAGATCTAATCAATAATTGGGCCGAGATTCTGTTTCAGAATAACCGTGGTATCGACCGTCTAAATAATGAGCGGTTAACTGATGGCGAAATGCAGCAACTCATTGAACAGATTAATAGCTTAAAGACACCACTTAAGCTCAATGGCTTTATTAATGGCAAAACCGTCTCTATTACCCGTGATAATCCAGCAGATCCATTACATCTTGGAAAAGAGATTAGCTTAAAAATATATGATCGTCATGAGATTGCAGCAGGGCAGAGCCGCTATCAAATTGTTAAGCAGCCTCAATTTCCCACTCAGTCACCGATATTGAGAGATCGACGTGGTGACCTCATGCTACTTATTAACGGTATGCCTGTCTTTCATATCGAACTAAAGCGTAGTGGTGTCTCTGTCAGTCAAGCTTGCAACCAAATAGAAAAGTATGCCGAAGCCAAAATCTTTACAGGATTATTTAGTTTAGTCCAGATATTTATTGCAATGACTCCTGAAGAGTCCGTTTATTTTGCCAATCCAGACGGCAATTTTAATGCTGATTACTACTTTCATTGGGGAGATGTTAACAACGAGCCAAAACTTGGTTATAAAGAATTTGTCGGCTCCCTGCTCAATATTCCAGTAGCACATCAAATGATAGGCTTTTATACCGTAGCGGATGCCGCTGATGGAGTGCTAAAGGTCATGCGTAGCTATCAGTATTATGCTGCCCATGCCATCTCTGATAAAGTATCTAAAACTAATTGGCAAGATACTAACAGACAACTAGGTGGCTATATCTGGCATACCACTGGCTCTGGTAAAACTATGACTAGCTTTAAATCGGCACAATTAATAGCAAGCTCAAAAGATGCTGATAAAGTGCTGTTTCTGATGGATAGAATTGAGTTGGGTACACAGTCTCTTGAAGCATATGAAGGCTTTGCTGAAGAGAGTCTGAGTATACAAGCTACTGAAAATACTAACGAGCTGATTACCAAAATAAAAAGTAGTGATCCAAAAAATACTTTGATCGTTACCTCTATCCAAAAAATGAGTAATATTGAAGAAAGTAGCAACGGTATGAACGCTCATGACCTTGAGCTCATGCAAGACAAGCGCTTGGTGTTTATTATCGATGAAGCCCATCGTTCTACTTTTGGCGATATGTTGCAGACTATCAAACTGACTTTTCCCAATGCGATATTTTTTGGCTTTACAGGTACGCCTATTCACGATGAAAATCAGCGAAAAATGAATACTACCGCTGATATATTTGGTGATGAGTTACATCGATATAGCATAGCTGATGGTATCCGTGATAGAAATGTGCTGGGCTTCGACTTATATAGAGTAGGAACATTTAAAGATAAAGAAGTGCGTAAAGCCGTTGCCTTACAGCAAGCGAAAGCCAGTACAGAGTCAGAAGCTTTAGCGGATGATAAAAAGAAAAAGAAGTATTATGAGTTTATGAATGATGTGGAAATGGCAGGTTATCGTCAAGCTGACGGTAAGTATATAAAGGGTATCGAAGATCATCTACCTAAAGAGCAATACCTGACGGATGAGCATCAAAATATGGTGGTTGCTGATATTTTAGATAACTTTCCTACACTAAGCCGAGGTAACAAGTTTCATGCGATATTTGCTACCAGTAGCATTATTGAGGCTATTACTTACTATCGATTATTCAAAGATCAAATAGCTGCACAAGATCTAGATCTAAAAATCAGTGCTTTGTTTGATGCTAATGAAGGCAATGAGACGACCTCGGTTTTTAAAGAAAGGGGTATGGCAGAGATTATCGAAGACTATAATACTCAGTATGAAAAGGATTATAGAATTGCCACTCACAGTAAATTCAAAAAAGACATTGCCAATCGGCTAGCGCATAAAAAGCCGTATAACTTGATTGAGCGTACGCCAGATAAGCAGTTAGATATTCTTATAGTAGTGGAACAAATGCTTACAGGCTTTGATTCTAAGTGGGTCAATACCTTATATATAGATAAGCTCATACGCTACGAGAGCATCATCCAAGCCTTCTCTCGCACGAATCGATTATTCGGGCATGAAAAGCCTTTTGGTACAGTACGCTATTACCGTAAGCCTTATACGATGGAGCGTAATATCGAAGCTGCTATTAAGTTATATTCTGGTGATAAGCCAATAGGCTTATTCGTAGATAAACTTGAAAGCAATCTGCAAAAAATGAACGAGGTTTTTTCTGAGATAGTAGATGTTTTCAAAGTGGCAGGTGTACAGAACTTTGAATCCTTACCAAGCGCAGAAGCCAGCCAAGCTAAATTTGCTAAATTATTTAAGCAGTTTAATGACCATCTAGAAGCTGCTGAAATTCAAGGTTTTATATGGGACATATTAGATTATGACTGCGGCGACAGTAACGTTAAGCTAGCTTTTAATGAGCAATTATATCTTGTTCTAGCAATGCGCTACAGAGAGTTATTTCAGGGTGGTTCTGGTGGTGGAGAAGGTGAAGTACCTTTTGATATTAGTGGCTATTTGACAGAAATTAATACCGATAGAATTGATACTGAATATCTGAATGAGCGTTTTGATAAGTATTTAGAATCACTAGAATCTGGTGATGCAGAACAGGCATTAAACGAATTACACAAAGCCTTCCCTACGCTTAGCCAAGAAGAACAAAAATATGCCAACATATTTTTGCGCGATGTACAGCGTGGGAAAGTAAAAGTTGAAGCTAATACTACTTTCAAAGATTATATCGTCGATTATAAAGTGAAGGCTCAAAACGATAATATCAGGCAGTTTTCTGATAGTTTAGGGCTAGATGAAACTAAGCTACGTGAGCTTATGAGTAAGCAAATTACTGAAACGACTATCAATGAATTTGGTCGCTTTGATGAACTAAAAGATACAGTGGACAAGCAGAAAGCCAAAGCGTACTTTGAATCTATAGAAGGCATTAGTATTCCTCCATTTAAGGTCAACATAAAAACTGCCTCAGCGCTGCGAGAGTTTATTTTGAGTGAGGGTGGATCAGAGTAGCAGGTGTCTACATAGGCGTCTTTAACTGTCATTTTTTCATAGCTTCGAGAGCTTCTTGTCGTTTGGTTCTTTCGAGGCTTCTTTTAGTTAAATCGGAACTAAAGCTTGTAATCTCATCATATATTACATATCCAAAAAACAGACTAATTCCCCACAACGGTATACAGGAAAGAGCAATTGATGTAGCAAGTGCATCAGCAGCTGGTATTAGCTTTAAGGAAAAAGCAATATTACTAGCAACCCCAAAAAAAAGATGAAGAAATATTAGTTTCATCACAGGCCTGGAATATTCTTTAACTAAGTCGGCAATACGATTTAACTCACTAACACTAGCATTCGATATGTATTTAGTGTCTTGCAGCTTAAAGTATATTTGTGCAAGTAAGGCAGATGTAATAGCTGCTAATGTAAAAAACCATCTGAAGTTAATCAGTATATAGTTAGAATCATTCTTAAAAAGGATGAAAAGAATAGTAGAAATTACTGCCATGAGAGTAATATTCAGAATAAGAGGGTGTCTCATCATCAAGCCAATAAATATAATTTTCATGGCGACCTCGTCTTGTTATTCTATACTCTGATGCAGAAAGGTATGAATCTCTTCAACTAATCTATTTCTATCGAAACTATTGTTATCTAACATCTGCTGCTTGATTACTCCTTTCACTCTTAAATTACCTTGCTTATAATCTGAGCCATCAGCAAAGTTAATTTCTATATAACTGTCATCAAGTGTAGCCAATGATAAGGTTATGTCGTCTAAAACTTTCTGACCTTCAGTAGAGGTATTCCTTAGGTAGTCAATAGTTACATTCACTCGTAAGTTAGAGTCATCCATTGCAGAGCTAAACCCTAAACTTTTTCCAACTGTATCGCTAATTTTACTTAACAATGATTTGTCTTTTAACTCAAATGGTTTGCTGTTACTTTTGCTAGATTGTTGTGTTAAAACCCCTTGTCCAATCTTGACGTTACTTACATGGGTGTTTTTTAACTTTTCTCTAAGAGGTTTTGGATAAACGTCTTTAATTAGTAAAACCTTAGCATGTTCAGGGTCTTTCCAATAATAAGTATTAAGTAAGAAATTGAAATAGCTGACGAATCTCTGAAGTCCAAGAGTTGAAATATGGATGGCTAAATGATCATCTGACAATCCAAATATAATACGTGAATTAACAAATTCACTAGTACTGTTTTTAAGCTCTGCTTCGTCGGCAGCAACATCTTTAGTCGTTATTGACCTCTCCAAAAGGTTGTTTTCTTTTACAGCATCATGAATAATACTTTGAACCTTGTCTGTTTCGAAACAGACAATTTCTCCGTAATATACGCCTTGGTAGTCCATTACATTGTTAAGTAGATAGGTCTTTTTACCTTCCACAAATTTTCTTTGATCTGGACTTAAGTTATTTAAACTTTCAAGTATTTGCTGAAAAGTAATATCATCGTCTAACTTGATAGTTTTATAATAGAAGGTTAGGTTTCTTGATTTACTAGCCATTTCGTCCTCTAATTTTAAAGCAAATGATAATTTCTACAATTAAGTTAATACGATATACGTCAATTAGTGTCGCATACTTCTTTGTAAACTATAGTTCTGCTAATCATACACTGCTTTTGTATAATTGATAGAGTACAATGAGTGGAAAAGAATAATTCATGACCAACTATTTTCAATAATCTCACTATGACTAACCACTACCAAGGCCTTATCCTGAGCCTAACTCAGCAGCCAACTGAACAAGAATGGCTTGAGTTTAAGCATAACTTTCATAGCCCTGATGAGATCGGTAAGCGGATATCCGCGCTTGCCAATGGCGCGTGCTTGGCTGGCAAGAAATTTGGCTATTTAGTGTTTGGCGTAGAGGACGGCACGCACAACATCGTTGGTACAAGCTTTAGCCCAAGGACAAAAAAAGCCAAAGGTAACGAGGACTTAGAGCATTGGCTGGTCAGCCGTCTAAGTCCTAAGATTCATTTTACCATTCATGAACTACAGATCGATGGTAAAGCAGTGGTGCTGTTTGAGATTCCAGCAGCGACCGATACGCCTATTAGTTTTTTGCATGAGCATTATATTCGCATTGGTAGCGTCACAAAACCTCTAAAGCACTATCCCGATCAAAGCCGTAAGCTCTGGCAAAATCAAGCCGATGACTGGAGTGCTGAGATTTGCCACGAGGCGGCGCTTGAAGATCTTGACCCTAAAGCGATTGCGGTTGCTAGACAAGTTTTTGCGGATAAAAACAAGCGTTTGGCTGAAGATGTTAAAGAATGGGATGACGTCACCTTTTTAAATAAAGCCAAAATCACTATTCACGGTCAGATCACCAACACGGCGATTATCTTATTAGGTCGTTATGAATCCACGAGTTTTTTGAGTCCAGCGCAAGCGCATATTACTTGGATTTTAAAGGGCGTCGATGGTATTGAAAAAGACTATGAGCATTTTGAACCCCCGTTTTTGTTAGCCTTAGATGAGGTGTATAACAAGATCCGTAATCTCAATTATCGCTACATGGCATCAGGCACGTTGTTTCCTGAAGAGGTACAGCAGTACGACCCCTATATCATCCGCGAAGCATTAAGCAATGCCATAGGTCATCAAGACTATCGTCTGGGCGGACGTATTACTGTAGTTGAAAAAGAAGACTCAACACTATTGTTTCAAAATAGTGGCGCGTTTATTCCTAAGACCATTGAGAATGTTTTGCTACAAGATGCGCCTGAAGCAAGCTACCGCAATCCGTTTTTGGTCAATGCCATGGTTAGTCTAAATATGATGGATACCATCGGTAGCGGTATTAAAAAAATGTATCAAATTCAGTCCAAGCGCTTTTTTCCATTGCCAGATTATGACTTATCCCGTGAAAGAGTGCTTGTAAAATTTACAGGAAAAGTCCTTGACCAAGAATACGCCAGGCAGCTAGCGACCGTCGATAATCTCACATTACACGACATCATAGCACTTGATAAAGTTCAAAAAGGGCAGAGCATCAACGAAGAGGAAGCCGACGCGTTACGCAAAAAGTCACTGATTGAAGGGCGTAAAAATAGCTATATGATTGGTGCTTATGTTGCGAGGCATACTGAGCAGCAAGCAGAGTATATGCAAATGCGTGGCTTAGATGATATGCATTATCAAAGCTTGATTATAGAATATCTAAAAACGTTTGAACGAGGTAGGTTAGCTGATTTTGATAAAATGCTTGCCAATAAGCTACCGCAAGTACTAGACGAAAAGCAGCGCAAACATAAAGTGCGTAACCTATTACAGAAAATGCGCCGCGATGGTTTAGTTGTTTCTGAAGGCTGGACTTGGTCTCTTCCAAATAGCTAAGAATAGCTAAGAATAGCTAAGAATAGCTAAGGATAGCTAAAACTAACTAGGTTTAGCTATCTAACATATTTTAAAAATTGCCTAGAAGCTGTTTGAGCATATCGTTTCGCCAACCTTCTGCTTACTTATAAATTTAAATTATCTATAATCATTCCACTTGACGCAGCTTAGGCAGTCTCCTAATAAACAGTAGAAAAATAAAAAAGTGGCGATCTCTAGAGAGGGGGTTAAACCCTTGTTATATAAGGGGTAGAGGGTTCAAATAATATTTTTTTAATTAAGAATAATCATAATTGTAATTATTAAACAGCCTTAAGAATTCATATATCCTTCTAAAAACATCAAAAGAATGCATTGATTATGCAATATTGCATGAGTTACATCATACTGCCGAACATGATCGTAATGAAGGTTTTTAGAAAAGTTTAAGATTGTATTATGACAGAGCCTAACGAAAATATTTTTCGACAAATTGTAAAAAATATGCTTGAAATGTGAGCTTAATAATTTGATACTACTTTCTTATTTAGTGACTATAAGGAAAGTATGATGAGTGATCCATATGATGATCATCTAGATGACGATGATGATGATGATGAAAATCTAAATGATGCTGAGCAACAGAAAGAAAATGATGAAGTTCAGGAGATGGGTAAGCAAGGGTTGACAGATGACGACTTCCCAGATGGTAGACCACCAAACACATTCAGCTAATCATGATCTAAAAAATAATAAATTTTTAAATAGTTATTTAAAACCTCACTTATAAGTGAGGTTTTTTATAGCGGCCTATTTTCGTTGCAACCTAGTGAGCTCTAGCAGCTATCTTATCATTCAACCATTCTGCAATTTCACCCTCAACCCATGCTACACGACCTTTTGAAAGCTTTACTTGAATAGGGAAAGTAGGATCGTAGCGTTTAGATTTCTTGTCCAACATATCGTAAATGGTAGTACTGCTAAGTCCCGTATGGTACGTTACTTCTTTCAATGGCAACATTCGTGGTAAGCATAATGCACTGAGATTAGCGGTGTTATTTTGGTTGTTAGTATTCAAGTTGTCCATGATTGCTCCTTATAAGTGAACGAGAGCGTTTCCTCTCATACAGTTACCGAGTCCCATATTTTTTTACGGCATCCCATTCAGTCCAATGGTTAGCCTTAAATGAAGCAATAAAAGAAGGAGCTGCCTACTCAGCTCCTTCTTACGTCGCACATCTGAATTGATTGTTTTAGCTCACTGCCGTCACGCTTTGCCGTAGCCCCTGTTCAATACTAGTCACGTTATGAGTGGCTAACCCGTTCTGATAATCCCTCTGCTGACTATGGCTAACGTCATCTGTCTCCATGGGATAAAACTCTTCAGCCACATCAAGTAAGCCATCGTTATCAATTTCAAAGGATGAATTGACGTAACCCTGTTTCGCAGCCTGTTCTAATGCTGCTTGATCAAAGCCGTGTTCGCTAAGCTCCGCATCAATTGCCTGCGCATCTTGCACTGCTTGTTTCAGCGTTACCCCATCACGCAACGTTAAATCAACAAAGTAAATCGGCGTACGATAGCTTTGCGTGGTGCTTTTACCCCTTAAGGTGAGTTGCAACGGCAAACACGACAGCTTATTGCCTGACACCGCAGCAAAGTAGCTCAGCCGTGCGGCAAGCGTGCGAATACTATTAAAGCCTGTGGTGCGAAAGATAAACGTGCCCAGCTCGTCGTCTTCACTGAGATTGACGTACAAGCGACCATATGGCTTACAAGCACCGCCTTGCGCTAATGGGCAACGATCAGGTGATGGGCATGGCAGTGTTTCCACGCCATTGTTTGTACGGCGTTGGCACTGCTCACCGTCACCCACGCATAGTGGGCGTCCAGTTTGACGATCAAACAAGGTATATTCTGCTCGCAAATTAAGCTCAGGATCATTGAACAACATACGCACTGGTATTTGTCTCAGCTTACCGTCATTATTTGCGCGTAGCTTTTCATCGAGTGGATGGTTAATCCAGCCATCCTTATTTTGAACTTGGCTGGTGATGGTGAATTGATCATCTTTGGCAGGCAGACGCTTGCCGTCTTTTTGAATGACACGTCCAATACTGATACGACCTAAAACTGGTGGGGTTATGGTGAGACCTTTAATCATGGTGATATTCCTTATAGGTTTAATAAAATGTGTTTAGCCATAAAAAAGCCCACCGATTAGGGTGGGCAGTTATGCGCTTGTTTGGTTAAGTGTAGTAGGTTTCGGCTTAGTCGTTTAAGATAACGAAGCGACGACTACCGTGCTTGGTTTTACTAAATTTAGCTAACAGCTCAGGATGCGCTGTGATAACGGCCTTGCTATCAAGACCGATACTATCTTTCGAGCGTTTCCACGAGATAGCGCCCATCGAAAACACAGCGACTTCATTATCGGCAATCAGTGTTTGCAGCTGGTGCTTAACCTGATCATGGCGCTGCTCTAACTCTTGCATATAGTCACGATAACTCAGCAGTTGCTCAAATAACTTATTGGCACCATCATCATCTCGCAAATCAACCTTGCTTGAGGGCTTAGGCGTTGGATAAAGCAGCTTTAAGGCTTTGGCAGCTGACTCGCTATGATCAGGGGTTGGCGGCGTGTCTGTTTCCACGTATTGCCAGAATAGTCGCTCGTGCTCAATGATGCTTTCAATCAAACGCTCATCACGCTCAACCTTGTATATCTTGGCTTCATGTCCACAAAGCAGCACACAGATATGCGCCGCAGTTTTACCAGTGACCGCCAGCTGATGTTGCACTTGGCAAGTAACATACAAGGGCACGTCATGCTTCCACAGCTTAGCGCCATGTTCTCCTGCGGTTTTACACTCTAATATCTGTACTTCATCACTGCCTGTTATTGCATAGTCTAAGTTTGCCAGCATGAAGTGATTATTAGAATCAGGATGCTGCAAGATAGCATTCACGCGCCTGACTTTATTGCCGGTATGTTCTTGATAGTATTTAGCGACCATCGGCTCTAGCGTATTGCCCCAATACAGTGGCGAATACCCTTCAATGCTTTCATCAATATCTGAGCTCATGCGTCCAGTCTTAATCATCCATAGCTCAAGCATCGATAGGTACGGATGGATACCACAAGCGGCAGCAGCATCAGAACTGCCAATACCTTGCTTGCGAAATTGCAGCCAGTCTTCACGACTTAGGTTATTGGTATTGACCAAACGTTTAGCAGAGATAACTTGATTAGCAGACGGCTTGATGGGTTTATTTTTCACTTTAGGCTTTGGCAACGCTTCGCTATTTTGCCGAGCATTTAATGAAGATTTACTCTTAACGGTGGCACGCTTAAGTCTTGGATGAGTGATTGTTGTATTGTTTAATGCGATCATGTTCATGATGAATTCCTTCGTTAAATTTATTATTGGTTAAATAAACGGCATAAAAAAACCACGCTCAAAGGCGTGGTTGATTTATTGAGTAACTACAGTAATTAAGAGATTAAGCAATTAAGCGCAGCGCTTCATCAAGGCTCTTATCTTTGAGCTTCGCCCCTGCACCAAACCAAGCTGAGTCTAGACGATGATCCTGCGACATAGCACGGCGTTCATGATCTACAAACTCCGTCATCGCAGACAGTAAGCCATAAGCCGTGTCTTTAGCAGAGTCTAAATCTGCACCGCGACCTTGTCCATTGAACATAGTCATCACTTGATTCATAGCGCGAGCATTAGGAACCGCTTCTTTCTCCTTCTTAGCCGTATTAAACAGGATGAGGCCATCATCTTTGACATCGTTAAACACCCGGTTTAAGTAATTGGCGGCTTCTGCTTGCGTCACTCGTCTATTGGTGAGCTGCTTCATCTCATAATTAAAGTTATCCCACTGACTGACAGATACGCCTAATTGCTGCTTAACTTTGTCGGCATCAAAGGTGGTACTGTGCGGAACTTTGACCACGCCTCCGCTGCCATCAGCCAGACTGATTGCTAAGGTGTTATTACACACCACGCGAATATTGGTGAACTGGGCTGTGGTAGCAAGGGTTCCATCACAAGCGGTTGCTAGTAGTAAATAGCCATGACTGACATCACCGCCACGCAGTGTTGCGGATTGACCGGTACGAGCAAGGGCCCAGAACTTACGACCGCCTTTTAAAACGCCTGCTGTTTCTAATTCAAAGTCTGCTTGCTCCGTCAGGTCACGATAAAACTCTAAGATCTCGTTAGGCTGTACTTCTTGATAGCGCTGACTAACCACCGATAACGGCTCTAAATTATCAGAGCGATACAGTACCTTGTTATTGTCAAAAGGCATGATCAGATTTTGGCCTTTATCATTGGTTGCCATGTAGCTGACGTCAGAAGACTCAATACGCCAATCCATTCCTGCCTCACGTGCCCAGACTTCAATAGGCTGCTTGGGGGATAACTCTTGCCCTAAGCCATGCCAAGGGGTGTCACCGACGTACGCCATAGATTCGAGTAAATGTGCCATGAGAATATTCCTTTTATTGTTGAATAAAATAAGTGGTTTGATTGATTTCATGCTTCGATACATGAATCATTGGATGATTCAATAAACGAAAAGGTCAGACGCTAAAGGTATGCTGACAGGTACGGCATAAATAGCGCGGCAGGATGGCCGCTCTAATGAGTGGGGGCTGCATTAGTCTTTGTTGTGCCAGATTAATGACGGTGGCAATGGCGCTGCCTGCGACCATGCCAATCATGGGATTGATCTTGTAGTACTTGCAGACGCTCACACCAAGACCGACGAATAGCTTTGGTGAACACAGATGCTCTGTTATTCCTTGCGTACTGGTCTCTATGTTTTCGATGACATGAGAAGAGTGACAATTGGGACAGATGGGTTTCATAGGATCTCCTTGATAATGGCGCATAAAAAGGCCTGCTTTATAGCAGGCCTTGATGACACGTTTTGGGGTAAATTGATGAGGCAACGATGACATCGGTGCTCATCTCATGGGGATGCTATATATCTGAAATTATTTTGATATGGGTGGTAGTCCACGGCGTTTGGCTGTGCGAAATGTGCCGTGTCCAAAGGTACGCATGCCTGACACTTTCACCTTTAAATATTGTTCGACCTTTTCAGGTTTAGTTAAGTAAGCGGCTGAAAGTATCGCATTTTCAATTTCCTTCGGATTATCACGATGAATCATGCCGATACCTAATCTACCGTTTCGTTCATAATCCTGCTTAGTTTTTGTATCGTGGTAGTTATAATATACACCTAGTCCCCCTGTCATCATTTTCCATTTCTCACCTACCTCACGAGCCAAATGCCAATCATTCTGTCTTTTAGAACCGTCGTATATCAGGAGCAAGTGACAGTGCAATCCATATTTATCACCACCTTGCTCAAGAGCCCAAGCATTGCCTTGAAGATACTCAAAGCACGTTTTCTTATTACTGATCAGCTCTCTAAATTTTCTCATGTGACAGTCAAAATCCTCAATCGACACATGATGTCTGGTTTCTTTTGCGTACTTTAGATCGATACGTATAAAGAGCAGTCGTGAGTAATGATTCGTTAGGCTGTGCATGTATTGCTCTAACTCTCTTTTATTTTGAGATTCTTGATAAATGAACGCTTGACGTTCATTCTCAATATCATTTCTATAGCATGACAGCATGTTGATAAAACGCTGTGTTTTATCATGATCCCAAATCACACTTTCTGGATAGGTATCACCAACGATCGCTTGAGTGCTACTAAAAAATGCTAAGACTGGCTGTGTATAAAACAACTCAGTATTGAGATGATTCATGAACGGGTAATACAACCCGTTCAGTTTATCTATGGTCTCGTTAAAGCTGATGGTGTTCGCTAGTATGTCTGTCACTAAACTATGAACATTAGCGACAACTAGCGGTTGGTTGAAATGTGAATACGGCATGGTAGTGCTCCTATGAAATTGGTTTCATAGGGTGAGGTCAGTCTGTATTTTTATAATATTAACTGCTGAGAGTTGCGCTCTCAGCACTAGAATAAATGATAGTGGTATTCTTAATAATATAAATAACCCACTAAGGATGAGCTGCCAAAGAGCAGCTTTTTGCTTGTGTGCTTGATGTTTTTTTATCGGAGCAGATGCAGTATTGCTGTCTGCGTTAGAGTTTCGATTAGGATGGAGTTAGCTGACTGGGGTTGTCAAAACGTATCATATATTGTTCTTGCTTAGTGATGAAATCATCCATTCAATGAAACGTAGATAGTACTAAACGAAGTATTTATATTGGGCCAAAATTATGCAAACTTATTGCTAGAACGAAACTTATATACAAGGTATAGTCAAAGCAGAAATATGAAAGACTAAATGCAGTCTATTTTAAGCTAAAAAAGAGCATAGGACTGCTCACGCCCCTATATTAGGGAGTTTCTATGTAGTAAATACATAGTTTTTTCCTACTAAAAGAGACTATATACCCACTTTTTAAGAGTTTTTTTGAAGGTATTTTTGCTATGACATATAATAATAACTCAGATTATAATGATGGAAACTTGGTTCAGACTGCTGACCAGTATCACGACAATTCCGAAATATCGGCTGAGAAAAGTGGAGATATTACTACGGCTTTAACAGCTACATCTGATAATAATGGGGTTTTAATAGAAGTGGATAATCAGCCATTTACTAGTTTAAATCAAGAAGTGCTAAATCAAGCTAATGCATATCATCAGGCCCAACAACATAAATTTAATACCGACTTGTATTTTTACCATGCAAAGCAAAACTGGAAAAACTTAGAGGATTTTTATAACACGATTGGACGTTTTAATGAAGACGATTGCAAGAGCTTGGTATTTGCACACAATATGTATTGGGGGAATTTACCAGCTAATATCGAATTTGATAAGGGAGCCTTCAAATCCACTTTGATCAGCATATTCAAGTCTCAGCCATATCCAATTCCATACTTTCACGACCTAATGCAATTTAAAATTAATAACCAGCTGCCAGATAGCTCATTGAACTGGATCAAAGATGACCTCCGTAACGCTCTGCATATTGCTTATTTAGTTCAAAGTATTTTTTACAATAAAACCATAGTTGGAGGTAATGAGTTAATTGTACACATTTTAAATTACTTAAAATATGAGACCATTAATTTCAACTATACCCCACTCACCTTACCGTATTATGCAAACCCCGTAGACGTAAACACTCATCCGTTGATAGGCGTTATTGAAACAGTTAAGTCCAACTATTTTAGAAACCGCACTGGTAGAGAAATTAAGTGGCTTAAGGGTGATGATAGCGAACAAATTGAATGGGCTTATAACTATCTGAGCTCAGAAAAAAGAGACCACCTCATACTTCAGAATGCTTTCATACCCTCCTCTCTAGAAGACAAGTATAATTTAATATTAGCAAGTCTTGATGTCTTATCAAATGCAGAATATACCTATGAGGTTTTTACTCAAGACATAGACGTGAATGACCCAACAGTTGATCTTGAGTCAATACCAGAAATATCACATAGAACTAAAATTATAGAGAACATGAAAGATGCATGGAGTAAAATCTCGGCGAGCAACAAGAACGAAGATTTAAGTGAAGTCAGGATATATAAGAAAAATCAAGATCAATTGGATTCTATCATCAAAGCTAAAGGAACGACTGCCAACAAGGTTATAAGTCAAATCATTGAAAATGAATATAAAAAAGTTTTCAACAAAGACTAGGTGGTTTAGTAGGGAAAGCCACTCGATTTGATGTAATTATTAAGTGTTTGATCTAATGTTTTGAATGGCTAACTTTATAAAAAAATTATCAAATTATTCTAATAGCTCCTGCAACTCTACTTTCGTCATACCCTTATTAATAAGCGCTTGAATAAGGTGTTGTTTATCAATTGCTTCAAGGCCATCAGCTTGATAACTATCTAACGACCTCTCAATTTGCTGCCTTGCTGTCTGAAAGTCTACAACCTCGCCTTTGTCTCTAAGTAGGTCTAAAAAGTCTGCCCAGACCTGCATGATCTTACGGCGCTCTTCTAAATGCTGAGCATGGTTATAAACCGCGCGTATGTTACTTTTTTTATCATGCGCCATCTGCTTTTCAATCGCGTCACCCATATAGCCAAGCTCGTTTAGATTGGTAGAGGCGATGTGACGAAAGCCGTGTCCTGTTTGTTTGCCAGCATAACCTAAGATATCAAGCGCATTATTGATGAACTCTTCACTATATGGCTGATGCATGCCTGTATGATAAAACACGTACTCATATTGCCCCGTGATGGCTTTCATTTCCTCTAGCACTTTGAGCATTTGATCTGACAGTGGTACGACATGCTTACGCGCAATTTTAAGGTTATCGATATCAACACGCCATAAGCGATTGGCAAAATCGATATGTGACCACTTCATCATACGCAGCTCGATGGTACGACAGAATGAATAGGCTAAAAATTTCATACCTAATCGGGTTTGGTCGTGACCATGATAGCCTTCGATAGCTTGGAGTAGGGCAGGTAGATCATTGATATCTACATGCTTCATGTGCTGGCTTTTGGCTTTAGGATAGAGCGCCTTTAAATCATCGATTGGGTTTTGCTCAATGATGCGTTCGCGTTTAGCACGTCTTAAAACATTAGCAACCAGATCAATAGTGCGTCTAGTCACCTCACGTGGCGGCTCACCTTTTGTGTTCACACGCGTTTCGATCTCATCTGCCATCGATCGACAATCCTCAAAGCTTACATCTTTTAGTGCAATGCCTTCGAAATGAGGCAACACGTCTTTACGCATCCGGTTATAGTCTTGCTGATAGGTACGCGGCTTAACGTTGCGCTTGCGCTCAGCGAGCCAGTCTAAGGCGTAGTCATTAAATTTCTGCGCGTGGATGTTAGCAAGCTTGTCTTGACGCTTTTTATTTTTTGGGTCGATACCATCAGCTAGCAGCGCTTTAATCTCAGTATTGGCTTGTCTGGCTTCAGCAAGCGACATGATGGAGTAAGTACCAAGGGTTATATTTTTCTGCTGACCATTAAATCGATATGCACTTATCCAAGTTTTAGTACCTGAACTACGTACCAGTAACTGCAAACCTTGTTGATCACTATATTTGTCTGGACAAGAAGGGGTGCATTTTTCACTGGGTTTGAGCTTGCGTATCTTACTATCGCTTAACATGTTGGTCTATTCCCTATGGCTACAAGCTATATGAATCAAGAGATACAACAAAAACGTTGGTCTAAAGCTGAATCATAAAGCTTAAATGTTGGTCTTTTTGAGGTCTAATGAAATCATAGACCAACAGATAGACCAACACAAGCCACAGGATAGGTGGGTCACATTGGGTCGAATTGGGAAAATAGCAGACATAAAAAAAACGCTAGACGCGTTATTTATAAGGGGTTTGATTGGTATGTGGGTAGAATTGGGGCGAGGTGGGAAAACTGGGGTTTTATAAGATTGGCGGTGAAGGAGGGATTCGAACCCTCGATACGCTATTAACGCATACACACTTTCCAGGCGTGCGGTTTCAGCCACTCACCCACTTCACCGTTTTTAGACGGCTTAGTATAGCGGATACTGTCTAGAATGTCACGACTTGCACCTTATCTTTCTTTATTTACAAACGCCTGCTACGATAGCGTATACGTAATGACAAGTATAGATGGTTGAAAGTTGAATGATAAGTTTCGGTAGGCTCAATGCCCGTTTGAAAAACAGTATTACAATGACCGTGATGGCGGTGGTCGTAAGTATAACTTCAGCGCATGCTGATGACTTTACTCAGTGTAGCGAGTCTTTTTATGGCGGTGTCTATCCTGAGTTTATCAATACCAAGCTAAGCAACAAAACCCAAGCTTTATGCATGGATGGTTTTGCCGTTATGTATTCTGGCGTATCGCGTACACCGCTTTGGTCGGCAGAATATTTGGATCGCAAGCGTTTACAACAAGCAAAAGAAATCGATCGTGAAGACAGCTTTCATGAAGAAAGTAGGTTACCAAAATCCGTACGCGCCTCATTGTCCGACTATTCAGGCTCTGGCTATGATCGCGGGCATTTAGCGCCCAATGCCGATATGGCGAATCGTAGTCAACAATATGATAGCTTTAGCCTTGCCAATATCGCCCCGCAGTCACCGCGTAACAATCGCTATATCTGGCGTAATATCGAATCAGCCACTCGCTATTTGACCCAGCAATATGGAGAAGTTTATAGCATTACAGGAGTAGCCTTTACTGGCAAAACAACCAAGCAACTGGCAGATCGTGTACTGGTGCCCAGTCATTTCTTTAAAGCCGTCTATATACCAGCGATTAATCAAGCAGGGGTCTATTATGCACCCAATGATGAGTCGGAGCGCATAGAGGTTATTAGTGTTGATGAACTCTCGACTAGAATTGGTATCGATGTGCTGCCCGTCTTGGATGCCAAAACTAAAACACAGGCATTTGATCTGCCATTAAAGGCGGGTGAAAGCTCCGAGTTGCCCGATGAGCCAACAGAAGAGCCGGCTTGGATGCTGTTTGTTTGGGCGATTCTTGAGTGGGTAATCGCCCAATTGCAAGCATAATGCCTTTGTGACACGAGTCTATATATAATAAAAGGCACAAAAAATCCAAAAATTACGCAAGATATCGTTAATAAAAAGGAGAATCAAATGATTGATCCATTTGCCAATGACCACCAAAGCATGCAAATCGGTGAGCTTATCATCGAAAACCAAACAGATAAAATTATTATATATGGCGATATTGATTTGACTCTTGATGCTACTGGATATGAGCAAGCACAACAGTTACATGAGCTAACAAGCAAGATTATTCAGGCATTTGAAAATAATTCCATTTACAATAATAGTCAGCATAAGTCAAAAGAAAAAGATGACCGGTTGGATAAAAATATCGACAATCCTTTTTTATAACTATTTGATATAGTTCAATTTTTATAGAAATAATAAACTATAAAAAAATTACTAGGCAAAAGCTTAAAATTGCTTATAATGAGTCAAGACATCGCTTATGTCGTATAAAATTTTGATGAGCAGTTTTTTTAGATGCGCTAACCACTCACAAAGAGTAGAAAGTCGCATGGCTGTTAATAGGGATTTTAGCGAAGGATAAGCCTAGGAGATCAGAAACATAACGTTTCGAGTAATCATTGTATGAAGGGAATCAGTCTATGAAATTATTTACCAAAACCACTCTAGCTGTTGCAGGTATCAGTTTAGCAAGCATGGCATTCGCCGCTGATCCTTTGGCCAATACCACATGGCAGACATTTGATGAAGGTAAGCCAAAAGGTACCGTAAAGATTACTGAGTCAAATGGTGTACTAACAGGTACGCTTATCGCTACTAACTCAGCCAAAGGTAAAAAGCACGTTGGTACGACCATTATTAAAGGTTTAAAGTCTGATGGTGGTGGCAAATATAGTGGTGGTACGATCACTGATCCTGAAAAAGGCAAAGATTATCGTATGACCGCAAACTTGAGTGGCAACACCTTAAATCTAAAAGGTTATATCGGTCCATTCTCACGCAGTCAAACGTGGAAAAAGAAATAAACCTATCGTTTATTTTTAGTATTAGACCTAATATTTATAAATAAATAAAAATCCCGCAATACCTTTTGGTCATGCGGGATTTTTAGTACATATATTTTAATATTGGCTTCAGAGCTTATCTCACAAATTCTGGATATGCTTCCATACCACACTCTGCTATATCCGCACCTTCATACTCATCTTCTTCAGAGATACGCAGACCAATCACTAATTTGATAACTGCCCAAGTGATTAAGCTGGCGATGAATACCCAAGTAAAGATAGTGGCTGCACCAGCAATCTGACCTACGAACGATGCTGCTGGATTGGTAATTGGTACGATAAGTAGACCGAACAGACCGACTACACCATGAACTGAGATAGCACCCACTGGATCATCTATTTTTATTTTATCCAATGCTAAGATAGATAGCACAACGATAACGCCAGCGATCAAACCAAACAGTGTTGCTTGTAATGCAGATGGGGTTGAGGGTTCTGCTGTGATAGCGACTAATCCTGCGAGTGCACCATTTAAGAGCATGGTTAAGTCAGCTTTGCCAAAGATGATGCGTGCTATTATTAAAGCACCAATTGCACCGCCTGCCGCTGCTGCATTGGTATTTAAAAAGACCATAGCAACCGAGTTAGCACTGGCAATATCACCCAGTTTTAGCACCGAGCCGCCATTGAAACCGAACCAACCCATCCAGAGAATAAGTGTTCCAAGCGCTGCCAGTGGTAAGTTAGCCCCTGGAATGGCGCGTATTTCACCATTAGGGCCATACTTGCCTTTACGTGCACCTAATAGTAATACCCCCGCTAATGCAGCCGCAGCACCCGCCATATGGACGATACCAGAACCTGCAAAATCAGAAAAACCCATGTCGCCTAAATTGAACATCCCAAATACATCATTGCCACCCCACGTCCAGCTACCCTCTAATGGATAAATGACACCAGTCATCACCACAGCAAATAATAAGAACGACCACAGCTTCATGCGCTCAGCCACCGCTCCTGAAACGATCGACATACAGGTTGCAACAAACACCACTTGGAAGAAAAAATCAGACGCAGCGGAGTAAACAGAATCACCGTCAAAGCCGTTTTCAGCGGAGGCTGCTAGGGCATCTGCTACCAACGTTTCATTACCCGCGATACCGCTCAAGAATAGGTTGCCACCATACATAATGGCATAGCCGCATATCATGTACATGGTACAAGCTGTGGCAAAAAGTGCGATATTTTTGGTTAAAATCTCAACGGTGTTTTTTGAGCGGACGAGTCCAGCTTCTAACATGGTGAAGCCTGCTGCCATCCACATGACGAGCGCCCCGCACATTAAAAAGTAAAACGTATCAAGTGCGTACTGGAGCTCGAAGATTTGATTTTGCATATTAATTCCCCCTTGAATTGATGCAATACAGCTATCGGTATGATCTATAAATCTGTGTCTATATGGCCTTGCGCGTTAGATAGCGTCAGGGCCTGTCTCGCCCGTACGAATACGAATAACTTGCTCAAGTGCAGTGACAAAGATTTTGCCGTCACCAATCTTGCCCGTGCTAGCGATGCGAGTGATGGCTTCGATAGCAGGTTCGACCATCTCATCAATAACAGCCACTTCGACTTTTACTTTAGGTAAGAAGTCCACCACGTATTCTGCGCCGCGATAGAGTTCTGTGTGACCTTTTTGGCGACCGAAACCTTTGACTTCAGTAACAGTGACACCTTTAACACCGATGTCAGAAAGCGCTTCACGTACATCATCGAGCTTAAACGGTTTTAAGATCGCAGTGATTAGCTTCATAAAATATTCCTTATTTGTGTGATGCCGCAGGTTGATCGAAGCATTGTGGTGCATCGTATCGCTGCCATGCTTACTATTAGTCATTCAAGAACTGTGCCAATTTACTCAAGGGGGACAGGTAAGATTGGATTTGTTTGTTCAAAAACAGCCATAGTTATGGCAAAAAATACTGGTTATGCTGCAATGGTATAAACCATCATTATGAGCATAGAGAATGCGAATTAACCTTTAGCGTTGAACTGACGAAAACTTTATTATAACCAACTTTTCAGGTGCTTGGGGAGACCATCCATCTATTTCCTGTGATGATTTGCTAACCTAGTTTGGTATATGAAACGAATCACTTGAGGAGAAAGTAGGGAAAATCGTGTGATAACGTAAGCGGCAGAGCTTAACATTTATGTATAGGCTCTGCGCTCAAAGAGAGAGGGGTGGCTGTGTAGATCGGCTAAAGCCTATACCTTTGGGAAGAGTAGGTAGGGGGTTTTGGTGCTGCCGAGCAGCTTTTTTGTGTCGCTACCTTTTAGAAGTTCGCGCAGACGAGATTGGCCAAAAGCACCGGTCATCAGCATACCGATATTATTTTCATTTTGATAATAATTCAAAGCCGAAGTGACATCGCGGCAGTCCAGCAAGGCTTTTTTAGACTTGATGCCTGCTTGTTTGAGCCGCGCATAAGCTTCACGTAGCGCATCGCAATTTTCAGAGTTTTCTTTACCGACCATCACGATATGAACGGTTAATGCGCGCACCAGTGAAGTTTTGCAGAGCCAATTGAGCAATTTATGTGAAGTAGGGCTGTTGTCAAAAGCAAATAACGCGGTCGTAGGGGGCAAAAATGGTGCATGAGTCACCAAAATGGGGCAGTGACTGACTCTAATTAACTGGCTCAATGTCGATTTGCAGGTGACATTGTGACCTATAACGATTAATTGTGCTTTGTCATCGACGTAATCGATACTTTCATTGAGGTGTTCATGGCGATGCAGGGTATAGGTTTTTAGTTTTTGTCGCTGCTGCTCGCAATAGGTGGTGGCTTGATGAAGCAAAAGCTTGCCTTGGGCTTTTAGCTCACAATTACTCAAGTGCTCCTTGGTAGTGAATTGCTCAAGCAGCATGTTTTCATCATCGATATTTAGGCAGCCTGAATAATTCACCGCCGCTTTTTGTTGTAAGCTCGGTACAGAATGCAACAGTCCAACAGGTGCTTGTAGACGAGTCGCGGCCCACATGCTGGCTTCTAACACTGCTTGCACGTGGTCTGGGCAGTCCAAGCAGGCAATCACACTATCTGGTTTCAAATTACTCATAAGACCACCACATTATTCCAATATTAAAAAGACAGAATAAAAAGACAGCTGCTTGGCTCAAGGATGGGGCAATAATGCTTATGCCCAACCCTTTGTACCAATGCAGCTGTTTATTCAACTGTCTATTTATGAGCGGTTAATCAATATTAGCTCAATAAATAGACGTGGCTTTGTTTAATCCAATAAGCCAATATCTCGGCGATCGTGGATAGAGAAGCGATCAATCAGGGTTCGGCTCGCATTATTGAGTCCCACCACTTTGACATCAATGCCCTCACGTTGCAAGCGCATGACCAGTTTGTCCAAGGTGTCTACGGCACTGACATCCCAAAAATGCGCTTGGCTGATATCAATTTGAATACTATCTAAAGCTTCTTTGGTATCGAAGCTGTTTAAGAACTGAGTCGTAGAAGCAAAGAATACTTGTCCTTGCACATAATAATAACGGGTATTAGTACTCTCATCATACTCACTAAATACCGTTAAGAATTGACCAATTTTATTGGCAAACGCCAGCGCTGATAGCAGCACGCCCACGCCCACGCCATAAGCTAGGTTGTGCGTAAATACTGTGGTCAAAACAGTCGCTAGCATGACAATATTAAATGACATCGGATGCGTTTTAAATTCGCGAATAGACTGCCAGTTAAAAGTACCAATAGAGACCATAATCATCACAGCGACCAGTGCCGCCATTGGAATTTGACTGACCCATTCACTTAAAAACACTACCATAATGAGCAGTACGATACCTGCCATCAAAGTAGACAGACGCGTACGTCCGCCAGATTTGACGTTGATCATAGATTGACCAATCATGGCACAGCCTGCCATGCCACCGAAGAAACCTGATACGACGTTGGCAATCCCTTGACCGCGACACTCGCGGTTTTTATCGCTTGGCGTATCTGTCAAATCATCGACGATAGTCGCTGTCATCATCGATTCTAATAAACCAACGATGGCAAGTGCGATAGAGTAAGGCGCGATGATCAGTAAAGTATTTAGGTTCAATGGAATGTCAGGTAATAAGAACATCGGTAATGAATCAGGCAAATCGCCCATACTGCCGACATTACGAATATCAAGATTCATATACATGGCGACAGCGGTCAAACCAACAATACAGATCAGCGGTGACGGAATCACGCGACCAATTTTAGGAATCAGCGGAAACAAGTAGATAATCGCTAAACCCGCCGCTGTCATAATATAAACCGTCATGCCAACGCGTTCAGTCATCGGGTTAAGCTCAGGCAGCTGGGCGGCAAAGATCAATATCGCGAGCGCATTGACGAAGCCAATGACTACCGAGCGCGACACAAAGCGCATCAAATTACCGAGCTTTAGGATACCCATTACAATCTGAATCCCACCGCACAATAAGGTGGCAGCTAGCAAATACTGCAAACCATGCTCGGCGACTAAGTCAACCATCACCAGTGCCATCGCCCCAGTTGCTGCCGAAATCATGCCTGGACGACCACCAACGAAACTGATCACGACCGCGATACAAAATGAGGCATACAAGCCGACTTTTGGATCAACACCCGCGATAATAGAAAAGGCAATGGCTTCAGGAATCAGCGCTAGGGCAACGACCAAACCAGATAAAACGTCGCCGCGAACATTGGAAAACCACTCGTCACGTAAGTTATCAATAAAAGATGTCATAAGTAAACTGCATAGGATTAGAGGCAAAAAAAGTAATCATTACTCATTCATAAAATGATCGCGTCGCTATAAAAGTAGCTATTCATTTTTCTTTTACGGCAACATGTGCTGTGTCATATTGCGGTATTGAGTTATTAAAGGTCAGTAATAAGTAGGTCTACTGATTTACTTACTGGTATCACTAATACGCTCACCAATAATTGATACGATGATAAATTCAGTGAGATTACCTAAAAAAATAGTTAAAATAAGGTGCTTAAAGCAGGGCATTTATAAGAGCACCTACAATAACGAATAGCGTCAGCAATGATATGCTGCGGTAGAGGGTAATAAATAATTTATCAAATAAAAATAGCCGCTCGACATGACCCGTCTATAGTAGTAACTTTGCCAAACAGAAGTGACAATAGCGTGCTAACTGTGACAACATGCTAAACTAAAATGCTTGGGTAAATACCCAGACACTTACAGATTAAGGCAACTATTATAGCATTAGCCACTTAATATAAAAACAGGCGCATAATAGCACATCGTCATAAAAAACCAGTACCGAAATCTGAACGATACCGTTATGATGCGTCTCATCTTGACGGCATCATTTTGCTTCTTTATATACTAGGTTTGTTTGATGCCATTTTGCTCGTCCAATAGAAGGAATAAATATGACCACCAACACTGCAACAGATGCCTTACTTCACAAAGGCAGTGGTCTACAAGTCGTGGTCGGTTTGGGACAATCTGGATTATCAGTTGCGCGCTATTTGGCCAATCAAGGCTATCAGGTTGCTGTCACTGATGCTCAGGTGACACCTAGCTTAGTAGATCAACTGCCCGCTGAGATTAGTGTTCGCCAATTTGGTGCGATTGACGCCGAGCTCTTGCAGCAAGCGGCACGTATTATTATAAGTCCCGGTATCTCTCTTGCTACCGAAGCCGTCGCCGCTGCCCGCCAAGCGAATATTCCCGTGGTCAGCGATATTCAGCTATTTTGTGAGGCTTGTACCGTACCGATAGTGGCGATTACTGGCTCTAATGCTAAGAGCACCGTGACCACCTTGGTCGGGCAAATGGCCGCGGATGCTGGTGTCAATGTTGGTGTCGGCGGTAATATTGGCGTGCCAGCGCTGACCTTGCTTGATAATACTGATATGGAACTGGCGGTACTTGAGCTGTCGAGTTTTCAGTTAGAGACGGTGACCAATTTGGGCGCGCAAGTGGCGACGGTTCTAAATATGTCACCTGACCATCTAGATCGCCACGGTGATATGCTGGGCTATCATCAAGCCAAGCATCGTATCTTTCAGGGTGCTAAGTCCGTGGTTATCAATCGCGAAGACGCATTGACGCGCCCGCTCGTGGCTGATAATTTGCCCAGAGTGAGTACCGGTATACATGCTCCTGATAAAGGTCAATATGGTCTTATTACTACTCCTGAAGGTCAGATTTATCTTGCCCACGGTACAGAAAAACTACTGTCGGCAGATAAACTGTTGATTAAAGGTCGTCATAATCTGCTAAATGCACAGGCAGCCTTAGCGTTAGGCGAACTTGCTGGTTTGCCATTGGGCAGTATGTTGAATACCTTACAGCAGTTTACTGGACTTGAGCATCGTTGCCAGTATGTGGCAAATGCTGCAGATATTGATTATTTCAATGATTCAAAAGGCACCAATATCGGCTCAACGATGGCAGCTATCGAAGGGCTGGGCGCAGTCTATGCGCCAAAGGACGGTAAACTGCTATTGATTTTGGGTGGACAAGGTAAGGGTCAACAGTTTGGTGAATTGACGCCGTTTATCAATCAGTATGTTAGCCAAGTACTGTTTATTGGTGAAGATGCGCCGCTGATTGAACAGCATCTGCGAGCAGCTAAGATAAGCGCCGATGTTGCGTTACATCAATGCCAAAATTTAGAAAATGCCTTTACAACCATTCAACAAGTCACGACAAGCAGCCTATCGCAAGTGCAAGCGGTGCTATTGTCACCTGCTTGTGCCAGCTTTGATCAATATAGTGGCTACGCAGCTCGCGGTGAGCATTTCAGTCAGTTGGTTGGTCAGTTAGCAACTGAGTCGTCAGATATGATGGCGGCCGATTAAAAGGTTTGATGATTTAAGCATTTGTATGATAAGTGCTTAGCGAATATCAGTATTTAATGAAAAACTCAGTATTTAATAAAGAATAAGGGCAATGCAATAGGATTGCCCTGAATTGACTTTTACGACGCGCGCGCATTTTCTGTATAAATGATTGTTTTGCTTATAGATTGCTGCTACTGTCAATCATAGCCAGTCAGCAACATGAATGGTCAGCTTATTTGCTTAGTAATCTGTCTGGTACTGTCTATTTTCTATTTTTTAAACGGTGGCGTTTAATAGACGCCGTGTTTTTTCGTTCGTTAGTGTATATAAAATTATGGCGCTCTCTTCTCTTTTTCGTTCCTCGTCCCAACCGAAGCAAGTATCTGGCTCAGATGGTATTCTTTCTATGCCGTCAGCACGCGCCATTCTCCTATCGAGTGTTGGCTGTATGTTGGTGCTCAGCTTATTGATGGTGGCTTCTGCTTCTATTCCTTTTGCGCTCAGTCGCGGCATGACAGAGCTGCACTTTTTCAAAAACCAGCTGCTGTATATGATGATCGGTTTGACGGTCGCTACGGTTTCTTATTACAGCGTGTCTTTGCGAACACTATATAAGACTGAAACCCAATTTATCCTATTGGGTATCACTGGCATGCTGCTAGTGGCAACCCTATTTAGTACGCCTATTAACGGCTCCAAGCGTTGGCTGAACCTAGGGGTATTTAATTTTCAGGTGGCAGAGTTGGCCAAGTTGGTGATGATTGTCTTTGTCTCTGATTTTGTGGTGCGTCGCTCTTTTGAAGTTCGTAACGGCTTAGACGGTTTTTTGCGGATTATGTTGGTGGTGGCACTCATCACCATGCTGCTATTGTCACAGCCTGATTTTGGTTCTTTTGTCGTTATTTTAGGTACTATCTTTGCGATTTTTTATATTGCTGGTGCGCCTTACAAGCACTTTTTAGCACTGGGCGCGGCTGCCATCGGTGGTGCGGTATTGATGGTGACGACAGCGCAGTACCGATTGGTACGTGTGATGTCATTTATGGATCCGTTTGATGATGTGCAAGACACGGATTATCAGCTGGCACGCAGTTTGATTGCCTTTGGTCGTGGACAATTTACAGGCGTTGGTTATGGTGAGAGCGTACAAAAACTGTCGCATTTGCCTGAGGCACATACTGATTTTCTACTAGCCATTACAGGGGAAGAGTTAGGCTTTGTTGGGGTTACTATGGTACTGGTGCTCGAAGCGCTGATTATCGGTAGCGCGATGCGTATCAGTTATAACGCGCTCAAGCGTCGGCAGATGCGTATGAGTTATACCGCCTTTGGTATCGGTGTGGTGTTTATTGCACAAACAATTATCAATGCGGCGATGAATATGGGCGCGATTCCAACCAAAGGACTGACCATGCCATTCTTCAGTTATGGCGGCTCATCAATGTTGATTAGCTTGGTGATGGTTGCGTTATTGCTAAAAATTTATAAAGAAAGCCCTGAAATCGAAAAAAGCCAATGCCGTTATTATTGATAGGTTGAGCATTAGCGATAGGCTCGATGCATCATGACTGGCATTATCCAAAGAAGCGTCGCTAAATAGTGGCGCTTTTTGCTAGCTGACTTTTATTCATTGGGCATATTTAACTGTTGCTTGCCTTGTAGCGGCGTACTGTCCCATTGAGCAATGGCTTGCTTTAACATACGAGTAGCTGTGTCTCTATCGACGGCTGGTTGCTGTAATAGTTGTAAAGCGTCGGCGATAAGTTTACTTGGATCCCGTGTATCAATGGGTTGTGCTAGGTTTTGCTTAGAGAGTTTTTGTCCATCACCATGACATATCAGTGGCAAGTGATACCAATGATCGATGGCAGGCAAGCGTGCGGCATCCATGATGCTGATTTGCGCTGTCGTCATGGGTAGGATATCTAGACCGCGCATAATATGTGTCACTTGTTGCAGTCCATCATCAAGGCTGGCAGCCAAAATATAATTGATCATACCATCTTGGCGACGCACCACCATATCACCCAATGTCTGCTGAGGATTATCCCACTGCAATCCTTGAATACCGTCGTTAAAACCAATCTTATAATTCGGTAGCTGTATGCGTAGCTTATGTTGCTCTCTATCAAGGTCAGCGCTGACACAGCAGCGTGGATAACGCTTCCTGTTTGGTTGCAATGGGTTAGCATCATAAGATGGGCTCAGCTCTTCTTGCGCCCAGTATTGCTCCAAATCTTTACGCGAGCACTGACAACCATAAGTGAGCGGATGCAGGGCTGAGTGTAGATAATCATTATAAATATCAATACGCTCAGATTGATAAATGATATCACCGTCCCAGTACAATCCAAGCGCTTCCAAATCAATCAAAATTTGCTCAGTAAATTGCTGATCACAGCGTTCGGTATCAGTGTCTTCAATACGCAGTAGCCATTTACCACCAATGGATTTTATATGGCAAAAGCTGGCAAGCGCGGTCGTCAATGAGCCAAGATGCAGTTCACCAGTCGGTGAGGGAGCAAAACGACCAATCGGCTGTACTGGTATGATTGGAGTGGGCATAGGAATAAGGTTAGTTTTCAAAGTAGGAAATTATCGATAAAAAAGGTAGAAGATAGAATAATAAATATATCCGTAAAAAGATATTTGTGAAATGAGTCTGTTTTGTTAGCAAATCAATATAAGCAAGCTTAAAGCTCTGTATCAGCCATGATTCATTGACTAAAAACCAGCCAGCTAAAACGCAATAAGCGACCATGTTATGGTCGCTTATGCTTACATTCTACTATTGAGATGAGTCGTAACTCGTTTAAGCGCCTTGATTTTGGCGTTCTTTAATCTCAGACAGTGTTTTACAATCGATACACTGGGTAGCTGTTGGGCGCGCTTCGAGACGACGCAGACCAATCTCTACGCCACAAGTTTCACAAAATCCATAATCATCATTTTCAATTTCTGACATAGATTTATCAATTTTGCGAATGAGCTTACGTTCACGGTCACGCGTACGCAATGCGAGGGCAAACTCTTCTTCTTGGGTGGCGCGATCATTGATATCTGGCATTGCACTGGACTCGTCTTGGATATAAGTCTTGGTGCGATCCGCTTCGCCAATCAGTTGGCTCTTCCAATCCAATAATATAGCCTTAAAGTGCTCTAACTGCGCATCAGACATGTACTCTTCGTCTTTGGCAGGCACATAAGGAGTAAACTTAGCTTCACTTGGATTCGTGGTCAGGGTGCTCATATGGGTATCCTACTTTTTTCAAATTAATTCAATAAAACGACGTATCAAAAGACAAGACGCTATCAATGTCATAAACGCTATAATTTGTCCCTTTATAAAACGTTTTACCACTTGGTAACACAAGTAACACAGCGGATCTAATAGTACAGTTATCTTGATATGCTTAAAGCAATCTATCAATGGTCAGGTATATGGTTATGCATACTTTTATTTAAATAGCGTTGTCTTAATAATGCGACAAATCACTGACTGTGAAGACTTAGCTGTGATCGATTTAGCCATCCTAGCTATTATAATTCTACCTAATACCAGATACTAGGCAGTCCTCATTTCGTTTTATACGTTGTATCATTGTTTCTGATAATAATGAAGTCATTTTTCATCATCATGTCGTTTTTACCGTGCCAGTCATTGTATTCTGAACTCAGAAATATCAGTCAATAGCTTGAGATATAAGGGCTCACATCAGTATGGGTGCCAATAAATCTGGGCGTCAAGTATCCAGTCTTTCTACCCAGCTTGCAACCTTTCCATTGTTGGCTAATTGCAACCAACGGTAACCGGGCGGGACGCTTTTATCATAGGAAAAATCATTCTCATAAGGCTTGAACTGGTAGCAAGTAGAAGGCGTACTATAGACCGTGACTCCTTGACGATGGCGGACCTGCTCTTGGTGCGTATGACCACTGATAATGACCTTGAGATGGTCAAATCCTAACAGATGCTGCCAAAAGGCCTCACTATTCTCTGCCATATGTGTGTCAATCCAGTCAGAGTCTACGGGAATGACGTGATGATGTAGAGCAATCAGCGCAGGCTTATCACAAGCATCGAGTCTCTCGCATACCCAGTCAATATCGGTAGGCGTTATCTCGCCCGCGACTTTGCCCGTGATGGATGAGTCTAATAACAACAGCTGCCAACGATCAGTCTCAATGACATGCCGGCTTAGCAAGCGCGGGTCGGCAGGTTGAGCAATCAGTTCGCGCTCAAAGAATGGTAAGTCACTGCCTATCTCATCCGTCACATCATGATTGCCTGCGATACAAGCAAAAGGAATATGGGTCGCTTGCAATACCTCAAAAATATGATCGTAAATAGCGGGTTTGACTTCATTGACTAAGTCGCCAGTCACGATAATCAAATCGCAGCGAATGTCGCTACTCAAAGCTTGCTGTAGTACTGTTTCAAAGCACTGCTGACAGACAGTGGCTTCGCTATTGTTAGTATCGCCATCAACACTAGAAGAAACGGGCGTTGATAAATGCAAATCTGTGATTTGTAGTATGTTTACCTGTTCATCTGGTGTGCTAATGTTATTAACAGGATAGCTTAGCATTGGGTCAGTCCCTCATCGAATCGAAACAAGTGATGCTGTTAAAACGAATGATAAATAAATGTCCTGCATCGAGTAGACTAATGAATTTTGGTCTGACCAATATGTTTTTTGGCTTGACGCCGCTAGTATGTCGATGGTATTAGGGCAAGTTTATAACATAAAGTCAATGAAAGCTCTATCATATTGATGAAATAAAGTTGGATAAGAGGATAAAAAAACCAGCGGCTTTATGTGAACCATAATCTGTCTAGCGGCGCGCTGACCAAATTTTTGCAGTGCTGAGCTTTGAGAAAATCAGCGCGATAAAAAATAAAATGGCTAATATTAATACGATAGCAAGTCCTGTCTGAATATCTAGCCAGATGCTTCCCCAAACGCCTAGTGTCACGCCAAGCTGTGCGATCAGTAGCGATATAACGACCATTTGTTTTGGCGATGATGACCACAAACGTGCCGTTAATGCTGGTAATACCAATAAACCGCTGATTAGTAAACTACCAACCGCTTGCAGGGCAATCGCACAAAATCCCGCCAATACGCCCATGAAGAACAGCCGCTGGCGTGTCGGATTAACACCTTGAATACGCGCCAGTGCTTCATGAGTGGCAAGCTTAATTTGTGCAGGCCATATATACATAAGTAGACCGAGCCCTACCAGCACGCTACCAGCAAGTAAGGGCAAGTCTGCCCAATCAAGCTCTAGCAAATTACCAAACAAAAACCCCAGTACGTTTGCTTGTTGGTCAGTCAACTGGGTCAAAGCCAATAAACCTAAACATAACAATGACACCGCCACCACCGCCAAAACCGCATCGACAGGCAGGCGCTCATCATCGATTAATACCAGCCCTAGCACCACCATGACGCTGACCAAGGCAATGCCAATACCCATAGGTAATTGCCACCATACTGCTAAAGCCACGCCAAGCAAGGTACCATGTGCTAAAGCATCAGCAAAAAAGGCCATACGTCGCCACAAGACTAAGCAACCTAAAGGCGCTGATAGTAGCGCTAAAATACTGCCAGCGATCCAAGCGGGGGCAATGATGGCTAACCAAGCAGTCATAATAAATATCCGTAAAAGTTTTTATAAAGCTCAACGCTTGATATGTGTTTGATGTATCAAGCTTCGATATATTTTATATTTGTGGATGTTCAACGCGCCTTAATGATTATAGTTCGCTTGGGGCGTGATGCTCACAGGCATGCGGTTGATGTACATAAGGCTGCTCATAATGATGCCCAAATAGTTTTTGAAATTCACTACTAATGGCAAGCTCGCTTGGTTGTCCCTCACAGCAAATATGCTTATTAAGACAAATCACGCGTCGACTGCCTTTCATGACCCAATGCAGATCATGCGATACCACCAGCATGGCACAACGCAAAAACTCCGGCAGCTCATCAATAAACTGATAGAGCCAAACCTCAGTATCAGGGTCCAGTCCTTGCATCGGCTCATCTAAAATCAATAAGTTGGGTTTGTCTAACAGTGCTCGCGCGAGCAAGACCCTTTGTGTCTCACCACCCGACAGGTGCAGCATTTGTCGCGATAGTAAGTGCGTCAATGACAAGTTATCAAAGATAAATTGACGCTGCTCAGACGTTAAGCGCCTTTTATCCGCTTGTGCCAATAAATCGCAGACTCGTAATGGCAATATCGGCGGTACAGCAAAGCGCTGCGGCACATAGCCAAGCTGTAACTGCTGATGAGAGTTAATGTGCCCTTTGGTTGGCTCAATCAATCCCAAAATAAGTTTGACCAACGTTGACTTACCAGCGCCATTGGGTCCAATAAGACTGACTGTTTCATTAACCGCAATGTCAATATCAATATGTGAGAGTAAGCGTTGATGCCCAATGTCGTAGCTGACATCGCTTAGGCTCAGCAGTTTACTCGCAGTGTTAATGGTATTACTATCAACAGTGGAAAAGTTCGGTTGATTAGACGGTGAGGTAGACAGGCTCATAGTATGGCAACCAATAAGTGAATGAGTAATACAAATAAAAAACGGAGGACAATGACTTAGGCTTCAGTGGTTAGGGTGTGTTACTGGCACGCTTGGCAACGACCACTCAGCTCAATCACACTGCGTTCCACGATAAAGCCAACATCTTGCTCAGCAAAACTCATCATTTCCTGTACGGGTACACTGCTACATTCTTGTACACGCTGACATTGACCACAGATCAAAAATGCTGCGGTATGCTGGGCGCGTGGGTGACAGCAGGGCACATAAGCATTGATAGAGGTCAATTGATGTATCAAGCCTTCACTCAATAAAAACTCCAGACTGCGATAGACAGTGGGTGGCGCGACATTTTTTGGCGCTTGTTTTTTAGAGCTAAGCGCTTTAGATGACGCTTTCGTTGGATGCTGTTGCGAGCTAAGCGCTTCGCTGCTGTCATCATTGTTATCAGGCTCTGATAAGCGCATTTGCTGCAATTGCGTGATCAAATCATATGCACCGATAGGTTTATTGGCTGCCAATACCAATTGATATATTTGCTGGCGCAATGGGGTAAAGCGTGCACCGTTCAGTCGACATTGTTCTTTTGCTGCCATTAGGCGCTCGGTCACGTCATGCGGCGTAAAGTCCTGCACATCATGTAAATGTTCGCAGACTGATAAACTGGTGGACATGGTGCACGCTCCTGCAAAAAAAATGGCACTGTTATTATAGTAATTTATAATGTTATAGTATAACATACTAAAAATAAAAGCAGATAAGTGATCTTGGCTTATTTATTGATACCTTAATGATCACTCAGATACAACAATGATAACGTCTAAATGTTTCCACTTATATTTTATCTTTCATACATTAAAGAATCTATTATGAACTCAGTTTTCAAATATTTTTTAAGCTCAACCATTATACTACAGCGATGGCTCATTACGGGCATAGTTGCATTAGGCGTCTTTACTGTGAGTGCACAAGCGGCAACAGTCAGCGTGAGTAACTACCCACTGTTTTTATTGAGTCAAGCAGTGACTGAAGGTTCACCGCCCGCCAAGCAGTTATTGCAAGCAGGGGAGGTAGGTCATCATGGCAGTATCAGCCCAGGCGATATTAAAGCCATTCAGGACAGTAAATTTGTCGTGTGGTTTGGTGAGCCACTAGAAAATAACTTGGCGGCAAGCCTTAATACCGCACCCAATGCGATTGCCTTATTTGAATTTGATGCCTTTAATCGTCATCCGCTACGTGACGTCCAAGGCAAGCCTATTGCTGGCACCTTGGATCCACATATATGGTTAGATCCTGAAAATGCCAAAGCCATGACTCGTGCCCTTGCCGTGATTCATAGCCATGCTAATCCGCAATATAAAGCACTTTATCACGCCAATGCACAAAAATTTGCTCAGCGAATGGATAGGGGAGTGGCATCTTTCGTAAAACAAGCTAAAGGCAAGCAGCAAACCCAGCCTTATTGGGCCTATCATGATGCTTATCAATACATTGAATCCAGCACAAACCTAAAGCTTGTTGGCAGTTTAAGCACTGATCACCATCTAGCACCACGAGCAAGCCAAATACGCTGGCTAAATGATAAGCGTCCAGCCAAGCAAATGTGTCTGGTTAGCCCAAGTCAACCAGCCAAAGGTTTACTCGCTAAGTTACAGCCTGTAAAAACCACTGTGCAACCTGAAGATATGAGCAATAGTAAAGACTTTGTGAGTGGTTGGCAGACGATGGCACAGCAAATCTATCAATGTATATCGTAGGATAACTGATTAACCATAGTGGCTTGCAACGCTTGAGAAGCCATTATGTAGTCATACTTTGGGTGTTATCCATTGGTCAGTAACTATGATGTCTATGAGTGATTCAGCTAGGTCACTGATAAAAGGTATATTTTTCTTGCTTAACGGTGGTATGCCCCTTATAATAAGTGGCGTTTTATTTTGGTTAAAAGGTAACACCTGTAGAGTGAGCCGTTCACGGATAAAAGTGTCGCGACGATGTTATATTGCCACCTTATCCCAATGCTGTAAGGCTATAGGATTACATTACCGATGACCAAGCCTGCCAAACGCACACAAAAAGATAAAATTGGCATCTATATCAAACGCCAAGCGTGGATATTATTTATCCTTATTATTATTGCTTGGGCTTTAGATACCAGTTGGCTACATAGTGAGCTTACTGTTGCAAAAAGCGCCGCTATTGGTGCGCTACTCAGCTTTGCTACCCAAGCTGTATTTGCTTTTTTTATCTTTTGGTACACTGGATATCGCGCGCGCCAACATATTGTTAGCCAGCTATATCGAGGTCAAATGGCCAAATGGCTATTGACTGTGTTTGGTTTCGCACTAATTTTTATTACCGTACAACCCCTATCTGCGCCTGCGCTGTTTATCGGTTTTATGGTAATGCAAATTAGTCACAGTTGGATGTTGTGGCATATACGCTAGCATTAATAGACGATGACTATATCAATAGTTGAGTGCTTAATAGTGCTAGGCAAGTCACCCTGCCGTCCAGCTTCTCTATGACTGATTTCATAAGAAAGTCAAAACATACAAAACTGTCTAAAGACAGCGCCAATGATCATAAAGACTGTGATATGAGCGTTTAAATGAGTATAGCGTGTGATAATGGAGTCGATAGCCAATTATTAGCTATCAGTATTGCCTCTAATTAAATTCTTACAATTTAATTAATCACGCAAAGCTATGTTAGTAAACGTTAATAGTAGCTAACTTATTCATACAGTGCATAAAAAAGTCATAATTGACTTTACACGAATACAACGCTGCATTAATATAGGCAGCTAAATATTTTGCTTATGAACGCTGTATTAAGCGTCGATCGTGGAAACGCGACAGTAAGTAAACACAGATATAATAATTTCGCGTACATATACAAGGGCTATTACTGAATCATCATAAGCCCTTTTTTGATAGCTAAAATTTATCTTAAGTTATCAAATTGCGCACTAGTAATAGAACTATGGGTTGGATGTTATTGATTACATGAGCGCTTTAGCATGGTTCATCGGCTTGCTAGCAGGTCAAATAGGATCGTTAAAACCTTATCAGATGACAACCATATTTTTGGTAGTTGATTAAATCGTTGATTAATAAGAAGCTGACATTATGGCAGGCGAGCAAACAACAACAGACTATATCTCTCACCACTTAACGAACTGGACGTACGGCTATCTGCCGGGCGAAGGCTGGAAAGTTGCCTATACTGCTGAAGAAGCTAGTGCAATGGGCTTTAAAGCCATCCACCTTGATTCTATGCTTTGGTCAATTGGTCTAGGCATTGTTTTCTGCGCCATCTTCTGGATGGTCGCTAGAAAAGTCACTTCAGGCGTACCGGGTAAAACTCAGGCTGCGGTTGAGATGATCGTTGAGTTCGTTGATAACAACGTTCGTGATTCGTATAGTGGTACCTCAAAGCTGATTGCGCCTTTGGCGCTGACTATCTTTGTATGGATATTCTTAATGAACTTGATGGATTTACTACCCGTCGATTTTATTCCTATGATTGCTGGCCAAATCGGCGCAATGATGGGACATGATCCACATCATGTGTTCTTTAAGATCGTTCCAACGACGGATCCTAATATTACGCTTGGCATGTCTTTTTCTGTCTTTATACTGATTCTGTTTTATAGTATCAAAGAAAAAGGTTTGGGCGGCTTTGTTGGCGAGCTAACACTGCATCCGTTTAGTGCCAAAAACCCTATCGTACAAATTATTTTAATACCCATCAACTTTATCTTAGAGTTTGTTACTTTGATAGCGAAACCTATCTCTTTAGGTCTGCGTCTATTCGGTAACATGTATGCTGGTGAGTTGATTTTCATACTGATTGCTCTAATGCCGTTTTGGATTCAATGGGCGTTATCAGTACCGTGGGCTATTTTCCACATCTTAATTATTACACTTCAAGCGTTCGTATTTATGATGCTGACGATAGTTTATATGTCACTTGCATCATCAACTGAACATTAATTAGACATTCAATAGGTAAATGAGGATACATCCATGGATCCAGTATTAGGTGGTTACACAGTTATCGCAGTAGCACTACTTATCGGTTTAGGTGCACTAGGTACAGGTATTGGTTTTGCTATTCTAGGTGGTAAATTTCTAGAAGGCGTTGCGCGTCAGCCAGAACTTGGTTCACAGCTGCAAACTCGTATGTTCATCGTAGCAGGTCTTCTTGATGCTATTCCGATGATCGGTGTTGGTATTGCTATGCTATTGTTGTTCGCTAACCCTCTAGCAGGTTAATCAGAAAGCTCAGTTGTAAATGTTTGGTAGTCAAAGTTTGTATCTTAACCATAGCCAAAGTTTGGCTATCAAATATGATCAATGAAACTGATTTTTCATTAACAAAGAGGTGATCACGTGAATATCAATTCTACCCTCATCGGTCAAGCCATTGCTTTTGCAATCTTTGTGATGTTCTGCATGAAATTCGTGTGGCCACCACTTATTGGTGCCATCAATGAGCGTCAGCGTAAAATTGCTGAAGGCCTGAATGCCGCAGAAAAAGCAAAAGCAGATCTGGCGACCGCTGAGCAAGACGTCCAGCAGGAGCTTGATCTTGCAAAGACCAAAGCTGCTGCTTTAATCGAGCAAGCGAACAAGAGTGCCAACCAGCTTGTCGAAGATGCAAAAATGCAGGCTCAAGTGGAAGGCGAGCGCATTCGTCAACAAGCGCAAGCGTCTATCGACCAAGAAATCAATCAAGCGCGTGAATCATTACGTGCCCAAGTTGCTGAACTGGCTGTACTTGGTGCAGAAAAGATTTTGCAAGATAAAGTCGATGTGCAAAAACATGCCAGTATGTTAGACCAACTGGCGGCAAAGCTGTAACTGTGAGGATATAATGGCTGACTTATCAACCTTAGCACGACCCTACGCTAAAGCCGCGTTTGACTATGCCAACGAAAACGGGGCCGTAAACGAGTGGGAAAATTTCTTGTTTGTCGCCAGTGCAATTGTCAATGACAAAGCGTTCCGTACATGGCTAGAAAATCCAGCCGTTACGGCTGAGCATAAGTCAGCTGCTTTGGTTGATCTTTATGACTCACAAGTGGCTGGTGATAGCGACTCTGCTTTTAAACAGCTACTAGGCGAGAGCAAAGGCTCTCGTTATGGTAATAGTATTAGCTATCCTAAAGTGTCACCAGCGCTCAATAATTTTATTAAGCAGTTGGCGCAGCAAGAGCGTCTGGCGCTGCTTCCTGAAGTTTATGAGCATTATCGCCGCCACAAGGCAATAAGCTTAAAGCAGCTTGATGCTTACGTGACTTCTGCCTATCCATTGACTGACGCTCAGCGTGAAATGCTTCAAACGCGCCTTGCTGCATCGTTAAATGCTAGTGTGGTGATTCATGAGTCGGTCGATCCAAGTCTATTGGCAGGCGCTACCATCAAAGTCGGTGACAAAATCATTGATGATTCGATGCGCGGCAAGTTACAACAGTTAAAAACACAGCTAACGGCCTAATGCCATTTACCAGCGCAGTCATCTATGATCTGCGTGAAAGTAAGAGCATTTAAGTCAGTGGGCGGGTTATCATAAATTAAAGGAAACAAGGCAATGCAACAATTGAATCCAGCGGAAATCAGTAACCTGATTAAGCAGCGTATTCAAGACCTTGATGCGGGTGCAACTGCAAAGAATGAAGGCACGATTGTCAAAGTATCTGACGGTATCGTGCAGATTCATGGTCTTGAAGATGCCATGTACGGCGAAATGATTGAGTTTGAAGGCGAAATCTATGGAATGGCGCTTAACTTAGAGCGTGATTCTGTCGGCGCGGTAGTACTTGGTGATTACCTAAAGCTGCAAGAAGGTCAAAAAGCCTATTGTACTGGTCGTATTCTTGAAGTACCAGTAGGTCCTGAGCTGCTAGGCCGTGTTGTTGACGCCTTGGGAAATCCTATTGATGGCAAAGGTCCTATCGATGCCAAAATGACTGACAAAGTCGAAAAAATCGCCCCAGGCGTTATTGATCGTCAGTCAGTAGATCAACCAGTAATGACGGGTTATAAAGCCGTTGATACTATGATTCCAATTGGTCGTGGTCAGCGTGAGCTTATCATTGGTGACCGTCAGACGGGTAAAACCGCGATGGCTATCGATGCGATCATCGCGCAGAAATCATCTGGTATCAAGTGTGTATACGTCGCAATCGGTCAGAAACGTTCTACCATTGCAAACGTCGTACGCAAGCTTGAGCAAACTGGTGCATTAGCATATACCACGGTTGTGGTTGCATCAGCATCAGAGCCTGCCGCACTACAGTATATCGCACCGTATTCAGGTTGTACGATGGGCGAATACTTCCGTGACCGCGGTGAAGATGCATTGATCGTATTTGATGACTTATCAAAACAAGCCGTTGCTTATCGTCAAATTTCACTATTGCTACGTCGTCCGCCAGGTCGTGAAGCGTATCCTGGTGATGTATTCTATTTACATTCACGTTTACTTGAGCGTGCATCACGCGTAAACGCGGCGTACGTAGAAAAGTTCACTAATGGTGAAGTAGTTGGTAAAACCGGTTCTTTAACCGCACTGCCAATTATTGAAACCCAAGCTGGTGACGTATCTGCATTCGTACCGACTAACGTGATTTCAATCACCGATGGTCAGATTTTCTTAGAATCAAGCCTATTCAACTCAGGTATCCGTCCAGCAGTTAACGCTGGTATCTCGGTATCTCGTGTGGGCGGGGCAGCTCAGACTAAGATCATCAAAAAGCTATCTGGTGGTATCCGTACTGCACTGGCTCAGTATCGTGAACTGGCTGCCTTTGCTCAGTTTGCCTCAGATCTTGATGACGCGACTCGCGAACAGCTTGATCATGGTGAGCGTGTGACTGAATTGATGAAGCAGAAGCAGTATCAGCCGATGTCAATCTCTGAGCAAGCTGCAGTTATCTATGCATCGAATGAAGGCTTTTTAGCGGACGTTCCTGTTGAAAAAATCGGTTCTTTTGAAGAAGCTTACTTACGCTATATGCATGATGAGCAAAGTGAATTGATGCGTGAAATTGATGATACTGCGAATTATAATGATGATATCGCAGGTCGTTTGAAGTCATCTTTAGAGACCTTTAAACAAAATCACAGTTATTAATTTAACGGGTTAAGCCGAATTGGTTATGGCTGTCTTTGATGGCTAATAAAGTGGCGCATTGTCTTGTATTTTTTTATTAAGACAGTAGCGCCACTGTTCTAACCATTGACGGTATTAGATCGCGTCATGCACAAAATATATAACATTAATCTGTTAGATTGATGTTATATACTAAATAATTGTCGCATGCGCCAATGCTTTTTAACCCTCTTATATTGGAATCATTATGGCAAGCTTAAAAGAGATACGTGCCAAAGTCACCAGTATTAAAAGCACCCAAAAAATTACTCGTGCTATGCAAATGGTTGCGGCAAGTAAAATGCGCCGTGCCCAAGAGCGCATGGAAGTGGGTCGCCCGTATGCTGATAGTATGCGCCGGGTTATTTCACATTTGGTGCATGCCTCATCAGACTATAAACATCCGTATATGGTCTCGCGTCCAGTCAATAAGGTTGGCTATATTGTCATTACCTCTGATCGCGGTCTGGCGGGTGGTTTGAATATTAACTTATTCAAAGCTTTATCTAAGAGTATCCAGCAGTATCAAGACCAATCTGTACAAACTGAGTTTGCAGTCATTGGCGCTAAAGGTGTGAGTTTTTTCAAAAACTTTGGTGGTAAAGTGACCTCGGCAGTAACCGATTATGGTGATAAGCCAACGTTTGAGCAGATAAACGCACCGGTTCAAGCGATGCTTGACGATTATACTAACGGTAAAATAGACCGCATCTATGTGGTTTATAATAAGTTTGTTAATGCGATGACCCAAAAGCCGACTGTCAATCAGTTGGTGCCTTTACCAGACAGCGCGTTTGGTGAAGAAGAGAGCGGCATTCAAACAGAACTGAGCTGGGATTATATCTACGAGCCTGATATCAAAACATTGATTGATGAGTTGCTTGGCCGCTATATTGAGTCGATTGTGTATCAAGCGGTAATGGAAAACATTGCCTCTGAGCAGTCCTCACGTATGGTTGCGATGAAAGCGGCGACAGATAATGCTGGTGACCTAATTAACGATTTACAGTTGGTTTATAACAAGCTGCGTCAAGCGGCGATTACCCGAGAAATCTCGGAAATCGTTGGCGGTGCTGCTGCTGTTTCATAATTGAAACCCCTTATGAAACCCACTATATACAGAAGTTCAAGGAGAACGCAATGAGTAGCGGTCGTATTGTACAGATTATTGGCGCGGTTCTTGACGTTGAGTTCAACCGTAGTGAAGTTCCTCAGATTTATGATGCCTTGCAAGTAGATGGTACCGAAACCACCCTAGAAGTACAGCAACAACTAGGTGATGGCATCGTTCGTACTATCGCAATGGGTTCAACTGAAGGCCTAAAGCGTAACTTAACAGTCACTAACACTGGTGCGCCTATTGCTGTGCCTGTTGGTATTGGTACGCTTGGCCGTATCATGGATGTTCTTGGTCGTCCTATCGATGAAGAAGGTCCTGTAGAAGCTGATGAAAAATGGTCTATCCACCGTGAAGCGCCAAGCTACGCGGATCAGTCAAACAGCACTGAGCTGTTAGAAACTGGTATTAAAGTTATCGATCTACTTTGCCCGTTTGCTAAAGGTGGTAAAGTTGGTCTGTTTGGTGGTGCTGGTGTTGGTAAAACCGTTAACATGATGGAGCTGATCAACAACATCGCTCTAAAACATGAAGGTTTGTCAGTATTTGCTGGTGTTGGTGAGCGTACTCGTGAAGGTAACGATTTCTATCACGAAATGCAAGAAGCCGGCGTTGTAAACACTGAAGACTTTAGCAAATCTAAAGTTGCCATGGTATACGGCCAGATGAATGAGCCACCGGGTAACCGCTTGCGTGTTGCGTTGTCTGGTTTGACCATGGCTGAATACTTCCGTGATACGAAAGATCCTGCCACTGGCAAAGGTCGTGATGTATTGCTGTTTGTTGATAACATCTACCGTTATACACTAGCCGGTACTGAAGTATCAGCACTACTTGGTCGTATGCCATCTGCGGTTGGTTATCAGCCAACACTAGCTGAAGAGATGGGTATGCTACAAGAGCGTATCACCTCAACTCAGTCTGGCTCTATCACCTCAGTTCAAGCAGTATATGTTCCTGCGGATGATTTGACGGATCCATCACCAGCAACGACGTTTGCGCATTTGGATGCAACGGTTGTATTGAGTCGTGATATTGCTTCACAAGGTATCTATCCTGCGGTTGATCCGCTAGATTCAACCTCGCGTCAGCTAGATCCATTAGTCATTGGCGAAGAGCATTACAACGTTGCTCGTGGCGTGCAAGAGATTTTGCAGCGCTATCGTGAGCTAAAAGACATCATCGCTATCTTGGGTATGGATGAGTTGTCAGAAGAAGATAAACTAGTCGTTTATCGTTCGCGTAAGATTCAGCGCTTCTTGTCACAGCCATTCCACGTTGCTGAAGTCTTTACTGGCGCACCTGGTAAATATGTACCACTACGCGATACCATTGCTAGCTTTAAAGCAATCATCGCGGGTGAATACGATGACCTACCAGAGCAAGCGTTCTATATGGCTGGTGGCATCGACGAAGTTGTTGCTAAAGCAGAAAAAATGAAATCTACTGCAGCGTAAGTTGTGTTAGCATTTGCTAAAGGGCAGATAGACCATAAAAAGTCTATTTGCCAGTTAGTAACGCCTCGCAGTTTTGATTGTGTTTTGATCGTAAGGAGTTAAATATGGCAACGTTACAATGTCGCGTCGTAAGTGCTCGTGAAGAGTTGTATTCAGGCGAAATTAGCATGTTAATAGCTACTGGTACCGAAGGCGAGATTGGTGTATTGCCAGGTCACACACCGCTTATTACTTTGTTAAAACCGGGTGCGATGCGAGTGCAAACACCAAACGGTGAAGAAGAAGTGATTTATGTATCAGGCGGTGTTTTAGAAGTACAGCCGAAGATGGTTACCGTATTGGCTGATACAGCGATGCGTGCACATAACCTTGATGAAAGCAAAATTGTCGAAGCACGTAAAAAGGCTGAGCAAATGCTGGTTAATCAATCGGATACTGTACAAACTAATGCAGCTTTAGCATCATTAGCAGAGTCTGTGGCACAGCTACAGACTATCCGTAAGTACAAAAACCGCGCTTAATTTTTTGTGGAAAATTTTAGAGTTTCCTTTTGACTCTTACCACAGATATAAAAAAACAGTCCATCATGGGCTGTTTTTTTATGTTTATTATTTAATATTCTATGCTTGTTGATCGAGGATAAATACACGATTTATGATGCAATTTCGATCTCGACAGTCAGTTTTTTAAATATGAGTGTTAACTAATTATACATACATGAACTATGCATTTACTAATTATGTATCGAATAATAATAGGCAGTACGGGAATAGTAGATGAAAAAGTCACTGGCAGCAAAGGTGATATGTCGCTATATTAGACGTAACAGGAATACAAGTATCGGTATCAATCAAGTATCCTATCACTGTGCGCTGCATTAAGATTGGCTACTTATAGAAATTCAGGTGAGGAAAGGGTCGTAAAAAAACATTTCACTTGCTATTATTTGTATAAAGCTCATAATTTTTGGACGTAAACTAAAGTTTTAATGGGTGTAGTTTATAGGTTTTGTTAACGACTATAAGCTATAGTATAGGAAGCTGTATGTTTAATAGTATACTGTGCTACCAAGTTTGTAACAGCTATACCAACATCAATTGTGCCACTTAATGGTGCTATTAATTTTACCGCTCTTACTTTTACTGCTTTTAAATGAGATGTATTAGAGGATATAACAATGACAACGAATGAAGAAGACAACACCCCCCGAATTTTGATTGTTGAGGATGATGAGCGTCTGGCCATGTTGACTCAAGATTACTTGGTCAAAAATGGTTTAGAAGTCGCTATCGAAACCGATGGTAATCGTGCTATTCGTCGCATCGTCAGTGAACAACCAGATTTGGTCGTACTTGATGTCATGCTTCCTGGTAGCGATGGACTGACGGTATGTCGTGAAGTACGCCCGCATTATCAGAATCCTATTTTGATGCTGACTGCGCGTACTGAAGATATGGATCAGGTACTGGGTCTTGAGATGGGTGCGGATGATTATGTCGCTAAACCTGCTCAGCCACGTGTCTTGCTAGCACGTATTCGTGCGTTATTACGTCGCTCAGAAAATGCCCCATCAGAAGATGTACCACAGCGCCTAGAATTTGGTGAACTGGTCATCGACAATGGCGGTCGTTCAGTGAATTTAGGTGATGAGTTGGTTGATTTCACCAGTGCTGAATATGACTTATTATGGTTGCTTGCTTCTAATGCAGGTCGAATTCTTTCGCGTGAAGATATCTTTGAGCGTCTACGTGGTATTGAATATGACGGTCAAGATCGTTCAATTGACGTTCGTATCTCACGCATTCGTCCAAAAATCGGTGATGATCCAGAAAATCCAAAACGTATCAAAACCGTTCGTAGTAAAGGGTATTTATTCGTTAAAGAAGGCAACTAAGTCAATTTTGCTCTGGCAACGGCTTATTGCTCATTAGCGTGACCAAAGAAACCAGCAACTAGGCTGGTTTTTTTTGTGGCTAAATTTTAATTTTTGAACTTAAATACAGCGTTATGTGGTTTAATTAAGCAATTATTGTGGGTGCTGCCTAAATATACATGAGGTAAATGGATTTTAGGTGATGCTCAGTTATAAATTAAAATACAGCAGCCAGAATGGTTTTTTATTCAACAGTGTTTGATATCATTTATCACGCAGCGCTTGTTTGCTGAATGATGTCGGCAGTTTTTATTCATTAAGTTGGTTACGGCACGTATGTCATTAGTCTCTTCTTTAAAACACAGTATCTTTGTTCGTATTTATGCTGGGCTACTCATAGTCTGTTTGTGTGTGGCATTGTTTGCTCAACTGTTGATGGATACCATCAACAAAGAGCGCGTCCAATCCTACCGTGAAAACATGGCAACAGGGGCTTTTCATCTGGTGAGTGAAGGTATTGCTCATCAGGAAAGTGAAGAGCAGCGTGAATATTGGTTGTCTGATGCCAGTAGTTTATTTGGCTCAGAATTCAAAGTTTTGCCTATTGATGAAGTAGACTTTAATGCCAGTGAACTGCGGCGTTTTGAAAATGGCAATACGGTCGTTCGTTATACCGAGCAACCTGTCTATGCCGATGTGTACTATCGTCTACCGGACAATCAAAGCGTTTTGACCGCCAGAATATCGCAAGTGACTGAGCAGCAAGTACGGGCAATCGCTGTGTTTTTATTAGATGATTTGTCTTACTATGTGACGTTATCTGACAAGCGTGCCCGTTTGGCTGAGCTGGAAAAAAAGTTTTCCTTTCCTTTAGAGTTTAAAGCCGTCAATACACTGGATTTGGATACCGATCAGCTTGCACGATTACGCCGAGATGAAGTGGTTATTTCCTTACAAGATACCAATAGCAGTAAAAGTAATTCGGCTATTAGAGTAGTGGTGCCTTCTGAAATCAATGACATGGCGATATTGATTGGTCCGGTGCCATTATTCAATTGGTTTCCACTTAATCTGATTATTAGTATGATTCTTATCAGCATGTTTTTGATCAGCTTAGGCGTGTATGCGTTGATTTTTCCACTTGAGCGTAAATTGCAGTTGATTCAGGTTGGCGTCAATGAAGTGAGTAAAGGTAATCTTGAAAGTCAAGTTCAAGTCATTGGGCAGGATGAAATTGCCCGTTTAGCCGCGACTTTTAATGCCATGACCTCGCATATCAAGCGCCTTATTGAGTCGCAGCGAGAATTAACGCGAGCGGTATCACATGAGCTGCGTACACCGGTGGCTCGTATCCGTTTTGCCGTTGATATGTTGGCTGATACGGATGACGAAGACTCGCGTTTTATGCAGCGTGATTTTATTGATGAAGATATCGAAGCGCTTAATGGTTTGATTGATGAGATTTTGACTTATGCTAAGCTCGAAGAAGGCTCACCAAAACTGGATTTAGAACCAGTCAATCTTAGAGAGCTATTGGAGCAGATTGAGCGTGAAACCAATGCCTTGGGCAAGCCTATCAAAATAGTAACCAAGCTGCCGAATGCTAAAGTAACCGCTGTCGCAGATAGGCGTTATTTACACCGTGTGATTCAGAATCTGGCGGGCAATGCCTTACGTTATGCAGAGACCACGATTATCATTAGTGCTGGCGTCAGAAAGGGTAATGCTTTTGTTAGTGTTGAGGACGATGGTCATGGTATTCCAGAAGCAGATCGCGAAAAGGTCTTTATTCCATTTTCACGTTTAGATGACAGTCGTACACGCGCCTCAGGCGGCTATGGTTTAGGCTTGTCTATTGTATCGCGCATTGCCTTTTGGTTTAATGGTAGTATGAAAGTCGATGAGAGCCGAGAGCTTGGCGGTGCACGATTTGTCATGACGTGGCCTATCAAGCCACTGACACAAATTTTGGCTGCTGATGAACTGACGCAAGAAAAAAGCGAGCGTGGGTTTGAAGATAAATAATGCCACTGCACAGAATTGTCGTTATTTTTTAGTATAAAAATAGCGGTATCAATTAAGCAGTGTGTGACAAATAAACTTGCTCAATTTCTAAGGAGTGTTCTCAATTTCATGTTTAGAATGAATACACACCTTAGATAGAATTGTCGGTTAATTTTTATTATTAACGGTTTAAAGATAGCTTTAAATCAGAGGAGGGCAAAGGATGCCATATTTATTTGGTGGTTTGGTGGTATTAAATGCAATAACGTTGGGCTACTACTTATTTTTGCAGCAGCCATCGACGACGCAAACGTTAACAGCAGCGCAAGAAAATATTACTCAGCCATTAGCGTTTACGAATAGCGCCAAATATATTCCACCTATCATTGGAAACAAAGACTAGATGCTATACCTATACAACTAAATAGTCGCAGCGAATCGTTTTGAGCATCTATTAGCTTTAGTGATGAACAGTTCAGCGGCTATCAGTCTTCTTTGTTCCCTGTCTTGTCATTAAAGATAGGCGTTTTTTGTGTATCGGCTGCCATGGTTGTATCTCCAGCAACCTTGGAAAGTAGGGGAATACGCACACACACTTGTAAACCTCCGTCGGGATGGTTAATGGCTTCTACCGTCCCATGATGCAATCTGGCAATACGATCGACAATCGCTAGACCTAAACCACTGCCTTGTGTGGTACGTGCTGTCTCTCCGCGTTCAAAAGGCTGCATAATACGTTCTAACTGATCTTCTGCAACGCCATCACCACAGTCACGCACACATATCAGCAATTGTTCTTGCGCCTCTCTATTGACGACATTTTCACTGACGACATCGCTATCTTCCTCTTCAATGGTTTCTATAAAAGTTGGCACAACAGTCGCTGATAGGTAAATGGGCGGTTTGCCATAACGCTTGGCATTATTGACCAGATTGATCACAAGGCGTTTGATAGACATGGGGCGCACAGGAACCACTTTGTGACACTCTGATTGATAGATGAACTCCATTGGTGCAAATTGCACCATGATCTCATTAAAGATAGTATCCAAATTGGTTAGGCTGACTGGCTCATCGGAGCCATCTTTCATAAAGGAGATAAACTGCTCTAAAATGGCATCCATGTCTTCAATATCATAAATTAATCCCTCTCGGAAAAAGTCATCAGGTAGCATCTCAGCAGTCAAACGCATACGAGTTAAGGGTGTTCGCAGATCATGCGAGATACCAGCGAGCATAATTGTACGCTCTTTTTGTGCTTGATTTAACGTCGTGAATAGACGATTGAATGCCATGTTGACCTGACGTATCTCCGTAGGTCCTTTTTGTGTTGGCAACGTAGTGGCATGACCGAGCCGAATATAATTGGTCGCAGCACGCTGTAAATATCGTAGCGGACGATTTAATTGCCGCGCCAGTAGAATAATGGTCAGCAGCGATAAAATAGGCAATCCAATGAGGAATAACACCAATAATGCTGGACTATATTGCGAATAATAAACCACGGGTTCACGAATCCAAAAGCTGTCATCACGGCTGTCTTGCACCCAAAGCTGCGGTGTCGGTTTGAATTTAAAATAAACCTCAACAGGTCGACCCAATTGCGCACCGATTTCGCGTTGTAATACATCAGTAAAGACGCCGACAAAGGCCTTATCAGACACTGCTGGAAAGTCATTAGGGTTATTCACTACCACGACATGCGAGTGTTGATAAATCCATTGGCGTACTTCAGGACGATTTTTCCAGTCTTTGTTGACACTATTCATCAACTGCAGCTCGCTCGTCAAGTAACGCGCATGGTTTTTAAGCTCGGGTAAATATAGACTGCGCCAAAAAAACAGAATCGACAAGCTGACACTGATAAGAACAATGAAAGAGACCATCAAGGTTGTCAGCCAAGTGTTGGAGTAAGAGCGCGTAAACCGCCCTTTGCGACGTGGTTGCGATTTTGGTGTGGTCATATGGATCCAACATATTAAAAGATGCTTTATTGAGTTTAGTGTAAAAATGGTGCTTTTTTATGTCGTTCAAAAACAACATGCCATACTTATGAGTAGCGTAATAGCTAATATTCTTGAGCGATGGCGCAATTCGGTAGGCGATAGCATCATTCACTCGCTGACTATGTTATAGAGTAGCATAATCAATGAATGACACGGATGGCTTTAAAACAGTAGGCAACAATTGAATACTCAAATTTGCACTAATATAGTACTGAGTAATATAGCACCGAATAACACAGCGCTGAATAATACAGCAACGAGCCACTTGGACATGATGTAGAGGCAGTATCTTCAGTTAAAAATCAGTGGTAATGATCAATTGTATTTTACATCGATGGGCATTTAAGCTATTGTTAATAAATAATTAAATAAGCGCAGTTTATGTTTTCAATAAATCAAGACTGTGATATAATTATGCCCTTTTTGGTATACCTGCGAAAGAGAGAATTCACATGGTTGTTATTCGTTTAGCACGGGGCGGTGCCAAGAAACGCCCATTTTATCAAGTAGTTGTTGCTGATCAACGCCGCGCGCGTGACGGTCGCTATATTGAAAACATCGGCTTTTTTAACCCACTCGCTAAAGAGTCTGAAGAAGCAGTACGCCTAAATATGGAAGCGTACAATGCGTGGATCGCAAAAGGTGCACAACCTTCAGATCGCGTTGCTTCATTGGTAAAAGCTTTCAACAAGTCTGTCGCGCAAACTGAAGCAACTGCTTAAGTTCTGTGGTCACTGAGACGCTGATAGCATGTCTATAAGCAGTCTCGATAGACTTTAGTAAAAAAACATAGCGTAACTGGTCTAACTAGGTACGCCATTAACTGTTTATCGCTTTTAACTGCGTTTATCGTTTTTAATTGCTTTTTATTTTATTTATCTTCGCTGTGTTCATCATTGTTAGGTTAGCCGTTATGTCCTCTGCTCCAAACGCTAGTGCCCTTATGAAAATTGGTCAGCTCAAAAAGCCTTATGGCATCAAAGGTTGGCTTTGGGTATTTAGTGAGACAGATGATCGTACGGCGATATTTGACATTAAACCTTGGTGGATGAAAACTGCTACCGGCATGAAACCTTTAACCGTTAAGGCTTGGCGTGAGCAAGGCACAGGAATTGTGGCTCAGTTTGAGCAGATTCCTGATCGCAATGTTGCTGAGACTATGAACGGGGTAACTCTTTGGGTCGAGCAAGACATCTTGCCAGAGCCCGCTGAAGATGAATATTACTGGTCGGATTTGGTCAGCCTGCGCGTTGTAAATGAGCAGGATGAGTATCTAGGCGACATTACTGAGATGTTTGAGACTGGCGCTCACGCTATTATGCGGGTTGCGGCAAACTCAGACAGCTTAGATGCCGATGAGCGCCTGATTCCATGGCACAAGCAAACTGTAGTACAGGTCAGTCTGACTGAAAAAACAGTGCTGGTGGCATGGCCGAGTGATTATTGATAATAATTTTAACTTTGCGGTTAAGCTTTATCAGTAATAACACCGATTTATTTAGCCAATATTAGCCACTGCGCAAGTAGATACCTAATGTATTTTGCCGTTATTAGTATTTTCCCTGAGATGTTTGCCACGATTCGTGAATTTGGAATCACGGGTCGAGCAGTCACTCAGAAACAAGTGACGATTGAATGCATTAATCCGCGTGATTTTACCAGTGATAATTATCGCCGTATTGATGAACGTCCGTATGGTGGCGGTCCTGGCATGGTGATGATGGCTGAGCCATTATCCCAAGCGATTGAGGATGCGCGCTTGCGAGCAAGTCAGCATGGCTGCCGTGTCGACAAAGCGTACTGCCCGGTGATTTATATGTCGCCACAAGGACAGACGCTGAGTGAGAGTAGTGTGGTCGATATGACTGAGTATGACGGCATGATTATATTATGTGGTCGTTACGAAGGCATTGATGAGCGCCTACTATCGCAATATGTTGACATGGAAATATCGCTTGGTGATTACGTACTTACCGGTGGTGAGCTACCAGCAATGGTGCTAATGGATAGTGTGATACGTCGTCTGCCTGATATTATGGGTGATGATAAGTCAGCTGAGCAAGACTCGTTCGTCGATGGCTTGCTTGATTGTCCACATTATACTAAGCCGCATGAGTTTGCGGGTATGGCAGTGCCTGAAGTGTTACTTTCAGGTCACCATGCCAATATTGCGAAGTGGCGCTTTAGTCAGCAAGTCGAACGTACGCAAGCGCGTCGTCCAGACTTATGGCAAGCGTTTACGCCAACGGTAGAGCAAGCAAAGTGGCTAAAAGCATTGGCAAAAGCAGATAAAAAACAGCGTTGATAGCGGCTAAAAAGATAAACAGTTAAGCAACAGAATTTTGAGCAACAACAAAACGAGTCATAGCATAATGGCCGTTTGTCATAACCCACTTACGTTGTGTCTCATTAAAAAGATACGATCCATTATTACAAACAGGTGATATGCGTCAAGCCTCTATTATCTAATGTGAGGAGATAACTCTCATGAGCAACAAGCATCCATTGGTTCAGGTCATCGAAAATGCTCAATTGATTGAGCGCCCAAGCTTTGCACCCGGCGATACCGTTGTGGTTCAAGTAAAAGTACGTGAAGGTGAGCGTGAGCGTTTACAGGCTTTTGAAGGCGTTGTAATTGCTAAACGTAACCGCGGTTTAAACTCAGCGTTTACCGTACGTAAAATCTCAAGCGGTGTTGGCGTTGAGCGTGCATTCCAATTGCATTCACCAATCATCGATAGCATCGAAGTGAAACGCCGTGGCGCTGTTCGCCGTGCGAAACTATACTACTTACGTGAGCGCTCTGGTAAATCAGCACGTATCCGCGAGAAGCTTGCTCCGCGTGCACCTAAAGCTGTTAAGCCAAAAGCTAACGCTTAGATTATATCCAGTATCTGCTTTTAAGCATTGTGCTTAATATCGCTTTATTGCTGAACCGTCTATTATGCGATTCGGCAATAGAATAGTGAAAAGCCAGATACAAGCCCTTATTCATAGGTTTATCATATAAATAAGCGGGTAGTACCAAAAAAGACAAAACCCCAATCTGTGCGTATGCCAGATTGGGGTTTTTGTTTCTGTCATTTTAATTAATGCGCTTTAATTAATATGCTTTAAATCACAAATCTAGAGAACTGTTTTAAAAATTGCCTTTAAAGTTCTAACCATCGAGATTTTCGATACGGCTATTTTGGTCTTTAGATTTGCTGTACTTACGCAAGCGTATATAGAGCGTTTTAGTGACGGTAGCGATAATTTTTTGTTGATCATCGACGATATCTGCTTGGTATTCCCGAAATACTGGCTCGCCTTCTTTTGCTAATTCCTGAATCGTGGTGATTTCATTGCTAGGAATTTTTAGGCGTGCAGTGACTTTGCTATTACCAGGGGCAATAAACTCAATATGTGAGCTTTTGTCCCAGACTACGTAACTGCTGCCCAGTTGGTGCATCAGCATTATCATATAGAATGGGTCCACCATCGAATACAGGCTGCCGCCAAACTGAGTGCCTACGATGTTTTTGTTCAGCGTATTCAGCCCCATACTTACCACACACAAACCTTGATCGAGATTGAGGTGATCGATTCTGATACCAGCGCCTACGTACGGTGCATAAGTGTTGATACGCAGCTTCAGTAGGTGAGGTGTCAATAACGGCATGATACTTTGTTTGGCTCTGCGTTTTAGCGTCTCAAAATTGGTAGGTAGCAAACTCATAAATTCGTCCTATTGCTTCTTTTATATTTTCTAGTGATACCGTTTGAGTCAAATTTTTTAGTGTACTTCTATCAAAGAGCAGTCACGAAAGGGCATTTATCATAAGTAAAAAATATCAAAACCGCTAGGCTTAAAGCGTAACTGACATGGATTTTCTATGGTTACTTAAAAGTTATAATAAACTATTTATTATAGCTATCTTTAATATTTAGTTATGTGATAACAAATATCTAGATACAGATAATTATTAAGAAAAAGGTCATTTATTCTGATTTAAAGCCTATATTAAGTGTATTTTTTCCTCATGGTTTTCTATTAAGTTCAATTTTGTATTAAATGGAAACTTTAATTTATATATTATAATGGTGTATGGACTTTTTTAGTGATTCTAAGTTCGCATTTCGAGTTCTCATGTCATACAATGGCTTGCAATTTTTAATGGACGCTCTAGTCACATTAAATTTCACTATCAAATTATCAGTTAAATAAAGCCTCAGTCGACATAAGGAAATGTGATGAGTAACACTCAGATCCCTTCTTCAGGGTCTAATCAGCAGTCATCAAATCCATCTAATTACGACAGCGAGCCATCAGGTAGCTACCTTGATTTACACAAACCAAGCGCAAGCTTTGACAGTCGTGACGCTTATCTAAATCATGAATTACAAATCATGCAGCCAAAACGCTGGCATCCCAATTTGCCGTTTCGTGATTATCGCTTTGAGTATGAAGATACTATTCCTGCAATGGCGGCAACGATTGGTAAAGTGGTTATGGTGGGTGCGATTGCTGCAACATTTGCAGGTCCACTTGGTTTGGGCGATGCGTTCGTTTTAGAAAACGTTCGTTATGAGCTATTAATCGTTTCATTCTTTATCATCTTATTTTCAGGATTTCTACTCCCGACAGCCAACCTTGCAGGTACTCACGGCCCCCTTATTCCGCTTATTCCTATCGTCGTTGCTGCTGGTGGTCACCCGATGGCCTTTGGTTTACTTATCGGTGCCTTCGGATTGCTATTGGCAATCAGTAAAGGGGGCAGTCTGCTGGCAAACTTGACCAGTAAAGGCGTGTGCGGTGGCCTCTTGATTTACTTAGGGTTTATCGGTACCACCTCACAGGTCAAAAACCTCTTTGCTTGGGCAGAAGGTATTGGCATGTCGCATATTGCCTTTTTCATTATTTTGGCCACTATACTGCTATATGCATTACTTGAGCATTGGCAAAAACGCTGGCTTGCGGTTCCGCTAAGCTGTGTACTAGGTGGTGGTCTCGCTTTTGCATTGGGTGCGCCCTTTGAGTTCAAAACTGCACCAGGCTTACCAAATATGAATCCAATGTATTGGTGGGGAGAAAACACCGGTTGGATGTTAGGATTACCGACGGTTGAAAGCTTTATTGTCGTACTGCCGTTTGCTATTTTGGCGGTTGCGATGTGGTCACCAGATTTTTTAGGCCATCAGGTCTTTCAAAAAATCAGCTATCCTAAACGTACTGAAAAGGTACTCATGGATATCGATGACACAATGACCAGCGCATCGTTTCGTCAGGTCGTCGGCTCTGTATTGGGCGGCGCGAACTTTGCGTCATCGTGGGGCACCTATATTGTCCCAGCAGCGATTGCCAAACGTCCGATTCCTGCTGGTGCCTTATTGACGGCATTGTTTTGTATTATCGCAGGGGTTTGGGGCTATCCAATGGATTTGGCTATTTGGCAGCCAGTGATGTGTGTGGCCTTGATCGTTGGGGTGTTTATTCCACTGCTTGAAGCTGGTATGGAGATGACGCGCGAAGGTAAAACCACGCAGTCTGCTGCGATTGTGGTGTTTGCTTCTGCACTGGTGAATCCTGCATTTGGTTGGTCACTCACGTTGTTGCTCGATAACTTGGGCTTGATTGGCTCGAAAGAACGCAGCGCCAATTTGACTAAAATGAGCCGCTGGATCATACCGGGTATTATGTTTGTGGTATTGACAGGTGTGATGGCTATTGTCGGTATGCTACCGGGTATTCCGGCATTGATGGCAAACTTCCGTCATTAATAACATCTTACTTACCCACGAAAAAGTCAGCCTCGGTGCTGGCTTTTTTATGGGTGATGCTATGATAATAATTGGCTTGTAAAACAATGACTCACGCCCCATAACTAGCAGTATTATAAGACTTTTAAGAGCAATAAATTCTATGGTCAATGTCTCAGAATCGAGTCCCATCGATGACAAGAAAGCCCGTCTTAAGCATTTAATTCAGCGCCTGCCAAATTTGCCAGGGGTCTATAAAATGCTGGGTAAAAATGGCGATATCTTATATGTCGGTAAAGCCAAGTCACTCAAGAGCCGTGTGAACAGCTACTTTGCTAAAACCATTGACCATCCAAAAACACGGGCGCTAGTGGCACGGATACATAATATTGAAACCATTATTACCCGTAGTGAGACCGAAGCGTTATTGCTCGAGCAAAACTTGATTAAAGAATATCGTCCGCCTTATAACGTACTGTTGCGCGATGATAAATCCTATCTCTATGTGTTTATTTCAGCGGATAAGCCTTACCCGCGATTGGCTTATGGTCGCGGTAAAGGCAATCACCAAAAAGGTCGCTTTTTTGGTCCTTTTCCCTCTGCTCATGCCGCCAAAGAGACACTGGTGCTGATGCAGAAAATGTTTCAAATGCGCCAATGTACCAATACTTTTTTTAAGCAACGTAAGCGTCCTTGTCTTGAGTATCAGATTAAGCGCTGCCGTGCGCCCTGCGTGGGCTTGGTATCGGCCGAAGAATATGCAGAAGATGTCAATAATACCATTCGTTTCCTAAAAGGCGACTCTAGCGATATTCATAGTGCTTTGATTGAAAAAATGGAAGCTTCTGCTGAAGAATTAGACTTTGAAAAGGCAGTGTTTTATCGCGATCAGTTGTCTATGCTGCGTGAAGTACAAGCCAAGCAAGCCGTTTATACTGTACAAGGTGAGGCAGATGTGATTGCCATTGCCAGTCAGGCAGGCATGACATGCGTCAACGTACTGACCGTACGTGGTGGTCGTGTACTGGGTGGTAAAAACTACTTCCCTGACGTTGATAGTAGCGAGCCACTTGCTGATAATTTATCTGCCTTTATTACTTCATTTTATTTTCAGGTGACGGATGACTTGCCACCCGAAATCATGTTGAGTCATGAATTACCGGATCAGGTGGCGGTCAGTGAAGCATTGGCGAGCCATTTTGGTAGTAAAGTCGTGATCAAAACCAGTGTCCGTGAACACCGTGCTGAATGGTTAGATTTAGCCAAACTCAATACCAATAATGCGCTAAAAACCAAGCTGGGTGACTATTTAGAGTTGCATGCGCGCTTTGGTGCGCTAAAAGACGTCTTAGCGGACGTCACTGATAGAACCATTGATCGCATAGAGTGTTTTGATATCTCCCATACGATGGGCGAGGCGACCATTGGTAGCTGCGTAGTATTTGACCAAGGTGGCTCGCGTCGCCGTGATTATCGCCAATATGCGATTCATGACATTGTCGGTGGTGATGATTATGCCGCAATGAAACAAGTGCTGACACGGCGCTATAAAAAGCAGCCATTGCCTGATTTGTTGCTGATTGATGGTGGTAAAGGGCAGCTTGGCATCGCTAAAAAAGTGCTAACCGAGCTGGGTATTCTTGGTGATACTTTGCTGATTAGCGTGGCAAAAGGCGAAGGACGTAAGGCTGGGCTTGAAGTGCTACATTTTATCGATCATGAGCCACTTGATTTGCCGATGGATAGCAAGGCGCTGCATTTATTGATGCATATTCGCGATGAGGCGCATCGTTTTGCGATTACGGCGCACCGTAAGAAACGCGACAAGCGCCGTTCATCGTCAGTATTAGAGGTGATTCCGGGGCTGGGTGAAAAGCGCCGTCGTGATTTGCTCAATCATTTTGGCGGATTGCAACAATTGCTCGGTGCATCGCAGCAAGAATTGGCAGGCGTGCAAGGGATTGGGCCAGTGCTTGCAAAAACGGTTTATAAAGTATTGCACGAGTAGGCATTTACATTCTACCTATCTGTCTAAATTTTTAGTAGTAGGGTAAACAGTTTCTAATGTATTACATAGGTAATGGGTACAGTAACTTTTGTTGTAATAAACTCATTATCCTTAGTACCGGCTTTGAATATTATTTTTCTAGCATCACGTAGAGCACTTCGGTCTAATGACACGACGCCTGATGACTCAGTAACAGAAATGGAACTAATTTGACCAGATTTATTAATCAATATGCTCAGGACAACTTCATATTCCTCACCAGCTTTCAAACGTCTAGCTGCTCTGTGTGGAACTGTGAACTGAGGTTGACGCAATATTTCAGCAGGCTTAATAACAGGCTCTCTTATCGCTAGACTCTGACAGCCCGATAGTAATATGCCAGTAAAGATAAAGGTTAGTAGTTTCATAACCAGCTGACCTAGTCTGCTTTTATTTTATAAGTCACAAATTTAAAGTCTAAGTCACTTTTTTCATCGTGCATTTTCTCAGATTCTTCGGCCACTTCAAACTCATTTGGCAATTCAGGATAAAATGCATCGCCATCCGTAATCTCAGTATCGACGTGGGTCAGCTCAATGCGATCGGTATACATCAACGCATCGCTAAACACGCGCTCGCCACCAATCACCCAAATGGTATCCAGATGCGCACCATGTGCCAGACTTGCCGCTTGCGTTAATGCATCATCTAAATTGTGCACCACATAAGCATTGCTTTTATCGACCAAACCTTTTTGTTCGGCATAATCTAGCTGGGTGCTGATGATGAAACTCACGCGTTTTGGCAAAGGCTTGCTGCCCATTGATTCAAACGTCTTACGACCCATAATGACGATACCTTGTATACCACCGTCATTTTCTTTGGTCGTCATGCTTTTAAAATGCTGCAAATCTGCTGAGATATGCCACGGTAGCTCATTATCTTTGCCGATACAGCGGTTGCTACTGATAGCTGCGATTTGGGCAACTTCGGTGTGGGCATAACTCATAACGTATCCTTTTTATTGTCTTTAATATGCTACTTGCATTTGCTGCATTTATTTAAAACTTTCAATCAAACTAAAGTTAGACTGCAACCTTTGCCTTAATCGCAGGATGCGACTCGTAACCATCAACGCTAATGTCTTCGTATTTGAATGCAAAGATATCTTTCACATCAGAATTAAGCGTCAGCGTTGGTAGCTTATAAAGCTCACGCGTCAGTTGCAGCTCAACTTGCTCGCGGTGGTTTTGATAAATATGACAATCGCCACCTGTCCAAATAAATTCGCCCACTTCTAATCCGCATACTTGCGCGACCATATGGGTCAGCAAGGCATAACTGGCAATATTAAATGGCACGCCTAGGAATAAATCTGCTGAACGCTGATAGAGCTGGCATGACAGTTTATTATCCGCCACAAAGAACTGAAATAGCGTATGACAAGGCGGCAGCGCAACTTGATCTGCTTCACCGGGATTCCAACCAGACACAATCAAACGTCTTGAATTGGGATTGGTTTTTATTTGTTCAATGACTTGGGTGATTTGATCGACACCATCGTTATTGTAGCTCCCATCTTCACGCTGGCTTGCGCCATAATTGCGCCACTGATGACCATAGACAGGGCCTAAATCACCAGCAGGGCGATTAAAGCGTGCCGTCTGTTCAGCCGTTGACCACTCATTCCAAATACGTACGCCATTGGCTTGTAGATAATCAACATGCGTACTGCCACTTAAAAACCAAAATAGCTCATAGACGATAGATTTAAAGTGGACTTTTTTGGTGGTTAATAATGGAAAACCGTCGGCTAAATTAAAACGTAGCTGCGCGCCAAAGTGGCTCAGCGTACCAGTGCCAGTACGATCGCCTTTTTCAGTGCCTTCAGTGAGGACAAGATGCAGCAAATCTAGATAGGCTTGCTCATTTTTACGCTGCTTGTTGTTACTAATAATGGAGTTACTCATGGTCATAAAATTGCTCTTCTACGCTATTAAAACGCATAGTTGTATTGTTTTTTAACAGGCTACTTGATGTGAATTAGTGCTTAATAAGCCGACTGCTTACCCCAGTCATAGATACCGCGTTTGTAAGCGTATACCAGCATGATGAAACCAATAATAATCATGGGAGCGCTGAGTATCTGCCCTTTGGTCATCCAGCCTAGTAATACAAATCCTTGGTCCGCATCGGGTTGGCGGAAAAACTCAATGATGAAGCGGCTGATGCCATAACCCAATAAAAATACTGCCGATGCTGCCATACGTGGGCGCGGTTTTGATGAATACCACCATAGAAATAGGAATAATAATAACCCTTCAGCAAGTGCTTCATACAGCTGTGAGGGATGACGAGGTAGCAAATACTGCCCATTTACTTCAAGCATCAACTCTTGCAGCTCAGGGTTGGTTTGCAATTGCTGCATATCAGTAGCAGCCGCTTGCGGGAAGTAGGTAAGCCAGTTGTAGCCACCGTTAGAGACGCGGCCCCATAGCTCGCCATTGATATAATTGCCAATACGACCAAATAATAAGCCCGTTGGCACACAAGGAACGATAAAGTCCAGCACCTGAAAGGGGGTCTTTTTATACTTACGGGCAAAATATAACATGCTCAATAAGACACCAATCATGCCGCCATGGAAAGACATACCGCCTTCCCAGACTTTGAAAAGGTAAGCGGGGTTTTGTAAAAATTCACCGAATTGATAAAACAATACATAGCCGACACGACCGCCCAAAATGACGCCAAGTGCGCCAAAAAATACCAAGTCGGACACCATGTCAGTGTTCCAATTGTCACGTTTGGTACTGCGATACCAAGCCAGACCAAAGGCGGCGGCAAATGCTAATAAATACATTAGGCCATACCAGTGCACTTCTACTGGACCCAAAGACAGCGCTACAGGATCGTACTGAGGATGTATCATCATAAGGGCATCATAAATTTGGTAATAGAATGCTGCTCATAATAGCAAAAATAGCCAGTGAGGCATACCAAATTACGGTGAGGCTCATCTCATGGTAACAACTTATCTGCTACGGGTAACATCTAGAAAGAAAGCCAGAAAACCGCTAAGATATAAAAAAGCTGCTGAAAATAAATGCCATCATAAATATTGCATCATTATATTTAATGAAGCGTTAGATACTGCGCGCTTGCGCTAATGCACCGTATTAATGGATTAACCGTATTTTTAAGGAATGATTATGCAAGCTAAGTTATCAAAAGTAGCAATACTACCTAATTTTTTACCCTCTAAAAAACAGTTGACGCCACTGGGTTTATTTGGCTTAGCGGCTTTAGCTTTGACTCCTGCTCAGGCAGCGAACAGTAGTATTGAGCAAGTGACCATTTATCAGGGCTTAGCTAGCGTGACTCGTGCGTTACCAATCAATGGTAACGGTGAGCAGACACTGGTTTTTTCTTGTCTGTCCCCTTATATCGATAAAGACAGTGTGAGCGTACAAGCAGCAAAAGGCATCAATATTGGTGAAGTCAGTATCGAGACTTTAAGCGATGAGCAAGCAGCACAGTGTCAGTATCAAGGTGAGGCGAGAGTGCAGACACAGCAAGATAATTTGGCAGTTATCAATGCTGAGTTAGAAGCGGCACGCTTAGCTAAAGCTTACTTGCAGAATTTAACCAAGGTCACGCAAATCAGTACAGATGGCACGCTTGCCAATAATGCGCGCGATCTGGAAACCCAAGCGGTCAGTATCAATAAACGCATACTAGAAATTCAGCAGCGCCAAGCCCGTGCACAAGATGCGCTCAACCAACTAATGGCGGGCAGCGCGACTTCCACTCAAAATAGTGTGACTCAAGTGAGTGTACGTACTGCCAGTCGAGTACCAAGCAGTGTGAAACTGCACTATCAAGTACGCGGCGCGGGTTGGGAGCCAACGTATCAAGCAAGGCTGAATACTGAAACCAAGCAATTAAATATCATTGCCTCTGCGGTTATTGCCCAGCAGACAGGAGAAAACTGGCTCAATGTCCCTTTGATGCTAAGCTCTGTCAATCCCAATCAAAACACGACCAGCCAATTGCCACGAGTTGAGCGTTTCTCGCTATATGAAGAAGATAGAGAAAACCGGACTATATCTGTACCACCTATGGCGGAAAACATGCCTGTTGTGGTATCTGCAAGAGACAGCTATGGCGGTGCCTCGACACCTAACATGGCACCGCTGCCAAGCTTTACCGTTAGCAGTCAGAATAAAAACGGCATTACCGAATACCGCTTGCCGCAGCGTATTAGTATTCCAAGCGATGGCAGGCGTGTACGGACGGTCATTGATGAGCAGTCGGGCAGTAGCAAGCTATGGATTCGTAGTACGCCGAGTGTGGAGGCAGCTGGCTATTGGTATGCATCCGCACCGTTTTTGACACCAGCTTGGGTAGATGGTTCGCTACAGTTATACCGTGATGATAATTATGTCGGGCAGGCGCGCTATAATTATCAAGCGCTCAAAGAGCAAGGTATCGGTTTTGGTATTGACCCTAATACCATCGTAAAGCAGATAGCTGATGAAGATAAGCAGGGTGATAAAGGCGCTTTCAATCGCACGCAAACCTTGACTAAAACACAAGCGTATCAATTTACCAATCAGCACAACCGACCTATGCATTTACAAGTATTAGGCAGTGAGCCAATTAGCCGCGACGATAGTCTTAAAGTAACCGTCACTCATACACCGCCAGTGACTGAGCGTGACTGGAATGACAATAAAAGCATGGTTGCGTGGGAGTTCGATTTACCAAGCAAACAATCAAAAGTCATACAGTCGACCTCTCAGATTAGTTATCCTGCTAGCAAAAACTTATCAGTGAACTAAGTTCAAACCGAAATCAAGCTTGGCTGTTTGCTAAGCAATGACATGTTACTAAGCATATTTTTAGTAAAATTAGGAGTCTTATGTGTATTGTCGCCATTGCTTGGCAACTCTTTGATGAGCTGCCTTTGGTGCTATTGTCCAATCGCGATGAGTTTTTGCAGCGTCCGACAGAGCTGCTACATCAATGGGAAGATAAGCCTGTTTTTGCAGGACGCGATGTACAAAGTGGCGGTACTTGGCTGGGTATTCATCAACAGCCCCATCAAGCCAATCATCAAGGTAGTCATCAATACAGTCATCAAGTGCCTCAAGAGTATTATCAGCAAAACGGACGTTGGGCTGCGGTATTGAATTTTCGCGATGGCGTGCAGGCAAGCTCTGATGAGCGCTCACGCGGGGCGCTAGTCACGGATTTCTTAACCAGTGATATCAGCCCGATGGAGTTTGCACGGCAGATTAGTTTGCAAAACTATGCTGGGTTCAATCTCATTATTGGTGATATGACACAAGCCGTTATTGTCAATAATCGTGGTCATGCTCCTATGCCACTATATGCAGGACTGCATGTCATTTCCAATGGTCAGCCTGAGGACAGCTGGTTTAAAACTGAAAAACTGCGAGGTAGGCTGCGCCAAGAAGTATTGCCACTAATCGCTGAGAATAGTGAACCTGAGTACTGGCAAGAAGCTGCCTTTGCGGTATTGTCTGACAATACGCAAGCGCCAGTGGATAAGCTGCCGGAGACTGGAGTGGCTGTTGAGATTGAGCAGATTCTGTCTTCTATTTATATAGAGCCTGTCGCTTTTAATCATACGCAAAATAATTTGCCCACTTATGCGACACGTACCCAAAGCATTTTAACCCTAAAATGTCATTCTCAGTTGGCAGATTTAGCAGTGGATGAGATTGCTAGATTAGTAAGCCGAGAGTGTCAGCATGATAATTATAAAGAATGTCAGCATGATAGTCATAAGTAGCCTATGGGTTTTTAATCTATTAGCTTTTTCATCTACTCTTAATGAGGCTCACGTACAATTTTCATGAGAAGTTTGATACTACAGTTTTAATATCTAACAATAGAGAATCAACAATCCCTTTATTAAAGAATGGATTTCACTTTAAATTACTATTTATATGGCGTAAGATAAATATAGATATCACTAAAGTTCATACCAGTTGAGTAAATGATTATAAAACAAGGAGTGTGAAATGAGCATGATGAAGTCATTGATATTTATTGAACCAGGTAAAATTGAAATTGTAGATAAAAAAATCCCTGATGTCGGCCCTAATGATGCCTTGATAAAAATTACGACCACGACCATTTGTGGTACTGATATCCATATCTTTAAAGGTGAGTATGCCGTTGCAAAAGGCTTAACCATTGGTCACGAGCCAGTAGGTATCATTGAAAAGCTTGGTAGCGCAGTCATGGGCTATGAAGAAGGGCAGCGAGTCATTGCTGGCGCCATTTGCCCAACGTTTACCTCCTATGCCAGTCAAGATGGTTTCCCTTCACAAGACGGTGGTTATCTTGATGCAGATGGTAGATGTTCTTGCCACGGTTATAAAGCCACAGGCGGCTGGCGTTTTGGTAATCACATTGACGGTACGCAAGCAGAGTATGTGCTAGTGCCAGATGCGCAGGCCAATCTATGTCCAGTGCCAGATGGACTGACGGATGAGCAAGTGTTGATGTGCCCTGACATTATGTCGACAGGCTTCAAAGGCGCAGAAAACGCCAATATTCAGATCGGTGATGTGGTTGCTATATTTGCACAAGGACCTATCGGTTTATGCGCTACTGCTGGAGCAAGGATTAAAGGCGCGTCACTGATTATCGCTGTCGATGGCAATAATGAACGTTTGGACATGGCAAAAAAACTAGGAGCAGATATTACTCTAAACTTCACGGAAGTTGACGTGGTTGATGAGATCATGAAAATCACTGGTGGTCGCGGGGTGGATAGCAGTATCGAGGCGTTAGGTTTACAGTCTACGTTCGAGAAATGTCTCAAAATATTAAAACCAGGCGGTACACTCTCAAGCTTGGGTGTGTATTCTGAAGATTTAGTCATTCCAATGGCTCATTTCGCCTCTGGTCTTGGCGATCATACGATAAGAACGGCTCTCTGCCCAGGAGGTAAAGAGCGTATGCGCCGATTGATGAATGTCATCGAGTCGGGTCGAGTAGATTTATCAGAGATGGTGACGCATACCTATGCCTTGGATGATATTGTAGAGGCCTATGACTTGTTCATGCATCAGCGTGACGGCGTACTAAAAATTGCTATCAAGCCATAATTATTCCGCAAGATATAATCGCTATATAATAGAAGAGCCTGCATCTAAAGTATACAGGCTCTTCTATTAGGTGTTACTTTTAATCAAAATATCATTTCATCCTATCAACAAGTGATTGTCTTGTTCAGGGATAATCAGCTCTTGCCTTAGAGGTAGCTCAGGCACTAGCTCTTGCAAAGCGCGGCGGTATACCCCGCGTTTAAAGTGAATCACTTGTCCAAGTGGATACCAGTAACTGACCCATTGCCAATGATCAAATTCTGGTTTGCCCTCATCAAAGCGGATATGTTGAGTGTTCGTCTCATCTAAGCGTAGCAAAAACCATTTCTGTTTTTGCCCAATACATAAAGGGTGCTGTCCATGCCGCACATAGCGTTTTGGCAGACGATAACGCAACCAATCTTGCGTCACTGCCAATAAGTCTACATGACGCGGATGCAGGCCGACCTCTTCCCAGAGCTCGCGATACATCGCATCCATCGGCGTCTCCCCACGGTCGATACCGCCTTGTGGGAACTGCCAAGCGTTGTGACCAATACGTTTTGCCCACAGAACCTGCCCTTGTGTATTTGCCAAGATGATGCCGACATTGGCGCGAAAGCCGTCTGCATCTATCATGATTAAACCTTTTTAATTTATTTAAAATAGCTTATTTTGAGCTAGAACCGTGACAGCAATCATAATTATTATAAGGTGATGGTTGTCGATATTAGGTCAAAATAAGATTCATTACCGTTATTAAACCAAGAAACAAGCAAAATGTGTAACAGTATTTTGCTATAAAATGTTTCACGAGCTTAACTGTTTAAAATCAACCAGTTATAATTAAACTTTTGTAATGTTTTTTGGGGAATCTTACTGCAAAGATAGGTTCGAACTATAAGAGGGTAGGTTTGAATAATAAACAGTAGGCGGTGTATGAATGTGAATTCACTGCTAAGAAAATTTTAGTAAAAAGGTTTAATTAAAAATAAGGCTGCAAAAGACAAATAGGTGAGCCATTCATAATGATAATGATTTTGGATGATAAGGGCTCGATAAAATGTGCCATTGGCTTATGCTACACTAGCCAAGTAAAACATATTGCCAGAAAATAAAAATCGGGCAACGAGCTAATTAAAATAAGGAATGGTCAAGATGTCAGAGTCAAAAGCAAGTGTAACGTGGCAAGAAAACAAAGCATTTATGGGCGTGTCACCATCAGGGCATAATGTACAGATCGATGCCGATAAAGAAAAAGGCGCAAGTCCGATGGAGCTGATTCTATTGGGGCTTGGTGGTTGTGCTAGCTATGATGTGGTAGCGATTTTACAAAAATCGCGCCAAGAGGTGACAGACGTACGTTGTGAGCTTACCGCTCAGCGTGCTGAAACTGTACCAGCTGTCTATACTGACATTCACATGCATTTTGTGGTGACAGGTCAAGATGTCAAAGAAAGCCAAGTAGAGAAGGCCATAAAACTGTCCGCAGAAAAATACTGCTCAGCCAGTAGAATGTTGGTACAAGGTGGGGTGAACGTCACCCATGATTTCGAAGTGATTGCAGGGTAGGGGCAAGTATACTAATGAATGCACTTCTGGAATTAGTCTCTGATACCGCAGCGTCCGCCATTTGGGCGATGGTCATAGCAAGTTTACTACCGCTTGCCATGGCATTGACAGCGAAAGCTATTGGCGGCTTTAATTTGGCTGACAATGCCCATCCACGTGATTTTTTACAAGGTACGACGGGCGCGGCCGCACGTGCTAACGCTGCCCAGCAAAACAGCTATGAAACTTTGCCAATATTTTTGGCGGCTGTTTTAACGGCGATGTTATTCTTTGTACCACAATCGATTATCAATATACTGGCTTGGTTGTACGTGCTGATTCGTATCGGTTTTTGCGTGGCTTATATTACTAATTTGGCGACGTTTCGCTCCATACTTTGGGTGTTATCGATTGCCTGTTGTTTGATGCTATTCTATTTAGCGATTAGAGTGAGTATTTAATATTAGTCGTTAGACAGCTTAGTTTTAAAACAGATTGGCTTTAAGATAAAAGCAGCTATTATTGGCGCACACTGGCTTGCAGTGCACTAATGATAGCTGCTTTATTTTTTTCTCTTTTAATACTGTCCCATAAAACTTTTGCTTCGCTATAGCCTTTGATGAGCATTGCTAACCACTGCTTGTAACGACCAACCAAGATAACTTCAGTTTTAGCCTGACCTTCCAAAAATCTTATCTGATGGGTGACCATCGCTTCCCACGACAACGTTGCCGCACTTAGCAGGGCATCATCTGAACCGCAATCAACACGAGCAACCAAATCTGGACGGGTAACCGCGCCGCGACCTAACATCAAATGTTTTGTACCAGCTTGCGTCATACAGTTTTGCGCGTGCTCTGCATTCCATATTTCACCGTTGGCAATGACTGGAATATCGAGCGCATTAAAACTTTGGATTTTGTCCCAATAGGCTGGTGGCTTATAGCCTTGGGTTTTGGTTCGTGCATGAATAGTTAGCCAATCAGTACCACTGTCGCTAATCGCAGCTTTAATATCATCCATACGACTGGTATCGGTGTAACCTAAACGAATTTTGGCTGATACTGGAATATGAACGGGAACAGCTTGCCGCACCGCGCTGATAATCTGATACATGGTTTCGGGTTCATCCAACAATACGGAACCACCACGGTGGCTATTGACCGTCTTGGCAGGACAACCAAAGTTGATGTCAATCGCTGGCGCACCAAGCTCGGCAGCATAAGCGGCATTTTCTGCCATGAGTTGCGCTTCACTGCCAAGCAACTGGATATGAATAGGCGTGCCAGAGGCAGTTTTAGCATCATGACGCAATTCTGGAACGTATTTATAAAATACATGCGCTGGCAATACATGCTGAGTCACACGGATAAATTCGCTAACCGACCAATCATAGGGGCGACCTAAATCTGCCGCAATCTGCGTTAGGATTTGCCGCATCAATGGATCGGTTAGGCCTTCCATTGGCGCAAGTAAGCGGACAGGATTGGCAAATAACTGACGGATGGTGTTTTGACGTATTTGAAGTTGCTGATTAGTATTCATGCTTGTTGTTCACTGCTAAAAGGGTGCTATTAAAGGATTGCCATAAATACAGGTAGGCTAGAGGTTTAGGGTGGCAAATACAGAGAGTGACTAACTGAGAAAAATTAAGTATTACCAAAAATCACTTTTTTGCCTGTCTGCAAACCAGATATCAAGTCTTTAATATTATGGATGTCCAAATTGCTCTGGGCACGTGTGCAAGCGACGTAGAGCAAACGCAACTCTTCAGGGCTGATCTTGATCGCATTGGTCGTCACATCATAATAGAAATCATCATCGAGCTGTACCTTTCCCCATTCGAGCCCTTTGGCCTTATGGGCAGTGGAGATAACATAGTCAGCATTTTCGATACTGGTGAGACTATTGACCGCTTGGCTCAGGACATTGGTGCCATGATCATCGACCAATTTCACCAGAGTTTTTAGATCGCTGCCTTCATTGGTTTCAGAATACTCTTGAACGTCACCCCAATTATAAAAATACGCCAGTTCGGGTACGCCGTACGCAGACTTACCGTTTTTTAAATTTTCGGCTGCCTGACAGAATTTAAGCATACGATCGGTATCCGCTTGTAGTGCCACACGGTGACCGAGCTTGAGTCCAGTCAATAGTTGCGACATTGCTGCCGCATTGGTGCGGCAAAGAATGGCATCTTTTTTACTATGTAACATGCCCTTATCAGTAGAGGATTGCTTATTAGGATTGCCTTTTAACGGGACATCTTCTTGCAATGCTTTGAGCAAAGTATTGGCAATCTCAGCAATCGGTTCGCCAAAGCGAAAAGACTGCGTCAATAAGGTTTGCGGTAAAGGTAATTTTTTCATGGCATTGACTGCGCCGCGCCATTCATAAATCTGCTGATGAGCGTCACCCACATAAATCACTTGCCGTGGCTGCTGGGTCAAAATTCCCATCATTAATGGATCTGCATCCTGCGCTTCATCAAACAAAATAAAATCTGCTGGAATGCTTGGTTTTGATAATGCCCAAAGTTTCAGATAAATATCATGCCCGATACCAGCTGGATGGCGCGCATCAATCGACTGTAGCCAGCGTTGCTCAACGGCAGGGTAGAGCATTTCGCGCAGCTGCTCGGCATCTGACTCATCGAGCCAACTTGGAAATTCAATATGCCTTGGTGCAGGATAACTGGCATGCGTACTACAAAAATTGCTGACGGCGTCACTGACAAAACGCGATAATCGGGCTGGAGTAAGGGTAATATATTTGTTTATACCATCCATTTGCCGACGCACTTGCACGGGCTGCAAACCCAAATCATCACCCAGACGTTTGGGTGAAAAACGCGGCAACGACAGCTTAGCAGTGATATCACGGGCGACATGACGATAGGCAAGCGAATGAAAAGTGCGACATTCCACATGTGGTGGAAACTTTGAGCGTGCATCATTGGCAATTGTTTTGTTAAAGGCTAAATATAAGCCGCGTCCACGCAAACGCTCACCAATCAGTTTTAAGGTCGTCGTTTTACCAGCACCCGCATAAGCCACTACTTTAAATGACTTGTGATCCATCGCCATGTTGAGCGCGCTTAGTTGCTCATCAGTGGGATCGCTCATATAAGCTGGCATAGATGCGGACATAAAAAATTACCTAAAAGAGTAAAACGGATCAAAAATGACGGGGGTAAAAAAAGCCACTGCATAGACAATGGCTGACTCGTCATATGCACTTGCAAAATATTTGCAAGTGCATATGACAATAATACAAAAACTGATAGAAAATAAAGGTGGAAATAAGAGGTTATAGTAACAGATTAGCGCGTTGGCTGTTTTTGGAATAAGTGCCTGATTAGCGATGTTATTCTTTACTTAACCCTGTATCGCTTGCTAAGGCAGGACTGTGTTCTTCTTTAATTAATACTTTTGCTAAAAATAATCCTAGCTCAAACAACAACCACATCGGAATGGCGAGCATCAACATCGACACCCCATCAGGCGGTGTCACGACCGCAGCAACGGCGAAACAGCCGACAATAATATAACGGCGTTTATCTTCTAAGCTCTGAATGGAGACGACGCGAGTCAATATCAATAGCAAGGTGACGACTGGAATCTCAAAGGTTAAACCAAATACCATAAAGAGTTTGAGTGCAAAACTTAAATAACTATCGATATCGGTCATTGGCAAGACGTTCTGCGGCGCGAACATAATAAAAAATTTGAGAACGCCTTTGAGGACAATAAAATAAGAGAAAGCCACACCCGCATAAAATAAAAATATAGAGGACATCAAAACGGGAATGGCGATTTTTTTCTCTTTTTTATATAAACCGGGTGCGACAAACGACCAGATTTGATACAAAATGTAGGGCATTGCAAAGAATGCTGCGACAAAAACAGTCAGGCGTATCGGTGCCATAAAGTTGGAAGTGATATCCGTCGCGATCATCGTTGCGTTGGCAGGTAACTGAGCAACCAATGGGTTGGACAAAAAATCATAGAGCTCGCGTGAAAATCCGACCAAGGCTAAAAATATGACCAGTACGGCAACACATATCTTAATCAAATGACGACGTAGGTCAATTAAGTGCTCAGTAATAGGCATATCACCAAGTGAGCTTAAGATATCGCCAGAGTCCTCAGTATTGCTGTCGACATTACCATCAATGGTAGCTGTTGAGGTCTCAATATCTGAATCCGCGACTTTTTCTTGACGGCTTTTTTTACGTTTAAATAAGCCCACTAATGACTCTCCTGCTCATTAACAGAAGCCTGTTTAGGTAAAGGACTGTCTATATGGCTGTTTAGTAAGATATCGGCTTTATAATTTGGTAAGTAGGGCGGTTGCGGCAAACGACGCGCTTTATCATAAGCACCAAGACGAAACCACATATTTTCCCACGGTCTAGTTGTGATGGTTTGAGACACTGGATTGGCGCTATCGTTACAGTCAGTTTTTGGACTATCATTATCACCTTGTGCCGATGACTGTTCAGGGCTTTCTGGTTTCTCAGCCTGTCTATTACTGTCATAGGCGTAGTCAAACGCTTTTGGCTGCACTGGTCGATTATCATCATTCTCACTACTGGCTTGACTACTTTGACTAGGCGTATTGTCATTGCCTGGATCACGCGATGCTTTTAAATGCTGGTTTTGCGAGGATTCAAACTCTTGCATACTGCCGCGCATCTCCGCCATCTCACGCCTCATATCTGCTTCAGTCTGGCGAATTTTGGCCAGCTCTTTTTGCATAAGCTGGCGGGTCTCTGCCAAATCAAGCTCAGCTTCGATTTCAGATTGCAGGGTGGATACCGTGCGGCGAATTTTGGCATACCATTGCCCAGCGGTACGCGCTGCCTGTGGCAGTTTTTCTGGTCCCAAGACGATTAGGGCGATAACACCAAAGAGGAGTAGTTCAGAAAAGCCGATATCAAACATAATGTTCCGATGTCATTGTATAAAAGGTCACTGTCTAGAGGCTATACATTATGCGTGTCATCAACCTTGGTGGTTGTTGGGCGCTCTTCAGTGTGTGCATTGCCATCATGATCGAGCACCACATGCTTTTTAACATGCTCAGTATTTTCGTCTTTGACCGCTTCTTTGAAGCCTTTGACTGCGCCGCCCAAATCTTTGCCAGCATTTCTAAGCTTTGAGGTGCCAAATACGACCACCACTACCACCAATAAAATCAGCCAATGCGTAATAGAAAAACTACCCATAAAGGTATCCTTGTGTCTTGGTTTTCAGTCTTTGTATGCCTACTTTGGGTGTATCGAATATCGTTATACTCAATAAACAGCCTTGGCATACAATGCGAAGTAAAACAGAGCTATATTATAACCTGCACTTGTGACAAAAAGGTGAAATCAACAATAATCAAACAGGGCAATCGCCAAGCTTATAGAAACTATCGCGCCGCCTTTTCATCGATACCTGATAGACCAAAACGTCGACCTAGCTCGTTTAATACCGCATCCGACTCAATATCGAACCACGCCAGTCCTACTAATGTATGAAACCAGACATCGGCCACCTCATAGATAAGCTCGTGACGAGCGTCATCATATTGCGCTTTATTACTATTTTCGTCGCAATTGGCAAAATCTTTGGCGGCAATGATACTTTCAGTACTCTCTTCACCAACTTTCTCTAGAATTTTATTTAAACCCTTTGCGTATAAGCTTGCCACGTACGAGCTATCAGCATCCGCTTGTTTACGCTCTGCCAATACACCGTCAAGCTGCTGCAAAATAGAGCGATTGGTAGTTTCGTTGTCATGGTGACTGTGCTTGGCATCTGAAGGGATTACATCGTGAGCCTGCGTCTCGTTACTTTTAGGAATGGCTTTTGCTGTATCGCTTGAATGATAAATATCAGCAGGGTCTTTTAATACCTTATCGACGGTTTGCCATTCCGGCGTTTGGCCCGACAAATCTAAACGCTGATAGAAGCAAGACTCGCGACCAGTATGGCAAGCGATACCGCCAGCCTGAGTGACACTAAGGACAATCACGTCTGCATCACAGTCCAAGCGAATATCATGTACGGTCTGAGTATGACCCGATGACTCGCCCTTATGCCACAATTTGGCACGTGAGCGCGAAAAATAAACCGCTGTCTGCGTTTGCGCAGTTAACTGTAGTGCTTCGGCATTCATCCAAGCCATCATCAAAATACGCCCAGACTTATGATCTTGAGCAATTGCAGGAATCAAACCATCATCATTAAATTTTATGGCAGCCAGCCAAGCAGGTAAAGTCATAATATATCTGTCTTCTTATTTATATAGAAATCAAAGGGGAATAAATGAATCGTAACGGATTCTATCTATGGTCTGAATAAAAAAGCGGTTGGCGTTAGGGCATGTCCTCAATATCAAATTCTATAGAGATGTGGGTACAGCGCTTCTTTCATGATTTTATCAAGCGCAATCGACTTATTGAGGCGAAAGTCATAATTGACAAAATGCTGCCGCGCCTTGGCTACTGTTTCTCCAGTATGCATACGGGTAATTTTTATCACTATAGTGCCACCATTATCGTATAACGGCTCAACGCCTACTTCAAATAATAGCTCTTCACGCGCCCGTATGCGACTGACAATACTTAGCTGTAACTCATTGATAATTAAACCGTGATAATCTGCATCGATCTCTTTAATACCTTTAGAGTAAAAAAATCTCTGCCGCGCCTCACATAGCAATGCCGTCAATGATTCGAGCGTCAGGTACTGAGCCATATCAAGCTCAATATGACGCACACGCATCACTGTTTCAAAGACAAATATGTCGTTATCAAAGTCTAATTCTTGTTTTGACACGTTATCTCCTAGATTGATTGCAGGCTATGAGTTCTACTAATCATGGTGTAGGTTGGTAGCGTCATCATCGTACGATAGGCGCTCGATAAGTGTGATAAATAACTTTGTATTATTAACGCTCAGCTTATAATAAGGTTCAGTCTCTACTTAAGCACAGCTTAAGCTGACATTCAATCTATTTGGCGGTAAATCCGCAGTTTTATGAGTGTTTTGACTAAAATCTTTATGAATGGGCTCATACCCATTATCCACTGTCATGCCTACTAGGGCGTATCATCATTTTAAAAATGATGATAAGAATGATATAAATTGCAGTCAAACAAGGAAAATAGCGCAAATAATATCGAGATATGAATCAACTATTTGACGTAGCTTGGCAAAATCTAACCGTTTTTAGTCCGTTTATTTGCTTTTGTTCAGATTGAGGACACGCCCTAGGCGAGGCGTAAAAGTTTCCTTGGCAAAACAGTGCATTATCTGCTAAAATACCGCCTCCCACCTCGAGGCAAATAGAGGTTTAGTGGGTGTTTTTACAGCCACTATTCGTTATTAACTATTTGACGACCAGGTTCTATCAAAGACAAAGAGGCAAATCATCATGAAAGTTAAGATGAAAACCAGAAGCGGTGCAGCTAAACGCTTCAAAAAAACAGCGAACGGCTTCAAGCGTAAGCAAGCAAACAAAAGCCATATCTTGACCAAGAAATCAGCTAAGCGTATTCGCCAGTTGCGCGGTCTAAAGATGGTGGACAAGTCTGACGAAGCAGCAGTTCGTCGCATGTGCCCATACATCTAGTAGGCTATCGTCATTTAGCTTTAATTAAGTGCTGTTTAATTTATAGCGACTATATTAAAAATATCTGACTTTGCAATCTGATAGCGATGTCTACTATTCGATGACATCGTGATTCGTTTAATAATGATTAAAGAAATCTTGGAGTAATTTATGGCCCGTGTAAAACGTGGTGTACAGGCGAATCGTCGTCACAAAAAAATCCTAAAACGCGCAAAAGGCTACTACGGTGCCCGTTCACGTGTTTACCGCGTAGCGGTACAAGCAGTGACCAAAGCTGGTCAATATGCTTATCGTGACCGTCGCAACAAAAAACGTACCTTCCGTCGTCTTTGGATTGCACGTATCAATGCTGGTGCACGCTTAAACGGTTTAAGCTACAGCCGCTTTATCAATGGCATGAAATTGGCTAACATCACTGTCGATCGTCGCGTACTTGCTGACATCGCTATGCATGATGCAGCGACTTTCACAGCGTTGGTTGAAAAAGCAAAAGCGGCATTAGCATAAATATTAACCTTCCTTTAGGGTTGCTGCTTGTTTAGTCAGAATTTACAAGTAGTTATCTATATGGACAGGGATAATATTGATTAATAGTATGATATTAATAAAAGCTACCGCTGGTCGGTGGCTTTTTTTATATCACATTATCTAATGTTACCGCATTTTTTGAGCACCAGCGCTAAATATGCTTTGTTGAGATAGCTTTTATTATCGTCTAAATATTCAAGCCATTCATATCACTGGTATTATTTTTGAATGACTGGGTAAATGGTTTGCAATATTTGGTCAAATCCCTACAATTACCAATCACTATTATTAATAGTCCGTTTAAATCAGGAAGAATGCATCTTATGACTACCCCTGCTGCTACCACCGATTTGTCGGCGCTACCGACCTTGTCCACAGAGCTAAGCGAGCTTAATGAAGCTCAACTAAATGAGTTGGCCAGTGCCGCTGAAGCCTTGGTTCTACAAGTAAATGATGTGCGTGCGTTGCAAGATTTGCGTGTGCAATTGACCGGTAAAAAGAGCCCATTAACTGGCTGGTCAAAGCAGATGGGTAAACTCAGCAGCGACGATAAAAAAACCTACGGCGGCTGGTTACACCAAGTTCGTAGCCGTATTCAAGATGCGTTGACAGCGCAGCAGCAGCAGCTAGAAGGGGCTGCATTAAATGCTAAGCTTGCAAGCGAAAGTATTGATATCACCTTGCCTGCTCGCGGTGGTCAAAAAGGTCATTTGCATCCAGTGACCATGATTACCCAGCGTATGCAGCAGTATTTTATACAAGCAGGTTTTAACGTTGCTACTGGTCCTGAAGTCGAAAGCGACTATTATAACTTTGAGGCGCTTAATATTCCGTCGCATCATCCAGCACGCGCGATGCACGATACCTTCTATTTTGATGCGCATTATCTACTGCGTACGCATACCAGCCCCGTGCAGATTCGCACCATGGAAAAGAATGAACCGCCTATTCGCATTATTTGCCCAGGTCGCGTTTATCGCAATGACTCGGATCAAACGCATTCGCCGATGTTCCATCAGCTAGAAGGGCTTATGGTTACTGAGTCGAGCACTTTTGCTGAGCTAAAGGGTCTGATTAGTGAGTTCTTGGAAGCATTTTTTGCCAAAGAATTGACTGTACGTTTCCGTCCGTCATTTTTCCCATTTACTGAGCCGTCAGCTGAAGTGGATATTCTCGATGACAATGGTAAATGGCTTGAGGTTATGGGCTGCGGTATGGTACACCCACAAGTACTGACCAACTGCGGTATTGATGCCGAAAAATATACTGGCTTTGCTTTTGGAATGGGGATTGAGCGCTTCGCGATGTTATATTATGGTATCGATGATTTGCGTTTATTTTTCCAAAATGACGTACGCTTTTTAAAGCAGTTTGGCTAGATTTTATTATTTAATAATACCTCTACCTTTACTCCAAAACCTTTATTATAAAATTCTGATCTGAGATATTTATGAAAATTAGCGAACAGTGGCTACGTCAATGGGTAAACCCCAACAATACCAGTGAGCAATTGGCCGAACAACTCACGATGGCAGGACTTGAGATTGATGATCGCTATGCGGTTGCCCGTGCCTTTAGTGGTGTGGTTGTCGGTGAAGTCATCAGCGTTGAGCAGCATCCAGATGCCGATAAACTGCGCGTTACGCAGGTTAATATTGGTGCCGCTGAGCCATTACAAATTGTCTGCGGTGCACCCAATGTGACTGTTGGTATGAAAGCACCCGTTGCTACCGTTGGTGCCGTATTGCCAAGCGATGACAAGAAAGGCTTCACAATTAAAAATGGTAACCTACGTGGTGTCGACTCTAACGGTATGCTGTGCGGCGCGTCTGAAATTGATTTAGTCGATGACATTGATGGTCTGCTTGAATTGCCAGCAGATGCACCAATTGGTATGGATATCCGTGAGTATTTAGGTTTAGACAATCAAATCTTAGACATCTCTATCACGCCAAATCGCGGTGATTGCTTTAGTGTACGCGGTATTGCACGCGAAATATCAGTTATCAATGATTTGCCAATGCAGCTGCCTGAGATTCCTACCAATGTGGTAGTTACTGATAACGGTACTTATACTGCTACGCCAGCGGTAACGGTTAGTGCAATTGAAGCGTGCCCACGCTATTTACTACAATCAATCAGCAATATTGATCGTAGTATCGATACGCCAAAGTGGATGCAAGATGCGCTGGTTCAATCAGGACTACACTCGCACAACTTTTTGGTTGATGTGACCAACTATGTGTTGATGGAATTGGGTCAGCCGCTACATGCTTTTGATGCCGATACTATCGAGGGTGATATCGTTGTGCGTTTGGCACAGCCTGAAGAAACGATTGTCTTATTGAATGAGCAAACCATTACCTTAACCGGTGATGAATTGCTCATCGCTGATGATAAAGGCGCACTTGCACTTGCCGGAATCATGGGCGGTCAGCGTAGTAGTGTCACTGATAGCACCACCAATATTGTTGTAGAAAGCGCTTTCTTTGGTCAGCTAGCTATTGCCGCGCGCGCACGTCGTTTTGGGTTACATACCGATGCCTCACAACGTTTTGAGCGTGGGGTAGACTTTGAGTTACCAGAGCTGGCACTGGCACGTGCTGTTGATTTGATTACTAGCGTTACTGGTGGGCAAGCCGGACAAATAGTAAAAGCAGAAAGCAGTGAGTATTTACCAGCTCGCGCACCGATCACTTTACCAATTGCTAAAGTTCGTGATGTCATCGGTATTGAGATTGAGCCAGCAGTGATGGTTCGTATCTTAACCCAATTGGGCTTTGAGATAGTGCAGCAAGCCGATAGCCTGATTTGCACGCCGCCATCGTATCGCTTTGACATGAGTATCAAAGAAGACCTCATCGAAGAAATTGCGCGTATCTATGGCTATGACAATATTCCAAGCGTGTTGCCGCATTTGCAAGTCAGCATGGATTATGACGATACCGCAGACTTGACACACGAGATGAAGCTCGCGCTGGTCGATAATGGCTATATGGAAGCCATTAGCTTTAGCTTTAGTGACGCAAAAATAGAAGCCTTGCTTGATGATAAAGCTCTAGGAGAAGTGTTGGCACTGGCCAATCCTATCTCTAGTGACTTAGCCGTGATGCGCCGTACTTTGTTATCAAGCTTATTACCTTGCGTGCAGTACAATCTCAATCGTCAGCAGCCGCGCGTGCGTTTCTTTGAAACAGGGCTTAGCTTTGTTGGTCAAAGTATTAGTGAGTTGGTGCAGACACCAAGTATTGCGTTAGTAGCAGTTGGCGATGTCTGGGACGAGCAAGCGTATCAAAACCGTGCGTTAGACTTTTATGATCTTAAGCATGATATTGAGCAGTTATTACCTGCACAAATGGATAGCGCCCGTATTCGCTATGAGCGCAGTGAGCTTGCTTTCTTGCATCCAGGTCAAAGTGCTAAGCTCTATATTGATGATGAATATATTGGTTGGTTGGGTCAATTGCATCCTAACACGGCTAAGCAGTTAGATTTGCCGGCTACGTGGGTTGCTCAATTATCACTTGCGCCATTACTGACCCTTGCCCGTGAGCAGCATACCATCACCACCCCAAGCAAATTTCCACAAGTACGCCGTGATATTGCCATTTTAGTAGACAGCGAGATCAGCTTACAGACATTAGAGTCGACGATACGCGCGGCAGCTGGTGAGCTATTGGCTGATCTGTGGTTGTTTGATGTGTATCAAGGCGACAACGTGCCAGCTGGTCAGCGCTCATTAGCTTTTGCGCTAATATGGCAAGACAATGCACAAACGCTATCTGATGACGCCATTAAAACCGCGACTGACAAAGTGGTGCAAGCACTAACTGAGCAACATGCTGCAAAGTTGCGTGACAGCTAACATATAACTCTTATCATAGACATGCTCTGTAGCCTCACTCTTCAAGAGGCTATAGGGCATTGCTATTTATAAGAATTATGATTTTATAAAATTTTTTTTCATAAAAATAGTTAAGTGGTTATTAATAAAGGATTTTAAAGCAGTCTTTGTTAAAAAGAGGTTAGAAAACCTTTATAATAGCTAGCATTAACCCTCATACCGCTAAACCATGATATTCGACATCACGACATAGCATAGGAGTCGTACTGTGAGCACCTTAACCAAATCTGACATGATTGAGCATTTGATGAGTCATCTTGACCTAACACGCCAAGAAGGCCGCTGTTTGGTAGAGAATTTCTTTGATGAATTGTCAGAGAGTTTAATTGATGGCAAAGAGGTCAAGCTTTCAGGCTTTGGCAACTTCGAGCTTAAAGATAAAAATAGCCGTCCAGGTCGCAACCCTAAGACAGGGGAGCCAGTCGCTGTATCAGCACGCCGCGTGGTGACTTTCAAAACAGGGCAAAAATTCCGTCAACAAGTTGATGAGCGTCTCTTTGACGAGTAGCAGTAACTGTCAATCGTATAAAACTGAACATATAAATATATCATGACTTCATGATGGTTGTTAAAGTTGCGCTTTATTATTAATGTGAGATGGTGGATCTACATTTGATCAGAGACATTAAATATCATATTTAGCTATGAATAACCATGAACGATGGCAAATGACACGCACAAAAAAAGAGAGCTTAGGCTCTCTTTTTTTTACTACAGTATTTCTATCATATAAACGATAAAATTACTGAGCTGGTTCTTCAATAACTACAACTTCGTCAGCTGCGTCTACAGCTGGAGTTTCGCTAGCTACGTCAACGCTAGTAGTAGTACCGTCTACAGGTACTTCAGCATCGATTTCGTCAGTAGCAGTAGCAACTTGAGCATCAGCGATGTCAGCTTCAGCTTCAGCAACAGCAGCGTCAGCATCAGCAGTTACTTCGCCTTCAGCAGCAGCTTCGTTTAGCTCTTCTGATGCATCTTGCACTTCTTCTTGTGCGTCAGATAAATCTTCAGCAGCGTTTTCTTTGTTGCTGTCACAGGCAGTAAGGCCCATAGTTGCAGTCATGATACCAGCTAGAGCAAGTAATTTTAAGTTCATAAGGTTTTCTCCGGGAAAATGAAATGATCAGTAGCAGCAAAAAAGGTTGAAAGCTGAGATTTCTCAGAATTCAACTAGTCTTAGTTACAGCTACTCAGCTTTCACGCATTCTATAGGATTTCTATATAAATAGAAATAGGCTGTACAATTAAGTAACAATAAAATTGTAAATAGTGTTTTACATCACTTATTCGTTATAATTTTTAATACAACGAGCCAAATTAATAGACGTATAATCAATGACATCAACCTATTTTGATGACTTTTTCGATGTCTTGATTTCTACTATGCTTTTTAAACATCTATTGTATCTATTAGGGGTTTAATAGTCATTAAATGTCTTGATTAGTGCAATATCAAGAGCCTAGTAAAGTAGCGTTTATCAAAAATACTTTGTCACTACTTACGTATCAGAAATCGGATTTGATCAAAAAATAAAGAATTGAGTCAAAATTACACTATATAAAAAATCATCAATACGAGTAGCAATATATATCGTATATTTGAGGAATGAAACAATGAAATGGCAAGGTAGACGCGGCAGTTCCAATGTGCGCACCAGCAGTGGTGGCGGCAAAATGATAGGCGGTGGTATCGGTGGTATTATTATTGCTGGCATTTTATGGCTAGTATTTGGGGTAAATCCAATGACCGCTTTACAGACGGGTCAAGTAGTAGCAGGCGGTGGCAATAGCAGTGCCGCTACCGAACCTGCGACAAGTAACGATCGAGATACGCAGTTTGTCAAAGTAGTATTGGCTGATACTGAAGAAGTTTGGCATCAGATATTTAAAGAAGCAGGCAGCACCTATCAGGAGCCATCATTGATTCTCTTCAATGGTCAAGTTAGCTCAGCCTGCGGCAGTGCTAGCTCCGCGACGGGCCCGTTTTATTGCCCAGGCGATCAGACTGTCTATTTAGACAAATCTTTCTTTGTAGAAATGCGCCAAAATCTCGGTATAACGGGTGATAAGCAAGGCTCTGGCGACCAAGATAATCAAGGTAAAGCGGGTGATTTTGCGCAAGCTTATGTTATTGCGCATGAAGTTGGTCACCACGTACAGACTTTGTTAGGCATTAGCCAGCAAGTTAATGAAGCCAGCCGTCAAGTCACTCGTGCACAAGCCAATAAGCTATCAGTACTACAAGAACTGCAAGCTGATTGTTTTGCTGGGGTTTGGGCACAACGCAACCAAGAGCGTGTACAGTTTTTGGAGGCAGGTGATATTGATGAGGCTATCAATGCCGCTGGTCAAATTGGTGATGATCGTTTAGCGCGTGCTAGCGGTGGAGCAGTCGTACCTGATAATTTCACTCATGGCACCAGTCAGCAGCGTGTTCAGTGGTTCACTCGTGGTTTGGAAAGTGGCAACGTGCAGTCTTGTGATACTTTTAGCGGGGCGCTATAAGTGTACTGGATATCATGATAAGCGGATTTACTTTCAACTCATGAGTTAGAAACAAAAAAGCCCGCAATATCGATTGCAGGCTTTTTGTATTTTAGAGCGTTTTAGCCATATTCAATAGATTTAAAATACACACAGTTAAAATGCTTAAAAACGGTCTTGATAGCACCAAATAATCATTTAGCGATTATCTGCTGTTGTTAAGAATGTAAGCACCAGCGCCACCTACTGCAGCACCACCAAGTGCGCCACGAGCGATGTCTTTGCTATCGCCGCCACTTCTAATAAGTGCACCAGCAGCAGCGCCGGCAGCAGCACCTTTAGCGGTATTGCTCAAGCCACTATTGTATCCGTTAGTTGCACAGCCACCCATGATAAGGGCAGAGCTAGTAAGAGCAGTCATTGCGATAGTTTTAGCAAATTTCATAGTATCACCTGTTAGGTTATCAAGTTAGTTTATCAAACTCAAAATACGATATTTTTATTACCACTAATTTTAATACCGATAGTAGGTTGTATTAAAATATTTGGGCAAGTATCTTAGAATAATCTATTGTGCTACCGCAAGACATACAAAGGTCTGCATTAGTAAGGATTACATCAAGGATGTTAAATATCTCGAAAATTATACTGCTATCAACACGTGATAGCAGAGTATATCTATACTGGCTCCTATACTAACCCATATAATAATTTCTAGGCGTAGTAAAAGCGCTAAGCTTTGCAAATAGCCTGTAAAGGATGTTTCTCCACTGTATCGTTGGTAGGGGTTTTGCTTAGGGTTATTGTATTTATATTGATAGTAAGCTAACTGTTTTTAAAAATAGTGCTTTTGGCGTCTAATAGTGAGGTATTAAGGTCTGTTCTCATTTTTATTGCCATTCTTAAATTCAGGACATGCCTGAATATATAAAAAATGAATACAAAAAGAAAAGACCGCACGAATGCGGTCTTTTCTGCTTAAGTGGCTTATCTATTGAGTATGGGAAAGCAGCACGGATCTATCATTAGTTCTGTGATTTACGCTTCATCTGCTCAAAGAATTCATCATTGGTTTTCGCTTCTTTTAAGCGGTCCAGTAAGAACTCAGTGGCTTGTACACCATCCATCGGCTGTAATAGCTTGCGTAAAATCCAAACCTTGCGCAGTTTATCTTCATCAAGCAGACGCTCTTCACGGCGTGTACCAGATTTTTTGATATTAATCGCAGGGAAGACACGTTTTTCAGCCAGATCGCGCTCAAGCGTAATCTCTTGGTTACCAGTACCTTTGAACTCTTCAAAGATAACGCTGTCCATTTTACTACCCGTATCGATAAGCGCACTGGCAATAATGGTCAAACTACCACCTTCTTCAACATTACGAGCAGCACCGAAGAAGCGTTTTGGGCGTTCTAACGCATTGGCATCCAGACCACCGGTTAACACTTTACCTGACGATGGAATAACCGTGTTATAAGCACGCGCCAAACGAGTAATTGAATCCAGTAAAATAACCACGTCTTGTTTGTGCTCGACCAAACGTTTGGCTTTTTCGATAACCATTTCAGCGACTTGTACATGACGCTGTGGCGGCTCATCAAAGGTAGAGGCAACCACTTCGCCGCGTACCGTACGTACCATTTCGGTGACTTCTTCTGGACGCTCATCAATCAATAGGACAATTAAGTAGCATTCAGGGTTATTACGAGTGATCGACTGAGCAATGGTCTGTAGCAGCATCGTTTTACCCGCTTTCGGCGGTGCAACAATGATAGAACGCTGACCTTTACCAATCGGCGCGATTAGATCGATGATACGACCCGTCAGATCCTCAGTGGTACCATTACCAAGCTCGAGTTTTAAATGCTCAGTTGGGAATAGTGGTGTCAGGTTTTCAAAGATAAGCTTATGACGTGAGCGATCTGGGGTATCAAAGTTGATTTCGCCAACTTTCAATAACGCAAAATAACGTTCAGAATCTTTTGGTGGACGAATCGTACCAGCGATACTATCACCCGTCTTGAGACTAAAGCGACGAATTTGGCTAGGGCTGACATAAATGTCATCAGGACCGGCTAAGTATGAGCCTTCTGATGAGCGTAAAAAGCCAAAACCATCCGGAAGAACCTCAAGTACGCCGTCACCATAAATGGCTTCACCGTTCCGCGCATGGGTTTTTAGGATAGCAAAGATGATGTCTTGTTTACGGCTACGCGCCATATTATCAAGACCCATTTCTTTGGCGATAGCCAATAGCTCAGCGATTGATTTTTTCTTTAATTCAGTAAGATTCATAGATAGGTCATTAGCAATTGATCAGATGAGAGATGCCATTAGCAGCACAAGTCACGACAGTGATTAAAACAACGATAGTATGGTGATAGAGGGTGCGTGCACAGAGCTGGATTTATGTAGTTTGGATATTACGTGTCAGCTTATATACGAATTGCAATCGTTTATGCAAGGTAATAAGAAATAAGGATAAAGAAGTCTACATAAGAGTCTGCGTCAAAAACTCAATATCAGTAATTGTGTTTAGTCATTTCGTTCAGCAATGGTGTTTATAACGACGATTGTGTTTTTGTTGATAAACACGAGGAGAATAGCGATAAGACAGTTAGGAAAACCGTTAGTTTTCTGTTGTCAGCAGACTATACGGTCTTCACAACAGTATTGTCAATAAATTTTGCCAAAAAAGTCGTCTAATTGAGTTTTTTGCATAAAAAACAAGCAAAAAAGCCACTATCTACGTTAGATAATGGCTTTTTCGACGGTGTTGCTGTCTCTTTAGAATGCTGATGCAAAACGAGCAAGTCTCAACTTAGAGATGCTTGTCTAACACTTTTGCCAATTCAGCTTTTGGCTGTAGACCCATCACTGAGTCAACCTTTTCGCCATCTTTAAAGACAAATAGTGTTGGGATATTACGGATACCAAAACGGCTGGCTGCTTGTGGGTTGCTATCCACATCAACTTTGACGATTTTAACTTTGCCTTGGTACTCAGTGGCTAGATCTTCTAAAATAGGGGCGATTGCTTTACAAGGACCACACCATGCTGCCCAGAAGTCTACCAATACTGGCACATCTGATTGCAATACGTCTTTGTCAAAGTCGGCATCGGTAGTATGTAAAATAAGGTCTGACATAATTTATCTCTCTTGTTTTATTATTTCTATCGCCATCCATCAACTAATATATTTGTTGCATAATAGAATGATGAGTGACCAAAGAAGCGTTTAGAAGTGGTTAAAATGTGCCATTATATTAACATGTTTGCTCAGGGTTAACAGATGCAGGCTGGTTAAATTGTTTAACAATTACGATTAGCACAATAAATCGACACATAACGACACAGGCATGGTTTTATCTGTCACTTGATAATCCTGTCTGTGTCTTTTGCTCAAAAATAAGCGGTTTATAACACTATATCTATACTCTAATATCTACCACTTAAGACAGCTTTCATATGTAAGCTCATTAATCATTCAAGCCCATTTATATAAGTGCCTATTTTTATGCCTTTTACTGCTGAAGAAGTCAACGCCCTCAATGCTCAAGAAAACGCCTATCCGCTTGAGTTTTTTCAAGCATTTGCGCAACAGATTACTGTCTACGAAGATGATGATATTTGGGTGGTTGATAAGCCTGTAGGTCTGTTGAGTGTCGATGGCAAAACGCTCAAGGTCAGTTTGCTGGCGAGACTTGAGCGTGCCAATCCCGCAGTCAAGCTGATTCATCGTCTGGATATGGATACCTCAGGGCTGCTCATTTTTGCCAAGAATGCCGAAGCACAAACCCATATTAGTAAGCAATTCATTGAACGGCTGCCACAAAAAAAATATCAGGCACGCGTCTTTGGAGAGTGGGAGCGTGCCGGCGCAACGGGTGAAATATCCGTACCAGTGCGCTATGAGCCGGAGACGAAACCGCGCCATATCGTCGATCCTAGCTGGTCAAAGCATGCCTTAACTTTATATGAAGTCATCAGCCATGAGCAATGCAACGGTCAGACAGTCACGCGCGTAATGCTAAAGCCGGTCACGGGTCGTAGTCATCAGCTGCGCGTCCATATGGTGCATGTTGGTCATGTGATGATTGGCGATCCTATTTATGCAGAAGGCACGGCTTTAGCGATTGCGCCAAGGCTTAATCTCCATGCTCAGCAATTGCGTCTCAAGCATCCTACGTTTGGTGCGTGGATGGATTGGGAAAGCCCAAGCCCTTTTTAAATGAATTTATGTCAAATTTTTTAAACCCATCATGCAAAAACAAGGAACGTATTATGCTTGATATGACGGCAGCCAAACAGGCAGTTAAGAAACGCTTCAAACCTCAATCGGCACTCTCAGACACACCAGTGGATTATGAAGTACTGATTATCGGTGCAGGAATTGCCGGTATTGGTATGGCGTGCCGATTGCAGCAGCAAAAACACAAAGGACTGTTTGGTTATAAAAGTCCAAGTACGCAGAAACGCAAATCATCAAAACAACAGCAGAAAAGTGCACAGCGATTTTTGGTGTTAGAAAAACGAGCAAATTTGGGTGGTACATGGGATTTATTTACCTATCCAGGCATCCGCTCTGACTCTGATGCCTTGACGTTTGGCTACAGTTTCAGACCATGGCTAAATCACAGGATTTTGGCAAAAGGCGGTGATATTAAAAGCTATATTGCTGATACGGCGCGTGAGTTTGGTATCAGCGAACATATTCGCTATCAGCACGAGGTGCAGCAGCTGTCTTGGTCAAGTAGCCATCAACAATGGACGGCGATGGTAAAAAATCATGCCAGCGGTGAGGTGTTTACGGTAACGGCAAAGTTCGTCGTTGGCGCCACGGGTTACTACGATTATGAACAAGGTTATCGTCCTTCTTTTAATAAAGAAGCAGATTTTCAAGGTGAGATCATTCATCCGCAGCATTGGCAAAATGTGGATTATGACGATAAGAAGGTAGTTATTATCGGTAGCGGTGCCACAGCGATGACATTGCTGCCAGCTTTGGCGGATGAAACCGGTGGGCAATGCGCTCGTCACGTCACTATGCTACAGCGTTCTCCCACGTATGTGGCAAGTGTACCGGGCGATGATTATACGCTTGATTGGCTAGCAGGCAGATTTTCACCGTTGTCGAAAGAGCAAGCTTATACGCTGCTGCGTACTCGTAATGTATTGATTCAACAAGGCACTTATCGAGCGGCTATATTGGCACCCAAGCTTATGAAAGCGTTATTAAAACGCGGTGTCAAAACAGAGCTAAAGGGTAGCGGTATCGATGTGGCACATTTTGTACCGGACTATAATCCTTGGGATCAGCGAATATGTGCGGTGCCAGACAGTGATTTATTCAAAGCATTGCATGGCACACGCGCCAGCGTCGTCACCGATCAAATCAGCCATTTTACCAAGACGGGCATCATGCTCGAATCGGGTAACTCTCTCGATGCTGATATCATCGTCATAGCGACAGGACTAAAGCTACAAATGCTCGGCGGCGCTAAAGTATATATCGATGGGCAAGCAATCGATATCGGCTCGCGCATGACCTATAAGGCGGTGATGATTGAAGAGTTGCCAAATATGGTGGCGCTATTTGGCTATACCAATGCCTCATGGACGCTAAAAATCGATTTGGCGTGTCAGTATGTGATGCGACTGCTGGGCTATATGCATCAGCATCGCTATCAAGTGGTATTGCCACAAGCACAGACTAAAGATGCCAAAGCGCTTACGCAGACAGATACGGTGATGGGCGCGCTATCCTCAGGATATGTCAAGCGCGCTCAACACGAGCTACCCAAGCAAGGCGATGTCTATCCTTGGCGGGTGACAAACAACTACCTAAGCGACCGCATCATGCTCAAACATCGCAAAATAAAAGATGATTGGTTACGTTTTAGTCGTTAAGGTCGCTTGGTTACAGTCGTTTGCTCAATGTTTTTTAATGGCTATTAATAAAATCAGCAACTTGTTTGCTTAAGATCTGCCACAAGGTTTCTTGCGCGCTTTTGCTGCCCCACGCATTATGCGGGCTGAATATAACGCGCGGATGCTTGGCAATGGTCAATAAAGGGTCGTCAGCGGTGATTGGCTCTTGCTCAAAAACGTCGCTGGCGTAGCCGATGATTTGCTCATTGTTAATGGCATCAGTCAGCGCTTGGCTATCCACGATGCCACCACGAGCGACATTGACGATGAGCGGCTGTTTGACCATTTTTGCTAAAGTATCTGCATTAATCAGGTGCTGAGTTTTCTCGTTTAATGGGCAGTGCAAGCTCAGTACATCAGACTGCGCCAGTACGTCGTCAAACGCAGTATAGTCGTCATTGCGCGGTGCGCGTCCTTGTTGCTCCGCCCACAATACTGTCATTCCAAAAGCGCGCGCAATGTCGGTCACGCGTTTGCCGATGGTACCGACCCCAATAATACCTAGCGTTTTATCTTCCAAATCTATTAGCGGAATATCCAGTAGGCAAAAATTACCGTTTGCCTGCCATGTGCCATCAGCGACTTTTTGATGATAATAAATACCCGCGCGCATGGCGTTGAGCATGAGCATAAAGGTATGTTCGGGCACACTTTTGACTGCATAACCTGCGACATTATAAAGCGCCACATGGTGCTCAATACAAGCGTCTTGATCGACGTTGTTCATACCAGTAGCGGTCAGTTGAATGAGCTTGAGCTTGGGCAATTTGCTTATCACTTCAGCGCTGATTTGCACTTTATTGGTGATAATGATGTCGGCGTCTTTGCAGCGCTCTACGATAACAGCAGCATCTTTTGGGGTATCATCATAAGTGAGGTAATCGCTGATGCCGTCTGGGGCTGGCAAGTCGATGCCATCAGAAAAAGTGCCTTTATCTAAAAAAACCGCGCGCATGGTTATTCCTTATTAAATAGTTATTTTAAAATGATTTTAATAATGATCGACTTAATGTAGCACGTTGGTGATTTTAGTCAAAAAGCACGTCAAAAAATCCATCAAAAAAGTACAAAGCAAAAAACCTCTACTTCAATATTGAAATAGAGGTTTTGTTGATTGAGACGGTAGTCTTTTGTGCTTATTTGGTTTTATGCACTTATAAAGAAAAGCGTTTACGCAATTTGCCAATAAGGCTACGTACGCGACTACTCAAGTCAATACGAACGTCGTTTTCAGGGTCATGCTCGACTTCATAGCGTTTGACCAAATCAGGGCTGGATTTCAGCTTCGCATGATGCTGAAACGCACGGTTGACGCTAATCTCAAGCAGACTGGCGCGCATCGGTTTCGGCAAGCAGCGATAGACTTGACCTTTATTAATCAAATCAATCAGCAAGCCAGCGTCTTGAAATTCAGTCTGTACCAAAACCACTAAATGCGGCGCATCTTGTTTTAAGGTAAAGATAATCGGCGCGATATTCTCACCACTGACATTGATATCGGTGATACAAACACCGATATCTTCATTCGCCAAGTAATCGTACGCTTCTTCTAAACTCTCAGCGTGCAGTACTTTATAACTGTGAGAAAATTGCTTACGTATTTGCTCAATCAACTCATTGGTTTCATCGATCACCAGCAGTGTTTGCTTATTACCTGAACTGTCGAATTGGTCGGCATCTTCGTCTGGATTATAGGTCAAGGCGATTTCGGTAGCGCGTCCGACCACGGTGATCAGCTCTTCAGATTTACAAGGCTTAGTCAAATAACGATAAATCTCACCATCGTTAATAGAGCCAATAATGGCGTTTAAATCGGCATAGCCCGTCAATAAAATACGCATGGTAGACGGTGAGACATCTTTTACTTCACGTAAGATATCCACACCGACTCGCTCAGGCATCCGCTGGTCACTGACCGCCACGTGTACATGGTTGTTCTTGATATAGTCAATATACTCAGTCGGGTCGGTGGTGATAAACACGTCATGGGTCTTACGAAACAGCAGTTTCATAGACCGTAAAATGCGTTGTTCATCGTCGATAAATGCCAACTTCGGCTTTGACTCAGCGCTGCTTTCAACTGTGGTTAAGTCATTTTCTAATTCATTCATGATGATATCCTTATGATGATGAATAATAGTCGTTAAATATCTAAATATGTTCTACGTAACAGGACAGCTGACCCAGCGCTTACGCGACTAGGTTTTGCTCTGTTAAGTTATTATTAATCGGCAGTATTAACGTAAATGTGGTGCCAACGCCTTCGGTCGATACGACTTTGATATCGCCATTATGTTGCTCCATAATTTGCTGACTGATTGCCATACCAAGACCAGTGCCTTCACCTGCGCCTTTGGTCGTAAAGAACGGCTCAAAGATTTGATTGAGAACTTCTGGACTCATACCTTTACCGTTGTCTATGACATCAATATAAACATGGTGATCATCGGCACGGGTGCGCACTTCGATTTTGCCATCAGGTTTTTCTCCCATGGCTTGCGCGGCATTGTTCAGTAGATTGACCAAGACTTGGTTAATTTGCGACGGTGAGCATTTCACTTCAGGCGTGGGCGCAAAATCAGTCACAATCTCTTGATGTCTAATGGAGTTGCCAGCGATTTTAAGCGAGGCTTCGATACATTCGCGCACATCGATGGTTTTTACTTTTGACTCATCAAGACGGGCAAAGTTGCGTAGGTTTAGTACCATCTCAGTGATTTGCTCGACGCCAAATAACGAATCTTTAATCAGCTCTTTTAATTCAGCTGATAGGTCGTCTTCTTGGATTTCATCAGAAGCACGGATAATATCTGCCAATAGCTTGTCAATTTTGCCATCAGTCACCGCGTCAGTTTTAACGCTTTTTAATCCTTGTACCAATTCAATCAGCTCTTCGTATTGCTCAGTTAACTGACCAATAATTTCAAGATTATTTTGCACGTATGATAAAGGTGTGTTCACTTCATGAGCAACGCCTGCCACCATTTGTCCCAACGTTGCCATTTTTTCTGAACGAATCAATTGTAGCTGCGAGTTTTTCAGCTCTTTTAGCGTCTCTTGTAGCTCAGCGGTACGTTCTTCGACTTTAATCTCTAGCTGTTGGTTAATGTTGGCAAGCTTACCTTCGTTAGACTGGATTCGGTCTAGTAGGTCATTAATAGAGCCGTTCACCAGTCCAATCTCGTTGCGACCTTCTGCGAATTTAACCTCGCTCAGCTTATTGTATTGCTTATTATTAATTAAGTTTTCCGCTTGCGAGATTTTATCAGTGGTTTCTTTCAAGGGTTTGAATGCTAAGAAGGTCAGCATGAAGTAAATGACGCCAGCCGTAATCAATAGTGCTAATGCAATCCAGTTAACCAAGTTTTCGCTGAGATTATCTGCAATGGCGTTAATTTCAGCATCAGGTTGGACAACGATCAGCTTCCAATAAGTCTCAGGAATCTCAAACACATAGGCTTGACTGCCGTTATAGTAACTGTCTTTTGTCAACTCAAAGCTCTGTAATAAGCGGCTGTCCATGGCGTTTTGCTTGTTTTCACCGTTATTCAGGTAAGCGGCGTAGTTCACCAAATAATAGCCCTTTGCCGTACCAGTCTCAGCTTTATCAAGCGTGGTCAGTACCTGCTGAACTTGTGGTGAGACGCTAGCGGCGACTTGTTCGATGATCTCATTACGTTGGACATCTAAGAAATCAAGCACGGGTTGCCAAGCAGGGTCTGAGTTGATGACTTGTTTGATATCAAGCGGCGTACCCGTTTTCTCATCAATATAGCTTAAGCGTTCAGGGTTAGAGGAGGCGATCACCTTGTCACTATTATCCAAGAGTAGAATGTAGCCTGAGCCTGAGCTTTCGCTTAACTTGACGATGTTTTCTTGTAGCTGATTCAGCGTAAAGTTAACCGTGCTGGCACCCCAAAACTGATTGTCACGCTCGATTGCCACACCGCAGCTCATCGCAAGCTCGCCTTTGGTTTGGCTGGCGCGCACATGGTTCCAAATACAGCTCTCAGGTTTGAGCAGTTTTAAGACGCTAAACCAATCTTCTTGATAATAAGGATTGGTAGGATTTGGATCGCTCAACACCGCTTGATAATCACCGTTTTGGCGAACCATCAAAAATGGATGGGTCGCGGTATTTGCCCCAAGTGCGCCTTTTTCAGGCCAAATACCACCACTACCTAATAGGCTATAATCACGCTTATCAAAGGCATTGGCAGTACTGGTTTGTAAAATTGCTTCTTCTGTGGGCAAGGTTTGCGCGCTTTGCTGTAGTAGCAAGGCACTACGCATCACCCGATTGATATCGGCTGAAATACTATTTACCGCGGTATTGCCACGTTCAGCCACCAATTTTGCAGATTCAAGGCGGATTTTCTCATAGCCCTCTTTATCAACAACATAAACGACGACCGCCAGTACGACCGCAAAAGCAATAAATAAAATAGTGGTTACTTGGGTACTGACTTGATTAAAAAAGCCAACTTTTTTGGAGGCACTCATGATGGTGATAGTCCTTGGATAATAGTGACCACGAAGAAGAGTGCCAATGCTAGGTATTGGTGGCAATCAATTAGGTGGTAATACGTAATCTTAATTAAAATGGTCTGTACATAATGGCAAAAAATTAAAAGTACTACTTTGCTCTTATAACTTAACCGACTTAACTATTGATATTTTTATAACTTAAAGTACTATAAAAGGCCGTACTGTGCCCATAAATCCTTAAGGATAATTAATCATGAATACTAGGCGGCAAAAGAGTATGTGTAGACGTGCGTTTGAATAATTCAGGTAAGAAAGAAGAAATGTTCTATTGCATTTATTAACAATACAGAATCAATTTTATAATGACAATATTTTTTCTTTACTTGCGAGTCGTTATCTCATTGTTTTATATGACCAACTTATGCTTGGCGTTGATATAATCTTGCAATAATCTGCTCTTGAAAAGTCAACTTAGCGCACTCATCTAGCTGCTAACGTTATATAATGGTCGGCTTTATCTTGCGACCTAGCTAATGAGCTGACGCTGCCGGTATGGCCGGTGACCTCTCAGACTATTAAATAATGACATCGCGCTAGTGATTCACGCTAGCAAATCTCATTATGAGCTATCTATTTTTTCCTATTATCTGAGTACAAAAGACATCGCCCTATGACTATCTCTATCGCTTCATTGCACAATACTGAATTTGCCGTTGGTCAACGTTATTTATCTGATACGGAGTCCGAGCTGGGCTTGGGTGTGGTCATCGATGTAGATGACCGATGTGTGCACATTCTATTTCCACAAAGTGAAGAGACGCGCGTCTACGCCAAAAACTCCGCGCCATTATCACGCGTGGTGTTTAAAGTCGGCGATAGTATTTCTGATCAAGCGGGTAAGAGCTATACCGTAACCGCGGTCGAAGAAGTGATGGGCGTGCTCAAATACAGTGTCGATGAGCATGAAAAAGGCATTATGGAAACCCGTTTGGCGGCCAATATCACGCTTGCCAAGCCGCTTGAGCGTCTGCTGGCTGGTCGGATTGAGCGCGGCGATTGGTATGAGCTGCGTCAAGATATCTTGCGTATGCAGTCGGCGCTAGCGGGTCATCCGCTTAAAGGTTTGATGGGTGCGCGTGTCGATATCATTGAACATCAGCTCTATATCGCTCATGAAGTTGGCAAACGTATCGCACCGCGTGTGTTGCTTGCTGACGAAGTTGGTTTGGGCAAAACCATCGAAGCAGGTTTGATTATTCATCAACAGCTGCTAACAGGCAAAGCTGAGCGAGTGCTCATTCTTGTACCAGACAGTCTACAATATCAGTGGATGATTGAGCTGCGTCGTCGTTTTAATCTAAATTTTGCCTTATTTGATTTGGTACGTGCAGCAGCCATTAAAGAGCACGATCCTGAGCAAAACGTCTTTGCCACTGAGCAATGTATCATTGCGGGTATGGATTTACTCCTTGACCACCCTGATTTGTACGACCAAGCGATGGATGCAGGGTTTGATTTACTGGTGGTTGATGAGGCGCATCACCTGCATTGGGATGAGGCGCAAGGCGGCAATGATAAATATGACTTGATTGCTGACTTTGCCGAAGAAACGCCAGGGGTCATGCTATTGACAGCAACGCCAGAGCAGCTTGGCGCGCAAAGTCACTTTGCTCGATTGCGTTTGATCGATCCGGATCGCTTTGATGATTTGGATGAGTTTATCAATGGTCAAGAAGCCTTTGCTGAAACGGCTGCCGTTGCTGGTGTATTGATAGAAGATAAGCCATTGAGCGACAGTCAAATTGCCGCTTTAAGCAGCTTGTTAGACATCAGTCTTGATGAGTTGGCAACGATTAATGATGACGAAAAATTGCGTACTTATGCGCTCAACGAGCTATTAGATCGTCATGGTACAGGTCGTATTCTATTCCGTAATACCCGTGAAAGTGTGAAAGGATTCTATGGTCGTAGCAGCCAGCCGTACCCATTGGCATTACCTGCCGCATGGAAAGACAGCTATCAAACCAATGGTAAATTGCGTGAGCAGCTATGGGGCGAAGAAAACCAACCTGATGGTGGCTGGCTAGAAGATGACCCACGCGTGCCTTGGTTGATTGATATTTTGCGCGGCGAGCTTAAGCACAAAAAAGTGCTGTTGATTGCCCGTAGTGGCGCGACGGTTGAGAGCTTGGAGGCGGTATTACGCTTACATGCTGGTATTAAAACCGCTATCTTTACTGAGCAGATGACCTTGCTTGAGCGTGACCAAGCAGCGGCGTTCTTTGCTGATAGCGAAGGCGCGCAGATATTATTATGCTCAGAGATTGGTTCGGAAGGTCGTAACTTCCAGTTTGCAAGCCAGCTAATATTGTGGGATTTGCCAGCCAATCCAGATACCTTAGAGCAGCGTATTGGTCGCCTAGATCGTATCGGACAAACGCAGCAAATTATGCTCCATGTGCCTTATGTACAAGGCACAGCACAAGAGCGACTGTATCATTGGTATCACGACGCGCTGAATATGTTTAATCAAATCTCTCCAACGGCGCAGAGCGTGCAAGAGCAGTATATCCAAGAGCTAAAGCCCATGCTTGAAGGCGCGGATACTGATGAGAACCGTGCGATACTACAAGATATCATCGAAGACGCGAAGCAGACGCGATTGGGGCTAGAAGCACAGCTACAAGCGGGTCGTGATCGCCTATTAGAATACAACTCGTGTCGCCCACGTGTTGCCAAACGTATCGCTGACGCCATGCGCGATTTTGATGGTCATAATCTACTGCCGCAGTTTATTGAGCGCTTTTTTGCCTCAGCCAATATCGATCACAATATCCAGCGCGATGGCTCGTGGGTGATTGCTCCGATTGACAGCACTGAAATTAGTGATTATATCGATGGTCTGCCACTCGGTGACGAAGATGGCATGACCTTGACATTCGAGCGTGAGCAAGCATTACAGCGTGAAGATATCGAATTTATCACTCACGAACATCCATTGATGCGCGCGATTTATGAGTTGGCGAGTACCAGCACCTTTGGTAATACCACGGTGGCGATGCTAAAAAGTTCTGCTGTACCACAAGGTATGGTACTGCTCGAAGTGAATTTCCGCGTTGAAGCCATTGCGCCAAGGTTGCTCAATTTGCCAGCGACGCTGACCACGCAAAATATCCGCGTGTTTATCAGTGAGCAAGGCAGTGATTTATCCTCGCGTATCAGTGCGGAGATGATTATGCCGCATATTGAGCGTCTGGATAAAAACCGCGCCCGCCAAGTCATTAAAGTACGCGGTGATGTGATTGAGCAGCGTTATTATGAAGCGGAAGAGATTGCCCGTCAGCAGCTTGCTGAGATTGGTGAACAAGCCAGTGCCCGTTTTAGCCAGCAGTGGTCACGTGAAATCAAACGCCTAAAGCATCTACAAACGATTAATCCTAATGTACGCCCTGCCGAAATTGAGCGTTTGGAGCAGCTAAAAGCCCAGGGTGAGCAAGCACTAGGTAGTCTGTTATTAGTCCCAGACTCCATCCGTGTGTTAGTGGCAGTGAAGCCATAAATTCAAATGACCAAAAGAACGAGATGTTTAATAGCATCTCGTTTTTTTATGATTAATATTGTTTATATTAGGGCGCGCCTTAAGGCATGTTAAGCAAAAATATCAACATGGTATTGCCAAGTGAGCGTCGCTCTCTAGTCAAAGCCATCGATATTGGGTAAGATGTTTATCTTTTCGATTTATAGCCCGTTTGCTATAAAAGGGTGACCGCGTCTCGTGTGAAGTATCACATATACCTTTGTACTCGATTGCTTTGTACTTCTTTTAAGCTGAAACAACGATATAATAAATGCTGGTGATAGCGCTGCTATGACCGTGTTTTTTGCGCTAAAATTTTCGTGTTAAATCTCTCTTGTGCATTTTTAGCAAGTGATTTCATATTATTTTACATTCAAATGCAAAGTGTCTTTTGTCTTTCGCGATATGATATTGATATCGTTGGGTGCGTATTTTCAGATGCTTAGCGTTTTTGATAAAAATAAGGAAACCTATCGTCATGTCCGATTATTCGCAATTGATTGATGAGCTGCTAGCTACCGTAGCGCTTATTGAAGTGACCCCCGATGTCTTTGAGGGTAAGAGCCATGACTATGTTGGCAGTCGTATTTTTGGTGGACAAGTGCTCGCCCAAGCCATCATGGCGGCGGCGCATACACTGGATAAAGACAAGCCCTGTCATTCATTGCACGGGTATTTTTTACGCGGTGGTGATATCACTCAGCCAGTGATTTATCAGGTACGCCGCTTGCGTGACGGTCGTAGTCTGTCTGCGCGTGAAGTGACGGCGATTCAGTATAAAGAAGTGCGTGGTAAAGCGCCCGTTGAGCAAGTAATATTTTCAATGATAGCCTCGTTTTCGCCGATGGAAGAGGGTTTAGAGTATCAAGAAGATATGCCAGTTTATCCACCGCCTGAAGATTTGCTTGCTGAGCAAGATTTAAAAGAAGAGTATGTCGGAAAAGTCCCAGACGCACTCAAAGCCCGTTTTATGCGGCGTCGCCATGTCGAAATTAAACCCGTTAAACCGCGTGATCCGATTCATCCAGAGCCAATGAAACCGAAGCAGGCGAACTGGTTGCGTATCCGCGAATTGGGCAATCAACCTGTTGCGATTCAACAAGCGCTATTGGCATTTTCGTCCGATTTTTATCTGGTTGGTACAGGGCTGATGTCACATGGTGTTAGCTTTATGACCAGCGGCTTGCAAGCGGCTAGTATTGACCACTCGATGCATTTCCATCGTAATTTTGATCTAAACGGTTGGATGCTATACGACATGTGGAGTGATACCACGTCTAATGCCAAGGGCTTAAACCATGGGCAGTTTTGGCAAGACGGTAAGCTGGTTGCTACGGTACAACAAGAAGGCTTGATGCGTTTGCGAGTGCCGAAGTCTTAGCTCTAACTGTGTTTGTAAATAAAGTTGAATAAAAAGCGACTGAGAATTGTTCTGAGTCGCTTTTTTTATTCTAAAATCTTAACCATTGCTCGTGGCAATCCAAGTGTTGCCTGAGCATCAACAGCATTTAGCCAATTAATATTAATTTGTGCTGCTTCTAAGGCTTCGGTTATTTCAGCCACTTGCTTAGCATTTAAAGTGACTGATTGCGGTGTTAGATACCAATGAAAATGGGTCAGTGAATGCTTAATAGGGACGTCGTCTAATAAATTTTTACTGACTGCTTTTGCTGTCAATTTATGCTTATCTAACCACTCGTTGATAATTTGCTCGGCAGTGGTAAATTCTGCTTCATATACTTTTTCATTACTGGTCACTTTTAATACTGTATCGTCAATTTTAGTCATTTTTTCTGCGGCAGTTTTAGTATTCATTTTACCTGCGGTTTTTTCAACAAACTGTAAAGGCAAACTCCACAGTCCGCCCCAAATGCCATTGTCAGGGCGTTGTAGCCACAGTATTTTTCCATCAATATCTTCAATCAATAACGCATTGCTAAACTTGCTAGGTTTAGGCTGCTTTTTTGCTTTGACTGGATAATCTGTTTCGCGTCCTTGCTCGTGGGCTAGGCAGTCCTCTTGAAGGGGACATAATAGGCAGGCAGGTTTGCTACGCGTGCATAACGTCGCGCCCATATCCATCATCGCTTGCGCGAACAATCCTGAGTCATCGACAGGCGTTAAACGCTCTGCCAATGCCCATAGCACTTTGGTGGTGGCAGACTTGGTAATATCACTATCAATCGCTGCCCAACGCGTCAAGACACGTTTGACATTGCCATCACAAATGACGCCATAACGATGTAAGCCCATCGCCATAATCGCGCCAGCGGTCGATGGCCCGACGCCAGAGATGGCTTCCCACCCTGCTAGCGTCTGCGGAAAGTCGCCCGTCTCATCAATGACTTCGACCAGTTGTTTCGCGCCTTTATGCAAATTACGCGCGCGCGCATAATAGCCAAGTCCTGCCCAATGCTCTGCTACCGTGTCCCATTCTGCGGCTGCTAAATCTTGTACCGTTGGAAACGATGCCATAAAACGGGCAAAATAGGGCAGCACCGTCGTTACTTGCGTCTGCTGTAGCATGACTTCGGATAGCCAAACGATATAAGGATTGGGCGCGTCGGTTTGGTGCTGCTGCCAAGGTAGGTCATGGCGACCGTTTTCGGCGAACCAATCGAGTAGGCGCGGGGCGAACGAATCGAGAGAAGTAAAGTATTGAGTAAAAGTGTTTTCTATCGTTGTGAGGTTTGCAGTGGGGGTAAGCTGAGTCATATCATCAATTTTTGGCATATTAGTGTATGAATTATAACCGATTTTCGAAAGAAGTGAGTTGATATCACTGTTGTGCGCTTTTTGAGATTACCACGATGTAAGCGTTTTTTGAGTGTGAGTGTTGAAAAACAGAGTATGTAACAGAAAACTTAATATAGAGTTGCAAATTTATAAAGTAAATCTTACAAAATTAAGTGAATTTTGTAGAAAAATTAACTTATCATTGTTGTGCTTTTTGCAAGATTATGACTCTTATTCTCGCTAGGGCCGCAAGAGCACCTTTGAGTTAACGATAACTCATTGTCTGGTTTCATCAAATACGCTTATTAAAGCTCACTAAGCATCATTTCAAACAAACGCTCACATGTATGAGTAATATTTAGGACTCTTTATGAAGTTAATGTCGAACTACTTATCTAAAGCATTATTGGCACTAGCAGTCATCGGCTGTTCAGCCAACGTTTTGGCCGCCAAACCAAATCTAGTATTACAACAGCCCAATGTTTCTTTAGAGTTGGCCAATGAATTAATCGATGCCACCATGGCAGCCTGTCACGCAGAGGGCAAATCCGCCGTGGTCGCGGTTGTTGATCGTGCTGGCAATTTAATCGCGCTACAGCGCGATGATAACGTTGGTCCGCACAATACTGATGCTGCTGTCCGCAAAGCATTCACGGCATTATCTACCAAAACGCCTTCACGTACGTTGGCGGATAATGCTCGCGCTAATCCAGACTCAAATAACTTGAATACGGTAAATGATTTACTGCTGATCGGCGGCGGTGTGCCGTTAAAGTTTGGTAATGATGTGATCGGCGCTATTGCAGCGGGCGGCGCAGGCGGTGCAGTACAAGATGAAGCTTGTGCGTTGAAAGCTATCGAAAAAGTCATGCCTAAACAGAAGTAGTTGATGGCTTAGATATTGCTAAATGATTTAGATATCATCAAATAACTTCGATATCGTTAGCAGTAAACATAAAAAAAGCCCTTATGGGCTTTTTTTGCATGAGCTCTAAAATAATTTTATACAGCTAACATTATAGACACAAAGGGTTGTCGATTTACTTCCGATTCTTCCGCGTTTTCAAACGACGTAAGCGTAATACGCCCAAGCTTAGCGCTACGTAACTCGTTGATCGAAATCTCAGACATGCGGTACGTATCGACTTGATTGCCCGAACGTACACAGCTGCGATTGCGTCCAGCGACTTCAAAAAACTCCCAATCAGTCTTAGGTAATTTTTCAATTTTATAGCTGCTAGATCTTGCACGGTCGGAAACGACGCCATAAAACGCGCAAAGTAGCCACCTGCGTTTGCTGTAGCATAACTTCGAATAGCCAGACGATATAAGGATTGGGCGCGTCGGTTTGGTGCTGCTTCCAAGGCAAATCATGGCGACCGTTTTTGGCAAACCAATCTAGTAAGCGTGGTGCGAAGCAGTTTAGCTCGGTTTCAATATGGTTGGAAGGTTTATCTTTGAGATGTATCTCTGAGTTAGCAGCTATCTTAGTCATAAAGGAATATTAGTATGATTCATATAACTTATATAAATAAGTACAATAATAAAGCTAAAAATAAGTTATCTCTAGTTTTCAGACGTATAACCCTTTTTGAATCCACAGTCTTTGCAGTCGAGCGACAGCTTAGAGTCAATCATGTTAATTTGAACGTTTTTAGAGTTACATTTTATGCAATATAAATTATTTTCTTTGTTACTCTCATTAGTAGGAAAATATTTAGGAGAAATTTCTTGTTCCCAGTACTTACCTATAGCTTTATTAAACCCAGCGTCCTCACCATTTAAAAGGAAGTCAAAAACCATCTGACTTAAATAGGAACGAGGAGCCCTTGAATCGCGATTATATTTATAAGTTTCCCAATTTTCTTTTAACGCTCTTTCACCTAAAGACAACATTTTTCCAGGAATGATATTCCCTGCATGTTTTCTACTACTTGCAAATCCCTTAGTATAGAAAATATGAGCATCTTCAACTGCCTTTTTTACGAAATAATAGATTTCGCTTACTGAGAAATCTATTAATAACTGTTCTGTTATCTCTCTGGTCTTCTTCTCAGCAACGAAAATTACGTTTAGTTCTTCAATTTTTATATACAAATACTGTAATACTTCTTCAACACTAATTTTCAGGAGAAGCTCAAATAGTTCATTTTCCCATTCTGGCGTAATATCATTTTTTATATCAAAATAAATCTTATTATAAATTTCACTTAATTGATTGCGATTTTCACCATCAAGTGACACATTAACTATCCATTGGACTTTTCTTTGGTAATAACTTTTAGCTGGATTTTCATCTGGAAAAGCATCAATTGAAGAAAGAGGATCTATCAACAAAATATTTGAACGATATAGTCTGTCAATATAACCTTCATCCATAGAACTAGATGGTGTAAATAGTCTTATTCTTAATGGATTATCTAAAGATAGGATATGACCAAAGTCTTCATCAGTTTGGATCCTAAATAAAGTTAGTAATATTAGTTTTTCAGTAAAGGTTAAACACTCATAATCTATGGGAGAGAATTTTTGCAAGCAGTGTGATTCTGCAATAATTTCTCTTTTTTTATTTACATCGTCAATAGCTTTCTGTCTTTTTAAATCTAAACATTTGCTGCATTCGCAGTATTCTTGGTAGCAACTATTACTACTAGCAAAAATTTTATGGGCACATTTATAACATTCGATAGGATTGTTCTTCCAAGAACTGTGGCTCTTACTTTTACGCTTTACATACATTGGGATTTGACAGTATGGGCATACAGTATCAAGTAACTGCTGAGGAGGTAGTACTTTAATCAGTTTATTAGGGTTAATATCGATTTCATAGTCAGCTATCAAAGCAGAATTTTTTTCACCATTCAGATATCGTTGATACAACTCTTCGATATCTGAATCTGTTAAATGTTTCACCTCATCTGCAATCGCTACTAAGGAATCTCTCATAATTTGCTCTTAATATAATTACTGTTGACTATTATCTAAATTTTATCTTATGAACTCTAAAAAATGCTCATGTGCTAGGTTATGTATCATATAAGATTCTAACTATAATTGAAAAATAGAATTAACTACTTCTCAACCTACTTCCGATTCTTCCGCGTTTTCAAACGACGTAAGCGCTTTTCTTCTTCTTTAGCGATTCTTTTTTCTTCTGCTGCTAAGCGTTGCTCAGCGACGACGAGTTCTTCAGCTTCAGACATGGCTGGCGTCTCAAGCGTAATACGCCCAAGCTTAGCGCTACGTAACTCGTTGATCAAAATCTCAGACATGCGGTAGGTATCGACTTGATTGCCCGAACGTACACAGCCGCGATTGCGTCCAGCGACTTCAAAAAACTCCCAATCAGTCTTTGGTAGTGCTTCAATTTTATAGCGGGTTTTTAGCAGCTCAGGGTAGGCTTGCATCAAGTATTCAGCGGTATAGCTGGCGACATCAGCGAAGTCAAAAGCCGTATCACGAATACCACCCGTCGCTGCCAGACGATAGCCAGAGTTTTCGTTTTCGACTTTTGGCCATAACATACCGGGCGTGTCATAAAGCATGATGTCATCATCAAGTTTAATCAACTGCTGCGACTTAGTAACTGCTGGCTCATCGCCAGTTCTTGCTACGGCGCGTCCAGCCAAGGTATTAATCAACGTCGATTTACCGACGTTTGGAATTCCCATAATCATGGCTTTAATTTGGCGACCCGTACCCACTTTATTGGGCACAAGTTGTTTACAGATGGCTATGATACGTTTGACATCATTGGCTTTATCAGTATCGCAAGCAATGGCTTTCACACCGCTTTGCTGCTCAAGATAGTCCATCCACGCTTGGGTCAATTCAGGATCAGCAAGGTCGGCTTTGTTCAGAATTTTGATGACGGGTTTTTCGCCGCGCAATGCCGCGACCATTGGGTTTTCACTACTATATGGGATACGCGCATCGATCACCTCGATGACCAAATCCATCTGCGGCATGATTTCTTTGATTTCGTTACGGGCTTTGTTCATGTGCCCAGGGAACCACTGAATACTTGCTCTCTTATCCATCTGCTTTCATAACCTTTTATAAAAAATGCGCAAAGTAAGACGATCGTCATTTACTTTTCATGGTGTCCAGTTTACTACAGAACCACAGTACTCACGCCATAATTTCGCCCAACCAGATGCGCGGTTACTCTTGAGCTAGATTTTCTATTTCATCGCGGGCAGGGGGTAACGGTGCAAGATAACCAATTAATAGTATTAAACTGCCTGCGCCAAGGAAAGATATCACCCGCCAAATCGCTTCGGTCTGCGACAAATCAACCAATACCAGTTTGAGTACGACAATACCTAATAGCCCGATACCCATAAACCAAAGCGTCCGCTGCCAATAGCGACTGGCGACGATGGTGGCGACTAAAGCCAAGAGCGTCCATAAAATGGTCAATCCTGTCTGTACTTGCTCGCTATTCCATGCGCCGCCCTGAGCGCTGTCCCACAGCGGTGTACCGATAAAGGCATGTAATGTTCTAACCAACATACTGGAAATCAGCCAAAAGCTGATAAGCCCCAATATAACCAGTAAATTATCAGTAGTGAATATGCGCTTAGTTTGGGGGGCTGCACTTGATTCGATAAGACTCTCATCGCGGCGATGTTGGCTCATGTAATATAGACTAAAACCAACCAATAGCGTCAGCAATGAGGTAATGTCGTATAAATTCAGTAGTGGGAAGTAGGACATATCCCAAATTACACCATCATAAGACCAGTTGGTCATGATGACCCAACTTAAAGCAATGGGCGCAAAGATAGCCGCGCAGCTCAATAGCGCTTGTTGCCAATCAAACCAGTACAGTGGGCTTTGTTTTAATACCTGATTCGTGCGCTTATTTTGCTGACGATAATCGGAATTACGATAGCTGAACCATAGCCCAGCCAATATTAAAATGGCTGGACTCAAGACAGCCATCACGCCAGCGGAATCTGCGATTCCATAGTGGGCGGCGGCAGCAATGATTAGAATGCTAGCTCCCAGCCAGCTTGCGCCATCATAGCGTGACAGCTCGGAGTGGTCGTACCATGTCTTTAACCACGATTGTCCGATAATCAACCAACCAACGATTAAACCAGTAAATAGTAGCCAATCTGCTGTCTGCCATATCAAATGAAACTCGAATTTTTGCGGTAACTGTAGGACAAGCATGAGATAAAAGACGATCGATAAGCCGTGGCTAAGTTGTCTGATTTCTATCCACGAGTGATAACGATCGATTGTCCAATAAATGGCAAGGCTGATTAGAGCTGCGAGTGCAATCATGGTCGTCGTTGCCAGTGTCCAACTGGTGAACCACTGGTTAAAATCAAGCAGCAGCACTTGTAGTAGCCACGCTATAGCTGTAAAGGTCAAAAACCTTATAAGTATAGGACTGTGCCAAACAAGATTAAACACGGTGCTTTTGCTGTTGATTGAGGTTAGCCATTGCTGTGCGGCATGAGTGCTGATCCCCAGTGCGTCGGCATAGGTCGCTATCGCATCTGGCGTGGCGTTTTGCTCTTGGGAGAATTCTAAGTTATTGTTTAAGCTACTATTTAAGTGGTTATCAAAGCTGTCGCTGCTATCGTTCAATGTAGTTGGCGAGTTGCTGACGCGTAAGATAAACATCGTTGCTAGATAGCTGATAGCCGAAATGGTTAAGGCCAATGTTGGATGATCTTGAATGGCGAAGACTACTTTTACCATCAGCATGCCTATACTGATTAGCTGCAATAACAAACCAAATAACACTGACCACGCTCGCAATGAACGCCGTCCAAACCAGACCAGCGCCAATCCTTGTACTGACCAGCCAAAAGCAATCCATTCAGCATCTAATGCTAAGGGGATTACCAGCGCCAAAAAACCAAATCCTAAAGCCAACATGCCTTCGGTGATTAAGGCATAACGCTGGCTACGCTGCACAAACAACCAGCCGAGTCCTAAGTAAACAGTGGCTAAAATAGTACTAGCGATGGTTAAGGCGTTAGGAATGTCATCGAATAATGCCGCAAATAAACCAAAGGCTAATATCGGCACTGAAAACAGTAAGCCAGTATCAATAGGGAATACATAGCTATTATTTCTTGCGTGAACGCTATCTAAAGGCTTTACGTTGTCTGCGCTCTCTGTCTGGATGATGTCTGTTTCATTAAGAGTATTGTAGGCAATGATTTGTTGGGCGTAGCGAATGACGACAAACAGATATAGCAGTAAATGTAAGGTGACCAGTAGGACTAAAGACCAGCGCTGCGCCTCAATGACTGTGCTCAAATTCTCACTGATACCCCAGTAGTAAGCCAATCCAAAGGTCACAGTGACACCGAATAAATTCAGTATTTTCCATGGGCGGTAATGCGCGATAATCGCAATCGTCACGTTCAATAGTAGATAGTAACTAAACAATACCACCAAACTGCCCGTGTTTTCACTGGTCAAAATAGGCGCAAAAAACCCACCCGATAACGCTAACAACGCCAGTGGAAAAGCGTTTTGACGCACGGCGAGTGCAATGGTAATCGCAGATAATAGCCCAAGCCCAATAAAGCTCGGTAAGTTAGGCAAGACTTGGTAAACGCCATAGGCAAAAAAGGTCGTTAAATACGCAATCGCTAAGCCTGCACCTTGTAGGGTGATGCCATAAGCAAAGCGATTTTTTGCCAATTTTAAGCCTAATGCTGCTAGACCTAAACCGAGGATGCCTATCGCTAAAAGCTTGGACGCTATCGACACTTCGATATAGTCGCTTAACAAGCGAAGTAGTAGCACCACACCGATAAGTAGGACGATCACGCCAACGCGTACGACCAGATTGCCGCCAAAAAACCAGTTTTTGATAGAGTGAATCAATGAAGTGACGATAGGCAGTGAGCGCTCATCAGGCTCTATGGGTGATGGTTTTTTTGGAGAAGGGGCTGGTTTCGGGTGAATCGTAGCAGTAGGTAAAGGAGGTGCTGAGTCAAATAGCTCCTCGATAATAGGTTGGGGCGAGTGAGTCTCAGCTAGCGTTTGAGCCATTGGTTCAGTATGAACGTCTACGTTATTATCGGCGTTGACGTTGTTCATAGAGCTGACACGGTGTTGCTGCGCTTGTAACTCATCTTGCAGTTGCGTGATGTCTTGTTGAAGCTGATCAACGCGTCGCTTTAGTTTATTGTAAAAAACGATAATCACTACTAGACAAACAAGCAATACAAACCCGCTGATATCAGACATAGCGCTACCACACCGTTACTCAATATTTGATGGCTTGATGATGACTCGATTTCAAAGCAAACACAAGCAAAGCGCTCATCAAAAAAAGGGCTAGCCCAAGATTATTCGTTTACGATCATGGAGCTGACCTTGATGCTTTATAAACTAAGATATTTAAGCGGCATATAATTTATGTCTTTCTGACAACGTACATTCACGCAAGGTTAGATAATTCACCATACCTGAGACGATACCTGCAATAACACCGATAATAATTAAAGCTGAAATCAAAGATACTTCGACCGTACCTGCGTATTTTTGCCATAGTACAGCAAGAGAGGTCAATACCCCAAAGGTAAAAAATCCATGCTTTATCGTCAACCAAAAAGCGGTTGGGAAGAAGGCTACTTTTTTTTCTTTGATACCAAAATAAGCCACCATAGTTAAAATCATGGCTAACGTAATCGATAAGGTAACGGAGGTACCGAGCACCGTGTCTTCATTATTGGTAATAGAGTCAACAGATATTGCGATTGATGAGTATGTTTTTAAGAAGAAATATTGTATGCCGCCGTTAATGAAAGCATTGATTACGCCAGTAAGCATAGCGCCTTTTAGTAATTTTGCGTTTAATGCTGTTGCCATGGTTTATGTTCCAAGTCTAATCAGGTAGGTTTATGCATAAAAAATACTGAGTAGATAAAATCCTACCCAGTATGGTCGAATGCTCGACACGCCCTATTATGTATCGTTTATAAATTTATGATTAAAATGATGACTGAGTTTATGAGGTTGGCATTTTGCTTTTGTAAACACCGCCACCATTGACTGTCAGTTCAGCACCAGTAATCCAAGACGCTGCATCACTTAACAAAAACGCCATCGCTTGAGCGATATCTGCTGGCACACCACGTCGTTTTAGGACGATACCTTTGACCACATTATCGATCATCTCTTGGGTATAACCGGCTTCTTCAGAGGAAGCACCATTATCTACTGTACCGATGATTAGTGAGTTAAAGCGCACTTCAGGACCTGATGCGACCGCCATACTTTTTACCATATTTAGCAAGCCCGCTTTAGCTGTGCTGTATTCGATAAATTCTGGCGATGGTGTATTACCAACCATGGATCCAGAAAATACCACAGAGGCGTTTTCTTCTTGTTTTAAATACGGCATACATAAACGAGTCAAATGATAAGATCCCAAGGTATTGAGCTTATACGCATTGACCATTTTTTCGGTGGTAGATTCCCATAAGGGCGTACTTGCACCCCAACCGACGTTGTTGACTACTGCAGAAATCTTACCGAATTTTGCAATAGTTGCATCCACCAAGGCTGCAATTTGCGTCTCGTCAGTAAAGTCGGTTTTCATGCCTAAGGTTGCATTGCCTGTTTCTTTTTCGATATCAGCGGCAATTTGCTTCACTTTATCTTCATTTAAATCAGCGAGGACAATGTTGCCTCCTAATGAGCTTAAAAACCGTGCAGCCTCGCTACCAATAGCGCCTGCTGCACCACTGATAATGATGGTTTTATGATGAAAGTCGAATAGTTGTTGGATTGTTTTCATGGTTTTACCTCATTATTAGTGAGTGGTTAGAGAGCTATCAGCAAGTGGTGTGACCGATTATATGAATCACGACTGTGCAATAACCATGTTAGCGTCTTAAATCCTTACTAATAGTAAGCCTTTGTAAATATGTAATGATCAATATGGATTTGTTTACGATAAAAAAAGCAGAGTGCGGCGGGCGCACTCTGCTATATATTGCGTTAATAGATAGGGGTTAATAAATAGTGTGTTAATAACCTGAAAACAGCTATTGATATGCCTGATTCAAAGATTATTTACCTAAGTTATTTACCTAAGTTATTTACCTAAGTTATTTTCCATAAATTCAAGCATGTTTTCCCAGCTTTGCTTGGCAGCGGCTTCGTTGTAGCCGAGATCAACCTCATTTTTAGCAGCGCGCTCATCGGCATGTGGATTGGTAAAGCCATGTTTAGCGTTGTCATAAACATCGATAATATAGTCAACGCCAGCAGCATCTAGTTCTGATTTTAGACCTTCTATTGCTTCCATTGATACCATTGAATCATCGCGACCGTGAGCAACCAATACGTTAGCGGTGAAGTTTTTATCCGCTGGCTGTTTTGGTGTTGGGTTGCCATGGAAAGTGGCGACCGCTTTTAATGGCATGCCTTCGCGAGCCATATCAAGCACGACCTTACCACCAAAGCAAAAGCCAATCGCTGCTAGATTGTCACCATCAACGGCTAACTGGTCGCTAAAGTCATTAAGGATTAAACGGCAGCGCGACATCAGCATATCTTGATCTTCTAATACTTGCTCCATCCACATATTCGCTTGCGCGGCATCGGTGGTCAGCTTGCCTTCACCGTACACGTCCATTGCGACGGCGGCATAACCTGCTTCTGCCAAGCGCTCGACCACTGATTTTGGGTGATCAACGATACCCCACCATTCTGGCGCTACTAAAATTCCCGCAACAGGATGGTCGTCAGATGCATTTTCTGGCAATGCCACATAGCTGATAAGCTGGACACCGTTTTCGGTGGTACTGATTAATTCAAAAGTCTTAATTGACATATTATTATCCTTTTTTATGTGAGGAGTTTTACGTTATAAAGGTTATTTGTCTGTGTTTTTGCTATATCGTTTTTCTTACTTTTACTACCTTAACGCTCAACCTAGGCAAAAACAGCTATAATACTGTAACGCTCTTTATCAAAATGCTACGGCACCTTTATGACACTAAACTTGTTAAACAACTGTGCAGCCCACCTAGACTCTGACGCAACTTTGGCGTTAAAAGTCACGGAAAAATCAGCTGTGAGCTTATTTCCTGACAGTGGTAATGAAAGCAATAGCGACTATGACAGTAAACTCAATGACACATTGCGTCCGAATTTTTGGTCGCGCTTTGCATTGTCAGAATTAAATCATAGCGAATGGGAAGCGTTGTGTGATGGTTGTGGTAGTTGCTGTTTGATTAAGTATATTGACGAAGATGAGAATGGTGATGTGGATGAAGAGTTGGTCGAGTATACCGATGTGACTTGCCAGCTAATGGATTGTACGACGGGTTATTGCCAGCATTACGCCACGCGTCAAGAGCATGTGCCTGACTGTATTCAGCTGACCATGGACAATCTGCCGCAGATGATGTGGTTGCCTTCGCACTGCGCCTATAAGCGTTTGTATAAAGGACAAGATTTGCCAAGTTGGCATTTGTTATTGACCCAAGATGTAGTGGTAACACAGCAACAAATGCGTGCTGCCAATGTTGGCGTGGCTGGGCGCTGTGTTTCTGAGACTGGTATGTCTGATGAAGCGATGGAGGAGCGGGTGGTCAGCTGGGTCAAGCCTTGATAATACTGAGAGTTACTGAAATCAGTGACATCAGTGACGTTGGTATTATTGCAGGATAAAAGTATAGTGCTACTTGATGTTAATAAGAAACCTGAGCCGCAGATTTGGCTTTTGTCTCAGCATCTTCTTGCGTGTCAGCCAATGGCGGGATAGGAATGTCCTGACGAATTTGCTCAGAAAATTCGCGGCTGTTTTCGTTGCTATTAACGCCAGACTCTAGATTGATTTGATTACTGAATCCTTTAACCTTTGAGTTGATATGGGTACGCTCGTACCATGTATCCATTGACCAAGGCTGCCCAGTCTTTTCTGGATTAGCGTCAAGCATACCGACATCATATAGATAATTTGGCAGCCAGCCAGAGACCCAAATCCGATAATCCCACGGCAGGCGATCGCCACTGACGATACGCGCCATATAAAAAATGATATTGGTGCAATTACTGAGTAATGTGTTATACCAAGCAGGCTTGGCATTCAATTCATCGGCAGCGGTTAAGTAAGATTCAAATAGTGACTTGACCTCGTGCTGCTGCAAGTTGCTAACGGGAAATAGATAAACTTGCTCGCCACGCGCATTCGTTCGGGTATAGATAATATCACGCTCTTCTGCGGCAATCAGGCTCAGCTCATAGCGTCTAAAAAACCCTGCCAATGCCGAAAACGATTCGCCTTCTTCTTTACGAATCTCAAATGAGAAAGCAAGCGGTCTATCATCTTCAAAACGAAAACTGACCAACGTATGGGCAATCAGTGGACCCATCCAGTAAGAATTGGTGACATCGACGCCAGATAGTTTGGACATATCAATGGTACGTGTGTCCCAGCGTTCGGTCGCCTCCGTGTCGGTATGCCAATCAAAGTTGCGTACATTGGTTAGGGTCACTAAGTCAGGATTGGTTGCATCGCGCTCGTAAGTGACCCTTTCACTTACCTCAGCCATCCAGTCGCGCTCTTGTTGGGGTTCAATAGAAAAAAACCAGCCAACGCCTACCAACCAAATAGCACCATATAAAGCGGTTAACCATTTATTTACTGACTTACTATTTATGGTTGTTTTGTTGCTCCATGGTTTACTGCTGCGTTGTTTATGATCAAAGCGCTGAGCTATTTTCGGCCAATAGCGAACGCTCAGTAAGGCTGTCAGTACACCAACAATGAAAAGTGCGGTTAACCAAGTGATGGCAGAGCCTGCTCCAAACTGATACCAAATCGCCAGCAATAACCAAACGGCTGACAGTAGCAAGGTGATAATGATGAAAAACTGTACAAGATAATATCGCCATGTAGGTGTCGGTTGGCGACCATTCGCAGTGTTATTTTTTAAGCCGTGTCTATTCGAACCATGATTATTTGGCTCAAGCGTGTCCAAGCCGTTATCTGAACGATGGCTATGTGAGTGCGGCGTGAGCAGGCGAGAGAAAAAGGAACGTAGCGACATAGGGTGTGCTTTGGTGTGTGAAGGCTTTGACCATAGCAAAGTTTATAACGTACTGACAATACAATTTGAGTGAATTTATCGTTGAATGTCGGTGAGCCTTGCGCTAAAGTGAAGCTACTTTGATCTGCTCTATTTATAATTTAATAATCAAAGATCTGTTTTATTTGCTGTATTCATCCCCATCTACGTCTGTTATTACGTATTATTGTTTTTACGTATTATTTTAATTGTTATTAACTAAAGAGGTTAAATCACATCACCATGTCTGACGACACTCCCAGCCCGAGTAGTTGGTCGATGCGCGGCTTAAAACGCTGGCTATCGACCGCCCCCGAAACCCGTGACGAATTGATTCGTCTGGTACAAGACTCGCGCCAGTTCTTAGAGCCTGATACCGTCGATATGTTAGAAGGCGTGCTGGATCTGCCTGCGACACAAGTGCGCGAAATTATGACGCCGCGCCCGCAAGTGGTTGGGCTGCACGAAAGCACCAGTCTCGCTGAGGTGATGGATATCATCCTTGAGACCACCCATTCGCGTTATCCTGTCTTTGACAGTCAAGATGATGATGCCGTCATTGGTATCCTCTTGGCAAAAGATTTGATTCCTATTCTTGTGCATATGGTGCGCGATCAAGAAGATAAAATCGATAGCAAACGTTTGAGAGATCTGGTACGTCAGCCGCTATATATTAGTGAGACGGCACGCTCTGATACCTTGTTACGCTCATTGCAGCGTACCCAAGTACATATGGCGATTGTCGTCGATGAATTCGGCAACTTTGGCGGTGTTGTTACCATGGAAGACTTGCTTGAAGAGATTGTCGGTGACATCGTCGATGAGCATGATGACTTCGATGAAGACAGTGATATCAATAACATCGTCGCTGATCCTGAAAAACCAAATACCTGGCGTGTGCAAGCGTCTACCGTGATTGAAGACTGTAATGATGAGCTTGGCAGTCATTTTGATGATACGGATGTCGATACCATGGGTGGTCTGGTCATGCAGGCGCTTGGTTATGTAGGTGATTTGGAAGGTGAAAGTGTGGTGATAGATGATTGGAAAATCACTATTACTGATGTTGAAGGGCGTTTTATCCAAAATCTTGAGCTCACCAAAATCAATCCTGCTCAGCAAATATTGATAGGCAGTCATTGATATGTCGATAGCGACCTAAACATTGTTTGATATACTCAAAAAAACACGATTGCGGTCGTGTTTTTTTTGTGTTTGCTATTGGGTATTTGCTACGCAATGTTACCTATTAATGGGTTGAGACTGGTATCATGGGCAGGTTTAACTTTTAGATACTGTACAAAACACAATACGGTCTGCTTCAGCTTGGTTTTTATCTGAATGTTGACGCTTAAAATTTTGAAAAATATGGTTTTGGATAACTGCTATGCGCCTGTCTACTGTTGATTTACAAAAACGCCTGAACCCTGACAAGCCAAAGGGTTTGCCTATAGCGCTGACGGTATTGATTGCGTTGTTGGCAGGGGCAGTGTTTATATTTGCACTTGCGCCTTATGGCATTTGGCCACTGGCGCTAGTGTCGCCTGCTATTTTATATGCCTTATTGATGCCTGATATGAGTGGCAAGCGTGCTTTTCTTATCGGTCAGGCTTACGGTACGGGACTTTGGTGCGTTGGTGCATTTTGGTTATACACCTCTATTCATGTCTATGGCGATACGCCAGCATGGCTTGCGCTGATTATGATCGCGCTGATGGGGTTAGGCATGGGCTTGTTTCATGGCTTTTTGGCGTTGGTTTTCAACCGTATGGTCGGTCGTCAGCCGTTGTCGTTTGCGGCGCTATGGATATTACAAGAGTGGCTGAAAACGTGGCTGTTCACTGGATTTCCGTGGTTGTTTGTCGGTTATGCCTTTACGGAGCAGTATTGGTTATCGTCATTAGCACCAGTCGCTGGCGTCTTTGCAGTGTCTTTTGTGGCGGTATTATTGGCAGCCAGTTTGGTTGAGCTATTGCGTCGCCGTGGCGGATATATGATTCCGTCGATAGCATTGTTGGTAATTAGCAGCGCGTTATGGTTGATGAATCCGCAATGGACGAAACCAAAAGGTACGCCTGATTTGTCCGTGTCCTTAATCCAAGGTAATATTCCACAAGATTTAAAATGGCTCACCGAATATCAAATAGAAACCCTGAAAATTTATGCAACTCTGACCAGTACTGAGTGGGATCGCGATATCGTCTTATGGCCAGAATCCTCGATTCCTATGTTTCAAGATGAAGCGATTGGTTTTATCAGTGAAATGGTTAAAATGGCCAAAGAAACAGATACCACGTGGGTAACAGGTATTCCTTATAGAGATTTAGAAAACTTTGACCCAAAAACGGATAAATATCCGCCATTTTATAATAGCGTGGTTGCGCTAGGTAGTGACGCTGAGGGCATGTATAAAAAGCAGCGCCTGGTACCATTTGGTGAATATATTCCCTTCGAAGGCATGTTAGATATCTTGCCAAACCTTGCTGGTAGTCAAGAAATCATGAGCTATAGTCGTGGTAGTGACAACCAATCACCGCTGCGTGTACGTGGTCATAATTTGGGCTCAGCAGTCTGTTATGAAGTGGCTTACCCTGATACCACTCGTAAAAACGCGATTGGCACGGACTTCTTATTGACCATCTCAAACGATGCTTGGTTTGGTACGTCGGCAGGTCCATTGCAACATCTGCAAATGGTGCAGATGCGCGCGCTAGAGAATGGGCGTTGGTTTATGCGTGCGACCAATACGGGCGTGACCGCGATCATCGATCATAAAGGTCGTATCGTCGAGCGTGCACCGCAGTTTGAGCGCACCGTATTGCGCGGTGATGTTCAGGCGCGGGTTGGTAATACACCTTTTATGAGCTTCGGTAATTATCCGATTCTTTTTATCATTACGCTGTTACTTGTCTTGAGCTACTTTGGTAAGCGTGGGATGCCGCAACCGCGTTTGGGTAAGTCGCTAAAATAACTGGCTATTATTACAAGTCATAATGAATCGCTAGAATGGGTTATGAGAATTAACCACAAAAGCGAGTGGCAAAGTTTGTTGATAATAAATCCTTTAAATACTTAAGGGTTTTAACAAATCGGTACGAATTGCGATATAATAGACCAATATTTTAAATATTTTGTGCAAGGTGGATAAGGTATGTCAGAACATATTGTCGAAAACAACCCTAAGAAAGAGTTCTTATTTGCTTTAGGCGGTGTTGCCTTATTTTTAGGTATCGTCTTACTTATTGGTATTTCTGGATTTTTGCGTCCAGCAGGCGAGCACATTACTGCTGAGACAACCGAAACGTCAGCGGCGGCTGATGAAGCAGAAGCGATTGCTGCTGAAGACACTGCGCCAGCTGAAACAGCACCTGTAGCTGCGGATGCTACAGCGACTGATACTGCTGCAGATGCAAGCGTCACCCCAGCGACCGATACTGATAGCGCTGTGGTTACCGCAGAAGCTGGTACTGCCACTGCTTCTGGTACAGTCAGTCAAACTGCGGTTGCAGATGCTGATCTAACGGCTGAGCAAGCAGACGGTGATTTGGAAGCGGGTGATACCACTGATGAAGCGGTAGCCGCACAGTAATATACGTAAGTCGATGCTACCTTTTTAAATGTACAGCTCGACAAACCGCTTCGCTTAAAGCCTAAGTATTTTCGCTTAAAACCTAAGTGTTTTTGCTTAAAAACTAAGTATTATGGCAATATTATTGTAATACCGTAAGCACAACAGCATCGTCATCAATGCCATTGATGCTAAGAATAAAAGCCCGCTTTCAGCCAATGATAGCGGGCTTTTTTGTGGGTATTTGTGTAATTATTGACCAATTATTTCTTTACTTGATTATATCCAATTGAAACAATGATGCGCCTATATGACCGCTTGTCGGGATAATTATATGTTTGGTCGTTAATACAGTGGTCTTTAAAGGAATAAAGTTATGAGTACAGAATCAAAGTCAGAGGTTAGTGCTGCTGAATTGGCAGCACTAGATAATGGATTTATGGGGCACCCTAAGCCGCTACGTCCATTGTTTTTCACAGAAATGTGGGAGCGATTCTCTTATTATAGTATCCGTCCACTATTAGTATTATTTATGGTAGCGACCGTCGGTAGTGGCGGTTTTGGTTTCGATGAGGTCACAGCTTCTGCTATCTATGGTATTTTTGCTGGTTCGTTATATTTAGCGGCAGTACCGGGTGGCTGGTTGGCTGATAATTGGCTCGGTCAAGAGCGTGCACTGTGGTGGGGTAGTATTATTATCGCCCTTGGTCATTTGTGTATCGCACTATCCGCTATGCTTGGGATGACGCTGTTTTTTGTGGGTTTGATGTGTATCGTTCTCGGTTCAGGCTTATTTAAAACCTGTATCTCCGTGATGGTCGGAACGTTGTACCCTAAAGGCGATGCACGCCGTGATAGTGGCTTTACTCTATTTTATATGGGTATCAATATTGGTGCGCTACTGGCTGCCCTTATCGTTGGCGTATTTAAAGAAAAAGGTATGTGGCATGTAGGCTTTGGTGTCGGTGGTCTTGGCATGTTAGCTTCACTATTGATTTATCGGTTTTCAGCTAAAAAAACCTTAAATCGTTATGCTCGTGCCAAAAACATTACGCCTGAATGGGAACAAACGACTGGACGTTTCAAAAATGTAGGTCGCTGGGTTGGCGGGTTTCTCGCGCTACTTGCTGCCATTACTGTCTTAGTGTCGACTGGTATTATGCCATTTAACCCTGAAATGGTTGCTCAGTATATGACTTACCTCATTGCAGCAGTCGTCATACTATACTTTGCTGTCATGTTTATTTCACCGCGATTGGATAAAACTGACAAGCTGCGTTTGTTAATTTGTTTTATCTTAATCATCGGCTCGACGCTATTTTGGTCAAGCTTTGAGCAGCAGCCAACGTCTTTTAACCTGTTCGCTGATCGCTATACAGACCTGAATGTTTTAGGCTTTGAAGTGCCTAGTATTTGGTTCCAATCGCTCAATCCTTTGTTTATTTTAATATTAGCGCCGATCATTAGCATTGTTTGGGTCAAGCTTGCCAATCGAGGCCTTGAGCCAAATAGTATGGTAAAGTTTGCGCTTGGTATGTTGTTTGCCGCTGCAGGCTTTGCTTTGATGATATTTGCCTCAAAAAGCATTTTGACTAGCGATGGTGGATTGGCTTCACCTTTATGGTTAGTGGGTAGTTTATTATTGCTAACACTTGGTGAATTGGCGCTCAGCCCTGTCGGGTTGTCTGCGATGACTAAGCTTGCGCCAAAAGGCATGCAAGGTCAGATGATGGGGCTTTTCTTTGCTTCTC